>JAXHMJ010000005.1:2293495-2621138 GCA_034521575.1 candidate division KSB1 bacterium
TTTTTTTTAAAATAGTGGAACACATATCTAAACATACGAATTCTGTTAATGAGTTGCAACCAAAGTATGTCGTCATCAATAAAAATATTAGCGTCTGTGCTGCTGGCCAAAGATTATCATTTCATATAAACACCATAGGATCCGGTAGACGGAAAAGCCCGGAGTGCATTGTACCTGTAGCTTGTTATCATACGACACCCAATCGTGCCGCCCCGATCAGTAATAAAAAAAATGGTTGATTGATTTGCCAAAAATAAACCGACTGCAATGCCAAGGTATAGTCCAATCGCACCTCCTGAGCTTGATCCCAGAGCGATACCTTTGTCTATGTTGTCGAAAAAAATCAAATGGTGATGTCCGTGCTTGTCCCCAAAGCTGCACCGAGTGCTATCTTTTGAGAATTTTTATTGTGCTGTTGCTGTTTCCGATGCACCAAACCGGAATCTGTCAGGAATCCACCTGAAAAATGACAGCGCCGCGTATGCGGCCGGGCAGAATGGGTTACAACGACCATTTGACACCGCTCATATCTTCCGACTCGCGCCACAGCCGCGCGGCAGTGTCCCGGTCATAGGCCAGCGCTTTCGCCTCTACCAGTGTCGGATGACCGCGCGCCTGCATCCAGCCATCCGGTCCGATAAACTCGCCGCCGCGCAGCTCGCCGGCTACGGCCGCGTATTCTGCAGGCCAGGCGCCGTGTTCCTGATTTTGACCGACCAGCGGATTTAGCAGAGCGGCCAGCGAGACGTGACGCTGCAGGTTGGTGGCAGTCCAGCCCGGATGACTGGCCACCGAGATGCTGTTCGCACCGGACGCGTGCAGTTTACGCTGCAGTTCAAACGCAAAATACAGATTGGCCAGTTTGCTGTCGCCATAGGCCCGGACTTTATTGTATTTGCGCTGTTCCCAGTTCAGATCCCGAAATCCAGATCACCGGTGGTGTGCGCGTAACTGCTCACCGTCACCACCCGGGTTTCTCCGGGCGTATTCACCAACAGATCGATGAGCAGACCGTCTAAAGCAAAATGGCCCAGATGATTGACTCCGAACTGCAGCTCAAAACCGTCCCGGGTTTTTGAATACGGCGGCATCATCACGCCGGCGTTGTTGATAAGAATATTCAGGTCTTTATAATGACTTCTGAACTCATCGGCGAAGCGGAAAACGCTTTCCAGTTCGGCCAGATCCAGATGCATGGGATGCGCATCCGCATTCGGATGTTCGGATATTATGGATTCGGCGGCGGCCGGACATTTGGCCCGATCCCGACAAGCCAAGATCAGCCGGGCGCCTTTACCGGCCAAAGCCTTGGCCGCTTCAAATCCGATACCGCTGTTGGCGCCGGTGACGATCACAGTCTTTCCCGATTGATCCGGGATGTCATGATGGGTCCATTTATGGGATTTGCTCATAAATCTCCTTTTCATACGATAAGATTCCCGAAACCGCTGATTTTTTCAGAAGCTTTTTTTAATGATATGATCATCCATGATGATTCGTATACTGCAAAAACAGTTGCAGTTTTTTAATTCATCCCGTAAATTACATTGTTAAAATCAACACTGCATGGCAGCGAACCCTTTTCTGAGGGATGTATGAAACCAACACGACGGGTGTTTATGAAACAATGCGCAGCCGGTTGTCTGGCTTGCGCGGCAGGCGTATCCGCGGATGCGGCTGACAGTACATCGGCTGGGTCGCTGCAGCCAAACGTGCTGAAACCCGAGATCGCAGAATTCGGGAAGCCATTGCTCTGCTGCAGCAGGGCCGTAAATTGGGGATGAAATAAAAGCGAGGGAAGTAACATATTGCAGCATCTGAAAAAAGAACTCCGGCATTTGAAAATCGAAGCGTATGAACGCGAACTTGCCGGATATATGCAGGAATTGTACAAAAAATTTCAGTCCTGGAAGAACGGCAATATGAGCGCCGGCGAATTGTCGCATCATATTCATGAATATGACAGCGGGCCGTCGCGGCAGCTGTTTCACTATTACAACAGCGGCGCATTTTTTAACCCGTCATGCTGATGCGTTTCCTGAACGTGTTATCCCCCAGACCGCTTTGCCGTTCTGGCGGTGAAGGTGCATCATGTCTTCTATGAGCAGTCCATACCCACTGGCAAACGCATTGAACAGATACTGAGAGCTCTTTCTTTTGATACATGACTGCTCCGAATAGTCAGATTAGGCAGACTTTGTTTCATAGCCCCACCCTATAGCTCGGGGAAGATGGGAGAGCACTCTATCCCCGTTGACATTTACATATCTTTAAAAATCTGGTACTCACCGTCAACCAGGATGGTCTCACTGGATTTCAGATACAGCAGCTCGATACGTTTCAACCGGACAGCGGGCTGGGTTTCCGGAATATAGATACGGTCGATATGAACCACAGCTGACGGTGATGTAAAATCCGAGGGTCCGACAGCACCGCCGAAATGATCGCTGCGTCCGAATGCCACATGAAAGCCCAGTTTTTCATCCAACAGCACGGCGCCGATGGGTCCGAGTCCGAAATCGGAAAGAAATCCGAATCCCAGTTCCGCCATATTGCGATAGGCGGGTTCGTGGTCCAGATAATCCTGCTGTTTGCGGCTCTGTGGTCCGTGACCAATACTTCAGTGGCTTTGTTGTCTTTGACGCGGAACAGAACCACCTCGTCATCAAACTGCACCGGCAGAACCCCGTGGGTTTCACTGGGAATATCCAATTCCCCCTCATACGGCACAATATACGTTTCGCCGCTGGGCAGGTTGCCGGCGGTACCGGGATCGGGAAAGCGTCCGCTGCTGGCATGCGCGTGACGATGACGCAAGTCAAAGTGCACAACGACCGTTTCGCCGTCCGATTCAAATTCCACTTTGGCTTCTTCGGCGTCATTGAGTTTTTTTCGCAGCAGTTGACAACGCCGGTTTACACGTTCGTAATCAATGCGCAACGCCGGGATCATGGCCTCGGAAAAGCCGGGCATGGTGGCCGCGCGGAATCCGTACCGGCTTGCTGCCACTTTTAAGGGGGCGGTTGCAGAATACTGGGTGGGCGCCATGATAATTTGAGTGCTGGAAAAAAAGTCGGCGGCGGGAATGGAATCTTTGCCGAAATTTGAGGATACATCCGGCAGAGAGTCGACCGGATAAAACTCCAGCGGCAGATCCGCATTGTTGGAATCCACACTGGCGTAACCGACCAGCCGTACCTCGAGGTCCAGTTCGGATTGAGCCTCTTTTAATTGTGCCGCCCACGATTCGGCAAAAGAACGGCGTGTTTTCCAGAGGTCAGTGTCGTCTGCGGATTGATTGGGCACATCCACAAGCAGGGCCAGTTGACGATCGCCGTCGAGTTTGGGAAAAACGGATTGAATTAGTTGTATCAATTCTTTTTGACTCAGGCTTGACATATTGCTCTCCTTCTGTTACATTCTATATCTGCAACATAGCAGTTTTGCAACGAAATTCCAAGGAATTTCACAAACTGCGGCCTGCGGCGGAAAAGACCGGAACGCCGCACAGCGAACATAAAAATCAGGAGTGCATATGACAGGAACATGGGTCAATGCTGCGGCTGTTATTATCGGCAGTACACTGGGTCTGCTCATTCACCGCAGACTGCCCGAGCGCTTTACCCGGATTGTCTTTCAGGCCATTGGGCTGTTTACCATTTTTCTCGGTGTTTCCATGGCCCTCAAAACCGGGCACGAGCTGCTGCTGATTCTCAGTCTGGTGACCGGCGGATTGCTGGGTGAAGCCGTGCACCTGGAAGAGCGGCTGAATTCACTTTCCGATGTTCTGGCCCGGCATCTAAAAACCGAAAACCAGCGTTTTACCGAAGGTCTGATCACCGCTTTTTTGCTGTTCTGTATCGGGTCTCTGACCCTGCTGGGCGCGATCGAGGAAGGATTGGGAAATCCGCCGCGCCTGCTGCTGACCAAATCCATGCTGGATTTCTTCTCATCTATTGCGCTCACAACGGCATTCGGAATCGGTGTGATGTTTTCCGTAATTCCCCTAATTTTATTTCAGGGCGGGATTACACTGCTGGCCGCGCTGTTTGGCGAGTTTTTGTCTCAGACGCTGATTAGCGAATTGACGGCGGTGGGTGGCTTGATGATTCTGGCCCTGGGCATAAACCTTTTGGAGTCTGAAACGCATCAAGGTAAGCAACTTTTTGCCGGCTCTGATTATGATGGTCATTTTGCTTCATTTGTTTCCCCATTGAACGCCCGTATGCGCTGGGCCGCCCCCTCTCACGACCGGCCCAACGCATGATGATAGGAGGTAGAGAATGAAAAGCTGAATCGTCTATCGTTTTCCATGCTCCGGCTGCATCCGTTTGATAAACCTCAAGCCCTTTCAAAAGCCTGAATAATGTGCGCTATTTTAAATGCATTTCAAAACAGGATAGGCGTTGGCTGTTTCAAATTAATTGTGCAATTTTAGCCCGTAAAACTCTCAATATTTTTTCAAGCTGGCCAGCACAAATTCCCCTGTAAGCGTGCTGGCCAAAAGTCTTTATTCATCCTGCAGTTTAACGGCTGTTCCATACACCAGAATTTCCGCGGCAGACCCCATGATGTAGCTGGTTGAAAACTGAACATCAACAATCGCGTCAGCTCCTTCACTCTTTGCCACCTGAATCATTCGGTCGATGGCCTGTTCACGGGCTTCGGCCATGAGTTTGGTGTATTCCTGGATTTCTCCGCCTACCAGTGTTTTCAAACCGGCCATGATGTCATGGCCCAGGTGCCGGACGCGTATGGTATTGCCGCGCACCAGTCCGATGGTCTCGGTAATGCGTTTTCCTGTAATTCCGCTTGACGGTGTCACTATCATCGAATAACCTCCTTGTATGGGTCGTTGCGACCGGTTTTAATGCGTTCTCTGACGGTTGAAACCAGCAGCAGAGCGCCGCCGGCCAATACACATAAAAATCCGATTTTAACCATGAGATGCAGATGCGGGTCCAGGATAATCTGTTCAATCATTTCAAATCCCGCGAACGTCAGGCTAATTGCTGCGCCGATGGAGAGCAGAATCCATGCGACATTGCGTTCGAGACGATTGTACACACGGGTCCAGTACAGGTCCCATGTTTCCAGAGGCTGTTTTTTAAAGTCCATGTTTTGGGTGACCTCCTTTAATTGTTTGAACGATTCGTACTCCCGGCGCCATGCATCATGTTCCTTCATCATGACATCCAGTTCCCGGCGTTCCTGTCCCGATATTTCATTATCCAGGTTTTGCATCATCAATTGTTCAAATCGTTTTCGTTTCGTGTCCGTCATGGATAGATCCTTTCAACTGCTGCTTTCAAAGCTCGCCGCGCATGGTACAACCGCGACATGACGGTGCCCTGCGGACAATTCAAACATTCTGCGATTTCTTTATAGGATAAATTCTGGAAATCCTTCAAGACAATAATTTCACGTTCTTCCTGCTTGATCTGTGCCAATACCTTCCAGACAGCCGCCTGCTGTTCCTCCTGTTCTATATGCTGTGAGATATCCTCGGTCTGATCCGAAAGCGTCAAAAGGTCCCGGGGGTCGCATTCAGAAAATGAACGCGCGTGGCGTTTTTTGTCACGAATATAGTTCAGACAAAGATTGCGCAGAATCCGGTAATACCAGGTGAAAAAGCGGCTGCCCGGCTTGAAAGACGAGATTTGGCGAAAGGCGCGCACAAACGCGTCCTGGGATAGATCCATGGCGCTGTCGTGACAACCGACCAGTCCCAGAGCCGTGTAATACGCCCGTCTTGAATACCGGTTGACCAGATAACCGTACGCCTGCCTGCTGCCGCTCTGACAGGCCCGGATGACATCATCATCGCTGGTGATAATCGCAGCGGCCGCCTCCTGATTCGCTACTATCGTTTGTGTGTCGTTCATTGCAGGTCCTGATTTTATCCATTGTTTGACTCTATATAGATACACCGGTCGGGGTGTTTTATTCTGAATCAACCGCCTGTTTTTCGGTATTGTATTAACGTAAGAACAATGTTTTAATTTTAAAAGGAAAATGTCACATTCTCCGGACAGCCGGTGCTTTTTATGAAATAATCGATTAATTTTATTGATAGTTAACAGATTTTCCGCCGGGTGAATTGTCTTGACAATTTTAAGCTATTTTAATATATTGCAATACTTTTATCTTACGGCAGGTCTTGATGAAACATGATAAATTATCTGTGATGGGTATGATTTTTCACGCGCATCACGGACTGGAACAGGATGAAATGAAAAACGGTCAGCGATTCGAAGTGGATATAGAGATGCTGACCGATATTGCACAGGCTGCGGCCACCGATAATCTCAAGCACGTGGTGGATGTACGCGAGGTGTACCGCAAAGTGGAGAGCATTGTGGTTCGGGAGCGTTTTTATCTCATCGAAACCCTGAGTGAGCGCATTGCCCGTACGCTTCTGGATGCGTTTGACATCCACCAGGTGACCGTGCGGGTGCGCAAACCGTTTGCCCCATTGGGCGGTCTCGCAAATGGAACTCAGATCGAGATTACACGTAAACGTGAACAGATATGAGCGTGCGCGCCTATATGGGGCTGGGCAGCAATCAGGGCGACCGCTACAAAAATCTGCTCACCGCTTTGAGCTGTGTTCATGCATCGGACCGGGTGTCGCTGCTCCGGGTGTCGCCGATCTATTGTACCGCTCCGGTCGGGATCACTGAGCAACCGGATTTTTACAATGCCGTCGCTGCTCTGGATACTGAGCGGAAGGCGCGCCATCTGCTGCAGTTGTTTTTGCAGATCGAGACCCGTATGGGACGTGTGCGTACGATGCGCTGGGGACCGCGGCTGATCGATCTGGACCTGTTGTTGTATGGTGACAAGATAATCCGCGAGGACGGGCTGTGCGTTCCGCATCCGGAATTGATGCGCCGGCGTTTTGTTCTGCAGCCGTTAAAGGATGTGGGTCCGGATTTGACCGTCCCGGAACCGGAAAAACCGTTGAACACGGGCTGCGCGGGCTAAAGACTGACGAACGTGTCATCCGGGTGCAGGCGTCGCCGTCATTAGAGTTGATTGAACAAAGGAGCCGCTGTGGGTGAACCCCGATATATTTGTATTGAAGGCGTGATCGGAGCCGGAAAAACCAGTTTGGCGCGTAAATTGGGTGAGCAGCTGAACGCCCAGATCATCTATGAACGCCCGGAGGAGAATCCGTTTTTACAGGATTTTTATCAGGATCCGCAACGGTTTGCGTTTCAGACTCAGATGTTTTTTTTGCTCAGCCGCTATCGACAGCAGCTGGAAAGTTTTCAGCAACCCAGTTTGTTTCATGAATATACCGTATCCGATTATTTGTTTGCCAAAGACCGTATCTTTGCGCATTTGAATCTGGAAGACCGGGAACTGCTGCTTTACGATAAAGTCGCCAAACTGCTGGAACGCGAAATACCCAGGCCGGATCTGGTGGTGTATCTGCAGTCTACGCCCGAACGGCTGATGGACAATATCAAAAAACGCGGCCGGACGTATGAAAAAAACATGAGCGAAGATTATATCCGCGCCCTGAACGAGGCTTATAATAAATTCTTTTTTCATTATAACGATACCGCACTTTTGGTGATCAACTGCACATTAATCGATTTTGTCAATAACGACGATGATTTCAAAGAGCTCACCCGCCAGATCATGCGCCCGCATTCAGGACTAGAGTTTTATTCACCCGGTCAATAAAAAAAAGAGTGTTGATTTATGCCGATAAAAGCTTGTTTGTTTGATTTTGACGGCACCCTGGCGGATACGCTGCCGACCATATTCTCTGTTTTCAAGACCCTGCATTTTGAATATGAAGGCGAGGCGCTGCCGCCGGAGACGGTTCTCAGCTGGTTCGGTCCGGCCGAGGATGTTATTATTGCTGAACAATATGCCCATCACCCTGATGTGATGGCGGTTCAGAAACGCTTTTACGATCTTTATCGCGAACAGCATGTCAACGTACCGGTGCCGGAACGTCTGCCCGATGTATTAAAATACATGGCCGGAACCATGCCGGTCGGTATTGTAACCGGCAAGGGCCGAAAAACACTGGATATTTCTCTGAACTTGTTGTTCCCCGATCTTGCGTTTCAGGTCACCATAGCCGGGGATGAAGTGGAGAACGGCAAACCGCACCCGGAAGGATTGATCGCTGCGGCTGAACAGCTGGGTGTGCCGCCGCAGGAGACCATGTATGTGGGAGACAGCAACGGCGACATCCAGGCAGCCCGCGCCGCCGGAATGCGCTGCGCCGGCGTCAGCTGGTTCGACCGCCCCCATATGCGGCCGCTGACCGAACGGCCGGATTATCATTATGCCACGGTACGTGAGTTTGAATTAAATTGGTCATCCTGGAACCCTTAACCCACGAGGACCCTATGGAACGATTTGTCATCAATCCTGTCAATCCGCAAAAACGCTTTGTGCAAAAAGCGCTGGATGTGCTAAATCAAGGCGGATTGCTGATCTATCCGACCGATACGGTATACGGCCTGGGATGTGATCTGCACAATAAAAAAGCCATTCAAAAAATTTATCAGATCAAAGGGGCGCGCAAAAAATCCCGCTTGAGTTTTATCTGTCCGGATCTGAAAAACATCGCAAAGTATGCGCATGTGTCCAATCCGGCCTACAAAATCATGAAACGTCTGACTCCGGGCCCCTATACGTTTATTCTGCAAGCCAGCCGCGAGGTGCCGAAAATCTTGCTGGAAAAACGCAAGACCGTAGGCATTCGGGTGCCGGACAGTCCGGTATGTCATGCGCTGCTAAAAGCCTTTGGGCATCCCATCATCAGCACCAGTGCGCGTATGTATCAGGATGAATACACGATTAACATGGACGAGATCGAAGAACAGTTCGGACATGCGGTGGATTTGATTCTGGAAAGCGAAGAACCGGGACTGCATCCGTCAACCGTCATTGATTTGACTGCTGAAGAACCCGAAATTATTCGCGAGGGCAAAGGCGCCGACCGGGTTTTGGGGTAAAGGCCGGCGCGCGTTTGCGCCTTGTTTTGCGAGTCGGAAAAGGGGTGGAAGAATATTCAAGGAATTGTTATATTGTCGGATATAGATCTGGGTACGCGCGAATACGTGTCCGGTGAAACGGACGCCAATGGTTGTGCGTACGATATTTTTTGATTCGTCTAATAGTTGAACAGGAGGTTGTATGAGTATACATGAACAAGCGGGTCAGCCTGTGCCGCCGGAATTGCGTGTTGATATTCCGGCGCTGATCAGTTCATACTATGGGCAGACTCCGGATGTTTACAGGCCCGGCGAACAGGTGTCGTTCGGGACCTCCGGTCATCGGGGCACTTCGAATACATCATTTAATGAACATCATATCCTGGCCGTCGCCCAGGCTATCTGTGATTACCGCAGACAAAACCGTATCACAGGACCGATTTATCTTGGTAAAGACACGCACGCCCTGTCCGAGCCGGCGTTCCGCAGCGTGCTGGAGGTGCTGACCGGTAACCGCCTGACTGTGAATGTGGATGAAAATCTGGGATTTACACCGACACCTGTGGTGTCGCATGCCATTCTGACCTGGAACCGGCAGCACGATGACAAAGCGGACGGCATTATCATCACACCGTCGCACAATCCGCCGGACAACGGCGGTATCAAATACAATCCGCCCAGCGGCGGCCCGGCGGACACGGGCATCACCGCATGGATTGCGGAGCGCGCCAATGCCATTCTGGACGGCAACATGTCACGCGTGCGGCGCATTCCTTATAGCGCGGCGCTGCGCAGCAGCGATGTGCAGTTTATTGACTATATCTCCGCCTATGTGGATGATCTGGAGACCATTCTGGATTTGGACGCGATTCGCAGCGCCGGTTTGAGTCTTTGCGCCGATGCCCTGGGCGGATCCGGTATCGCCTACTGGCAGCCCATTGCCGAACGCTATCATTTGAATATTGAAGAGCGCAACGGTCATTACGATCCATCGTTTCAGTTTATGACTCTGGATCATGACGGAAAAATCCGCATGGACTGTTCCTCTCCCTATGCCATGGCCGGACTGCTGAGCCTGAAAGATCAATATGATATTGCCTTTGGCAATGACCCCGACTTTGACCGGCACGGCATCGTCACCCGGCAGTCGGGACTGCTGAATCCGAATCACTACTTGTCTGTGGCGGTCTGGTATTTGTTTCAAAACCGTCCGCAGTGGCATAAAGACGTCAAAGTGGGCAAAACCCTGGTGTCCAGTTCCATGATCGACCGGGTGGCCGGGCATCTGGGACGCGAGGTCAAAGAAGTGCCGGTGGGATTCAAATGGTTTGTCGATGATTTGCTGGACGGAACCTGCGGATTCAGCGGCGAAGAAAGCGCCGGCGCCTCATTTCTGCGCAAAGACGGGTCGGTCTGGACCACGGACAAGGACGGATTTATCCTGGCTTTATTATCCGCCGAAATTATGGCGAAAACCGATAAAGATCCGGGAGACATTTATCAGGACCTGACCCGGGAATTCGGAGCGCCAATGTATGCACGCATCGAATCGCCGGCGAATGCGGAACAGAAATCGCGCATGAAACAATTATCACCGGACGCGATTACGGAAAAAGAGCTGGCCGGAGATCCGATCGAAAACATTCTGACCCGGGCGCCGGGCAATGACGCGCCCATCGGCGGATTAAAAGTGGTGACACGCAATGGCTGGTTCGCGGCGCGTCCCTCCGGCACCGAAGATATCAATAAAATTTATATGGAGAGCTTTAAGGGAGAAACGCATTTGCAGCAGTTAAAACAGGACGCTGAACATATCATCGCCAATGCGCTGGCAAAAGCGCCCGGACTTTCCGTTAAATTTTAATTGCATTTTAGGTATGTGACATGTATATTATAAATCTTTTCGTTTACGGTTGTAAAGATGTAAAATAAAGCAAAGGCGATTTATTATGCAAATATTAGCCAATTTTTTCAACGCTTTGGCCGATGTAATGCATCTGGCGTTGACTTTGTATATGTATATAATTATTATCAGAGCTGTGATGTCCTGGATTAATCCGAATCCGTACAATGGGTTTGTGCGATTTATCCATCAGATTACGGATCCGGTTCTGGGTTGGGTGCGCCGTTATGTTCCGCCGATCGGAGGACTGGACCTTTCACCGCTCATTGTCATCTTTGCGCTCATTTTTTTGGATAGATTTCTGGTATCGACTTTGAAATATTTAGCCATGTAAATGCAATAGGT
Source organism: candidate division KSB1 bacterium (assembly GCA_034521575.1). Taxonomy (NCBI): domain Bacteria; kingdom Pseudomonadati; species Candidatus Zhuqueibacterota bacterium. The sequence continues at coordinate 2,304,710 of JAXHMJ010000005.1, forward strand.
GGTCGGATATGAAGTTAACACCGCTGGAACTACGCAAGCATGATTTCAAACGGGTCATGCGCGGATACGATCAGGAAGAAGTCGATGCGTTTTTGACCATGATCGCCGATGAATTTGAAGTCATGATTCGGGAAAAGAATCAGATGAACGACGAGCTGATCAAATTGCGCACTCAGCTTCGCGATTACAAGCAGGTCGAAACGTCGTTGCGGGATACACTGGTCAAGGCTCAGAGCACAATGGAAGATTCCCGCGAAAACTCGCGGCGTGAGGCTGAAATTATCATGCACGAAGCCGAACTCAAAGCCGAGAACATTATCAAGGATGCGCGCGAAGAATTGTTCTCCATTCGGCATGAGATCAGTCTGTTGAAATCACAGCGAGACGCCATCAACAAACGATTGCGGCATATGCTCGAGTCGCAACTGGACATGCTGGATGTCATGGAGTCAGAGTCCGTCGGCAGCCGCAAACCGCAGCGCCCGGCGCAGCAGAATGCCGAAAGCAGTCAATACCAGTCCCGGCGAGCCCTCCATCCGAGACCCGACAGTGAGACATCCGAACGTGACCGCAATCCCGGCTGAGCCGGTGGCAGAACGCAGAACCGACAGACTGAATCGCGCCTGTGATGATCTAAAATCATATGACAACCGTGCCGATACGGCCCTGATCCTCGGGACCGGTCTGGCCGATATGGCCGGACAAGTATGTGATGCAGAGTCTGTAGCATTCTCTGACATCCCCGGTTTCCCGGTATCAGATGTGGCATTTCATCCCGGACGCCTGGTCTTCGGGCGCTGGATGACGGATATTTGTGTTTTACAGGGCCGCTATCATCTGTACGAAGGACATTCTTTTGCCGATGTGGTGTTTCCTGTTGATGTGCTGGCCGCTCTGGGTGTCAAACAGGTCATAATGACGCATGCCGCGGGCGGGATTCGCCCGCATTTGCATTCGGGTACGCTGGCCTGCTTGACGGATCAGATCAATTTGACCGGCAGCCTGTTTACCGATCTCCAGGGCTATACCGGATTTACGGATATGAGCGCCGCGTTTGATCTGAATTTGAGAGATTGCGCCGAACGAGCTGCGCGGAAGACCGGAGCGATGTTGCATCCTGCGGTTCTGGCCGGTATCACCGGCCCGGCTCTGCCGACCGAGGCGGAGATTCGCATGTACCGGCGAATGGGCGCCGATATCATCGGCATGTCCGTAGTCCCCGAAGTGGCCAGAGCCCGGCAACTCGGTATGCGCGTGCTGGGTCTGACACTGGTCACCGATCAGTCTCTGCCCGGCGCCATGCAGAATGTGACAGCCAAAGATGTGAAACAGGTCGCTGAAATGCAGCGTCCGGTGTTAACCCAATTGATACAGCATATTTTGACAGAGATAAAGGCCCTATGACACAACGAATTGGAATTATCGGCGGCTCAGGACTCTATGAAATAGAAGGACTGCGTACGTTGCGGCAAGAACGCATAGACACGCCGTTCGGAGAACCGTCTGATGTGTACAGTATCGGTGAACTGGAGGGAAAACAGATTGTTTTTCTGCCGCGGCACGGCAAAGGACACCGGCTGCTGCCCACCGAAGTGAACAACCGGGCCAATATTTACGGATTCAAATCCCTGGGCGTGCAGCATATACTATCCGTGTCTGCCGTGGGCTCCCTGCGCAAGGATTACAAACCCACGGATGCGGTCATCATTGACCAACTGTTCGACCGCACCAATCAGGCGCGGGCGCATACGTTTTTCGGTGACGGGATTGTGGCGCATATCCAATTCGCCGATCCCCTGTGCGCCCATCTGCGCCAACTGCTGCTGCAGGCCGGAGCCGGGATCGATGCCAATGTACACGACGGCGGTATTTATATCAATGTGGAGGGCCCGCAGTTTTCCACGCTGGCCGAATCCGAAACCTACCGTCAATGGGGAATGGATGTGATCGGTATGACTCAGGTTAGCGAAGCCAAACTGGCCCGGGAAGCGGAAATCTGTTATGCAACCCTGGCGCTGGTGACTGATTTTGACTGCTGGTACGAAGCCGAAACCGGCGAAACCGTGTCTGTGGAAATGATCATGAATTATATCCAGGCCAATACCCAAACGGCCAAAAAAATTTTACGCCGCGTGATCCCGCAAATCCCCGAACAGCAGGACTGTTCCTGCGCGAAGGCGCTGTCCGGTTCTTTTATGACACCGCGGGAGTTGTGGCCGCAGGAGACCATTGACAAACTGGAACCTATTTTAAAAAAATACGCAAAACGATAAAACGGGTGCGAAACGATGTATAATAAACTGGACAGCAACAAACTGGCCGAGCTGGAAACAGAGATTCTAAAGCAATGGGATAAAGACAACGTGTTCGAACGCAGCGTGGAAGAGCGTCCTGCAGATAACCCGTTCGTTTTCTTTGAAGGGCCTCCGACCGCCAACGGAAAACCCGGTATTCATCACGTGATTTCGCGTGCGGTCAAGGATACGGTGTGCCGCCTGAAAACCATGCAGGGCTACCGCGTCGAGCGCAAGGCCGGATGGGATACGCATGGTCTGCCGGTCGAGATCGAAGTGGAGAAAAATCTCGGACTGGACGGCAAAGACCAGGTCGAAGCGTACGGCGTGGAAACATTCAACAAAGCCTGTCATGAAAGTGTCTGGACCTACAAACAGGAATGGGATGAGTTGACGCGGCGCATGGGGTACTGGGTGGACCTGGACGATCCGTACATTACGTATACCAATGACTATATCGAAACCGTCTGGTGGATTTTGAAAGAGTTTTGGAAAAAAGGACTGATCTACCAGGGCTTTAAAATCCTTCCCTATTGCCCGCATTGTGAGACGCCGCTGTCCGGTCATGAAGTGTCTCAGGGTTATGAAACCGTCAAAGACCCGTCCATTTTTGTCAAGGCCAAGCTGAAAAGCGAACCGGATACGTTTTTTTTGGTCTGGACCACCACCCCGTGGACGCTGATTTCGAATGTGGCTTTGGCTTTGAATCCGGATGTCACCTATGTCAAGGTGGAACACAAGGGTCAGAAACTGATTTTGGCCGAAGAGCGTCTGCTGGCGCTGGACGGCAACTATAAAATATTAAAAGAATACAAGGGCTCCGAGCTCACTGATATTGACTATGAGCCGTTTTTCGATTTTATCGAACCGGAAAAGCGCGCCCACTATACGCTGCTGGCTGATTTTGTTTCTACCTCGGACGGCAGCGGAATTGTGCATATTGCGCCCGCGTTTGGTGAAGACGATTATCAGGTGGGTAAAAAATATGATCTGCCGGTGGTCAATCCGGTGAACAAAAGCGGTCAGTTTATGGAGATGGTGACGCCCTGGGCCGGCAAGTTTGTCAAAGACGCGGACGTGGATATTTTAGTGGACCTGAAACACCGCGGTCTGTTGTACAAATCCGAAAAAATTGAGCACAGTTATCCACATTGCTGGCGTTGTAAATCCCCGCTGTTGTATTACGCGCGCAAGTCGTGGTACATCGAAACCACAGCGATCAAGGAAAAACTGATCCGCAACAACAACAAGATCAACTGGTATCCCGCCGAAGTCGGCAGCGGCCGGTTCGGAGAATGGCTGGACAATGTCATCGACTGGTCTCTGTCACGCGACCGGTTCTGGGGAACCCCCCTGCCGGTGTGGCGCTGCGAATCCTGTGAGCACAGTGACTGTATCGGCGGCATTGAAGAGTTGCGCGAAAAAGGACGGGATGTGCCGGATGATCTGGATCTGCACAAACCCTATGTGGACCAGATCGATTTGACCTGCCCGGAATGCGGCGGCAGTATGAAACGTGTGCCCGAGGTCATTGACTGCTGGTTCGATTCCGGTAGTATGCCGTATGCGCAGTGGCATTACCCGTTTGAAAATGTGGAGAAATTCCAAAGCCAGTTTCCGGCGGATTTCATATCCGAAGGTGTGGATCAGACACGCGGCTGGTTCTATTCGCTGCTGGTGATCGGCGCCTTTCTGTTCGATGAACCCACTTACAAGACCTGTGTAAGCCTGGGACATATCCTGGATAAAGACGGACAGAAAATGTCCAAATCCAAAGGCAATGTGGTCAATCCGTTTGTGGCTATGGACAAGTACGGCGCGGACACCCTGCGCTGGTACCTGCTGACCGTTAGTCCGCCCTGGTTGCCGACCCGTTTTGATCCGGAAGGCATGAATGAAGTCAATCGCAAATTTTTCGGCACTCTGGTCAATACCTATAATTTTTTCATCATGTATGCCGAGATTGATAAATTTCAATATAATAAGAACGAACGCATTCCGGTTGGCGACCGCTCGGAAATCGACCGATGGATTTGTTCGTCACTGCATACGCTGACCCAAAAAGTGACCGAACTCTTGCAGGTCTATGACCTCACCAAAGCCGGACGCGCCATATCGGAATTTGTCATCGACGATCTTTCCAACTGGTACGTGCGCCGGTCGCGGCGACGTTTCTGGAAATCGGAAATGGGCAAAGACAAGCAGGGCGCATTTCAGACCCTGTACGAATGTCTGATCACCATTTCCAGAATCATGGCTCCCATCGCGCCGTTTATTTCAGAAGCCGTTTATAAAAATCTGACTGCAAAGCAGGACGATATGTCGGATAGTGTGCATTTGTGCGAATATCCGCGTTCTGGCAGCGGCTTTGTCGATTATCATGATGACACGCTGGAAGAGCGTATGAATCTGGTGCGCCGCATTGTGGAAGCCGGGCGTTCGGTCCGGAATGACACGGGAATCCGGGTGCGTCAACCCCTGAATGCGATTGTGGTGGTGGCGCCGGATCAGCGTCGGCGTGATCTGTTAAAAGGTATGGAACCTTTGATCACAGACGAGTTAAATGTAAAACAAATCCGGTATGCCGAAACCGAACAGGAATTGCTCAGCAAAAGCGCCAGGCCTAATTTCAAAACCCTGGGTCCCAAATTCGGCAAAAATGTGAACAAAGTCGCCGCATTCATTGAGGAAATGGGGGAAGAGGAGGTCAATGCGGTGATCAATAAAGGCCGGGAACAGGTGAGTCTGGAAGGCCATGAAATTTACATTGAGCCCGAAGATATACAGGTGGAAATCGAAAGCCGTGAGGGACTGGCGGCGCATTCGGATCAGAATTTGACCGTGGCGCTGGAAATAGAATTAACCCCGGAATTGTTGCATGAAGGTCTGGCCCGGGAATTTGTCAATCGTGTGCAGAAAATGCGCAAAGAAGCCGGATTTGATGTGATGGACCGCATCAAAATTTATGCGGACCCGTCAGAGGATATGAAACAGGCGATAGAAAAAATGAACAATTATATATTGCAGGAAACTTTGTGTAATGATATCATCTTTAACCAGATGAAAGGTGATTTAAAAAAGACGTGGAGTATCGATGAACATACCGTCACGATCGGGGTGGAGCAAGTATAATGGAGAAAAGCAATACTACGGGATTATTCCGGGAGGTCGATATGAATAAGGAAAAACTCGCGTTTTACAGGGAATTGATTTTGAAAAAACGCGAAGATTTGATGAAAAGTCTGGATCACTTGAAATCAAGCGGACTGAACAACTCGGTTCGCGATGAATCCGGTGAACATTCAGCTTATGCATTCCATATGGCGGATCAGGGTACGGATACCATGGACCGGGAGCAGCAGTATATGTTTGCATCGCGTGAACAGAACTATCTGTATCATCTGAATCTGGCCCTGGAACGCATCGAAGAAGGCGATTTCGGCGTGTGTGTCTCCTGCGGAGAAGATATCAGCCATGACCGTCTGGAAGCTGTTCCGCACGCCCGCTTGTGTATCAAATGTAAATCACAGGAAGAAAACAGATAAAATATGTGAGCTTATGAAACATACAAGAATACTGTGGGTAACGGCTGCGGTTTTTATCCTCGACCAGGTGACGAAACTATATATTTTAAAAACCATGTCTCTGTATCAAACTTATCCGGTGCTGGGGGATTTTTTCCAAATTACCTATGTTGAAAATACAGGAATGGCGTTCGGCATTCAGCCGGCTCACAGCGGATTGCTGACTGTGGTGGCTGTGATTGTCAGCCTGTTCATTATGTATTATCTGTTTCAGATGAAAAAAGAAAAATTGCCGGCCCGCCTGGCACTGACCGCCATTCTGGGCGGCGCTATCGGCAATTTGTTTGACCGGATCCGGCGCGGTTCGGTGGTGGATTTCCTGGACTCTGATTTTTTCAACATCCATGTCCCGCCATTCAAACTCTGGTTCCTGGAATTCGACGGCTATTCCATGACCCGCTGGCCGGTGTTTAATGTCGCGGATATTGCCATCACCCTGGGGATGGTCTTGCTTTTTATTGTGGTCTTTACAGAAAAGGAAGATGAAGAAACGCCCGCCCAAACCTGAGTATTACATCGATTTTTGATGCGTATCGGACGTGCGATCAGCGTGCTTTCGCAAACGCTCCATGCGTCCCATGGGCACGCGGATGTACTGGTGCCAGTTCGGCGGCACAGCGGATTGCGAATGCGCCTGAACTGATGCGTGCGTTTTGCGGCGCGTGAGGATATAACGTACGAAATTCAATCCCGCGGTCAGAGAACGCCAGCCCTCGCGCGGTGACAGCAGCGCCTGCTTTAATTTGTAGAGCAGATAAGCCGGACCGAAATGAAATTTCCGGAACGCCTGCTCGCAAAATGCTTCCAGCTCCGGCGCGGACAGTCCCGGCAGATTGATCACGCACTGATGCCCCCCCTTGTCGTCCAGCCATTTTTCAAAGTCTTCGTGCGCCAGAAACCCCTGCTGCTTGTAATAGGTATAGGCGCCGGTTCCCGGATACGGCATCACCGGGTAAAACTGGGCGCTGTCCGGCTTGACGGCTTTGGCCAGCTGCAGGGTTTTGTTCATGGTCTCCCGGGTTTCGCCGGGGAATCCTACCATAAAGCAGCCGTGCACCAGCAGACCCAGCTTGTGCGCATTCTCGACAAATCGTTTCTGTTGGTCCGTGTTCTGGCCTTTGCGCATATTGCGAAGAATGATATTGTCGCCGGATTCGAATCCAACCGCGGTGTTGCGCAGTCCCGCATCTTTTAGCGCCTTGAGGGTGTTATAGTTCACCGTGGTACGCAGATTGGCAAAAAACGGCAGGGTGACGCCCCGGTCCCGGACCACCTCGGCAAAACGGCGCGCGAATTTGGGGTCGGCGGCAAAATTGTCGTCTTCAAAGGTGATCTCGCGGATCTCCGGCATGTGGGTCTGTACCCACAGCATTTCATCCACAATATGTTCCGGACTGCGGTGCCGGTAGCGGTGCCCGTGCATGACCTGCGGATACACGCAGTAAAAGCACATGGACGTGCAGCCGCGCCCGCCGATCAGCATCAGCATGGGATGATGCGACAGGTTGAAATAATAATCGTGCGGATTCAGAAAGCGTTTGTAAATGGGAGCGATCCACGGCAGTCGGTTTAGGTCGCGGATGAGCGGACGTTCAACTGTCATCACAGGAACGCCGTGGTTGCGGTACGCCAGTCCCTGCACAGAGGATAACGTCGGATTTTTTTCAGAGAGAACGTTCGCGAGTTCCGTGATGGTCATGTCATATTCCCCGGCCGCAACGTAATCCACTGCCGGTTCGCGCTCCAGGGTCTCTTTGCACAGCGCGGTCACGTGCGTGCCGGCCATGAGAATGCGCGTCTGCGGCTGCAGCTGTTTCAGCTGCGCCGCGGTCCCGCAGTCGGCCTTCCAGCTGGCGGTCACGGATTCGAGGACGATCAGATCAGGCGCAAACGCCGTCACCCGCTGCGTCCACTGCGCTTCGCTCATCCCGGACGCCGGCACATCGATCAGGTCAATCTCGTGCCCCTGCTGTTGCGCATAGGCGGCGGCGTGCGCCAACCAGTAGGGGTAATACATGGTGCCGGATTTGATGACGCCCGGACTGCGCTGGGCGCGGCTGAACCGGCCCATGAACGGCGGATTGATAAACTGTATCTTCATAAGCGCTAGACAAATTTGACATCGGATAAAAACAGATCGCAGCAGCGGTAACAGGCCGGAAACAGTCCGCGGTTTTTCAGCTCCCGCCGCCAGCTGCGGTAACGGTCGCCGTTCCAGATATCCGTGAACGGCTGTTCGGTAATGTTGCCGCAGATATAATCCGGGAAATCCGGGCACGGCGTCACATCGCCGTTTGGCAGAACATAGCTTTTCACATACACCGCATAACAGGTGTGATGCCCGAATGTTTCGTGAATGTTTTCGTAATAGGTCTGCACCTGGTCCGGCTGCAGAAACGGCGACATGCTGACGGGCAGCCGGGATTTGTTTCTGAATAGTGTTTTCAGCTGCTGCTGGATACCGCTGTATTTGCGGTGCCGGTCCGGGTCCAGGATAACATCCGATTCGAATGGACGCCAGGACGGCGCATCGGTCGCGAATACGTTTTTCATGAATGTCTCATACGCCTCACCGGTTTCGCGGGTGGTGAACCAGGTCCAGTTGTAACCCAGACTGTCCGCGTTCAGGTCCTCGGCGATGGGAATGAGATCGGCGATGGTGTCGAAATTATATGGACTGATGGTGCCGCGCACGCGGATGAGCGGGTGGCTGACTCCGAGGCGTTTCTTGTGCGCCTGAATGGCCTCCAGACCCTGTTGGACGCGTTCGAACGTGCCCCGGCGTCCCCGCACCTCATCATGCACCTGGCAGGGTCCGTCGATGGAGATGATCAGATCATCCAGTCCGGAGCGCACGATTTGTTCGGCCAGACGTTTCAGCGGCAGACCGTTGGTGTTGACCTGAACGGTAAGGTGATGCGACTTGGCATATTCGATCAGCGGGATGATATCCGGGTACAGAAACGGTTCGCCGCCCCATAGATGAGAGGTTCGGCCGCTGCGGTTTCAGCTCGTCGATGAGCTGCTTGTACGGCTCCAGCGCCAGTCGCTGCTGAAAGTATTCCGGCGGCGCATACTTGATGTCACCGGGGCTGTGGCCCTCGCGCGGCTGGCCGCACATTTTGCAGCGCAGATTGCAGGCGTTGGTCAGTTTCAGACACACCGTAGACGGCGGATGCGCGCGGCCCTGACCGGCGCGGTAATCGGCTTGGGCGAACCACTTGTCGCGCAGCGTGGTGCGGATCTTGTTCAGGGCCAGACGCGGATTCTTCCGCAATAGACGGGCTATTTTGAATAAAGCGCGCATAACTCTCCGGGTTTTAGATCAGAATAAGGTACGGAAAATTCACGGGACTGCAAAGATTGAATTTAAGGTTCAGCGAATGACGCCGGGACGCAGCAGCTGCGCGTTGGCACGCGCACAGTCGATGCCCTGCTGAATCGCCTGTTCGATCGAGCCGCGGCCGAGATACGCGGCGAGTCCGGCGGTGAACGCGTCACCGCAGCCGATGGTGTTGACCGGCTGCAGGGGCTCGGGGATGAGGCGGTGTATCCTGCCCTGGTGCGCATAACGCACGGCCCGACTGCCGTCGGTTAAAATGCAGAGGATACCCTGCCGGTCGAGTTTAAGCATTTTTGCCTCGATGGTTTGCAGCGTTTCCTGGCTGTCCGGATCGGCGTCCGGGAAAAACGTGGCCGCAAATTCGCTGAGATTGGGTTTGATCATGTCGGGCGTATAACGCAGCGCATGCACCAGATCGGCGCCGCGCGTGTCCAGGATCACCCGTTTCGAGCGCTGTTTGGCTTCACGCACCAGGTCGGCGTGCAGGGTGTCGGAAAACCCGGGCGCTTTGCTGCCGGAAATAATCAGACCGTCGACGGCATCGATACACTTTAAAAAGGCGTCGAAGAGGCGGGTCCCGGTTTCAGGTTCAATCCGGCGTCCTTCTTCGACGATTTCGGTGGTGGTGCGGCGCGCGCGGTTGAGCAGGGTGGTGCAGATGCGAATGTCCGTGCCGGATTCCACGCGGTTCACCCGCAGCTGATCCTGCGCCGCAAGTTTCAGAAACAGCTCAAGGAAATGCCCGCCCGCCTGCGTCAGGTGCAGACAGGAGCCGCCCAGCTGCTGCAGCACGCGCGTGACGTTGATGCCCTTGCCCGAGGCGTCCAGCCGATAATCGCGGCTGCGGTTGACCCGGTTTTCCTGCAGATCGTCCAGGATCACGGTTCTCTGAAGCACCGGGTTCAGGCAAACGCTCAAGTATGTAGAGTTTTGTGACATGTGCAAAGGTACGAACATCGGGTGCAAAATCCAATATCGGATTTGCCGGGATTTTTTTAAAAAAGTAAAAATTTGGGAATAATTATCATAAATTAATTTGTTCAATCAATATAATAAAGAATGCAGATTTATCCAAACCAGAGTAGAGTCTTCACAGGCAGACAAAGCTGCCTTGTCGGGGTTTTCGAGTACCGCTGACCGAATTTTCTAATCCGATATCATATTTACATCTGTTTCTGCATTTGCATGAGGTATGGAAAGATTATTTGCGGGGTATGCAAATGGATTATGTCACATTCAAGATCGGTAATGTACCGGTCTGTTTTTGGGGAAACAACCTAAAGGAACGAAATCGGACCTTTTTGCAAACGATTGATCCGAATTACTATGCCTATACGGCTCGGGTTCACCGGAATCATCTGAACACGGACAGCCGCATGCTCGCCGCCCTGGCCTTGCGTCTGAATTATTATCAGGCACTGGAAACGTTTTTCACGCTGGTGGGGGCGGGACTGCAGGCGCCGTTTTGTCTGTACGGATGGATTCAAAAAGCGCGCGACAAAAAGATTAAAACCCTGCTGCGCCGTATCAACGCGCGAAACGAAAGCATATCCAATGCGCTGCGACTGGACACGGTGTCCTGGTACGAGATCGCCAAGCGCATCCATCAGGATGTGGATGTGAATGCCAATCATAAACTCAATCTGATCCGGTTTTTCGGGGAAACCTGGGAGTTTTTCGGCCGCGAATTTCTCAGCGAAAGCAGTCAGAGTGAATACGAAGAACTCAAGCTCGGCAAGCGGTTGATCAAATCCGCCGGTGTCTTTGATCTGGAAAAATTCTCGGTCGCCGACAGCACATTGTTGTCCAAGTTTAACAAAGTCTATGATATTGATCAGTCCGGCAAGGTCTATCAGAATAACCACTATGCCGAAGATTGCAATATTTCCTGGTATCCCGATTTTTGTTACTCGGCGGCATTGATGCTGCGCGATTCCATCAATAATCTGCTGTCATTTCTGAAAGAGGTCAACGGCATCACCAAACCCGTTCCGCAGTTTTATTATCCCGCGGATTTTACCAGTTCCAAGAGCGCCGTCGATCAATACAAACAGCTGAATACCGTGTTCGAACACTCGGAAAAAATTGCCAAATCGGATATCTATCCCATGTCCGCGAACGAGATGGAGAATAACATCCGCAGCATCCAGTTGTTCCGGCGTCAGGCTTGGGGCGGACGTCTCCATTGAACACCTTTTCATGGAACGCCAGGTCATTCGGAATAGAAAAAAGCAAAAGCAGGGCGACGAGGTTCGTCGCCCGTGAGCGTCGTTCTCAATCCGACCAAAGCAAAACAAGCAACGAACTAGACGAACATAAACATGTCCCGGTGTTAATGGCTATGCCAGGCGAGACGGATGTCTCTGAACACTCTGTCCGTGGCGGATTTTGTATGAGAATAAAAAAAGAATCACGCAAAGCAGCAAAGATCGCAGAGGTAAACAGGGAATTCCGATCCGACTATGTGTCCTGGTAGTACGAGCTCTTTGAAAATTAATATTCTCAGGCAATGAGTTGAAAACAATAATTTTATAGCCAGAGCGTTTATTGGCGTCTTTTATACCAGCATTAGCTTTTCCAGGTCTTGAATATTCATCTTTTGTCGAGTCTTCCAGAGATCAAAATTGTTTTGCATCATCAACCAGCTTTCCGGAGTCCTGCCCAGGGTTTTTGAAAGTCTGATCGCCATTTCAGGGCTCACGTTGCTTTCTCCTTTAATCACCCGACTGAATGTGGATGGAGATATTTTAAGCTTTGCAGCGACATATCGGATGCTCAACTGATAAGGTTCAAGATATACCTCGCGAATAAATTCTCCCGGATGAGGTGGATTGTGCATTCTCATGAGTGATAGTCCTCATAGTTAACAATATAAACATCACCATCGATAAATTGGAATGTGATTCGCCAATTTTTGCTAACATCAATGGCCCATGACTTTTGCATTTTACCTTTCAAGCAATGCAAACGAAATCCTGGCAGATCTAAATCGTCTAATATTATTGCGGTATCGAAAGCAGCCAGCCGGATTCGAAGCTTTTTCTCATGTGCCGGCTGAATACCGGACGTGGTGCCGGTTTCGTAAAATTTTTGCAATCCTTTGTGCTTGAAAGATTTTATCATAGTCCAACATAACAACTTGTTGCGCAACATGCAACATAAATTTGTTTTTTCAGGTGAATGCTTTATTGCATAATATAATTAAAATTTTTACCCAGAACGACAGCCCCAAAGCAGGTAGGACGCATATAAAAGCCATCCAAATACCCTTGCTCCCAGAATCGATCCGTGTCGATCCGTGTTTTCCGTGTTCTATTGGAGGGTGAACCTCCGGCAGTTCTGCGCACCGGAGTGGAACCGCGTCGCGATCCGTCTTCCGGGTCTCACAACGTTCGGGCCTCGATCACCGCCACCGCCTCCCGAACCGCATACACCCGATTCTTTGACCCCTCAAACTCGCTTAAATCCCGGGCCCAATGCAGGGCGACGAGGTTCGTCGCCCGTGAGCGTCGTTTTCAATCCGGCCAAAGAGAGTCGTATATCGGATCTTCTGCTCTATCTCTTTATTTTCAGACCCAACAGGGCTTCCATAGGATCAAAATCGCGGTCGTTGTGCAGCAGCTCAAAACCGTTTTCAATACAAAACGTAGCAATGATGACATCAATTGTTTTGCGTACGGTCACTCCGCCTTTGCGTAATCGTCTAAAGTTCTGTGCGGCATGCAACGCGATTTGTTTTCCGACAAAGTCATGATACTCCAGATGGTCCATGATCTCTTTGGCGGCTTTGTAATCTTTTTCGTGACGAAACCCCTGAAGAAATTCAGTGATGATCAGATCTCCGGTAATGATCCGGTTGTGATCCAGCTCAGAATCGAGCAGGTTTGTATGAGGGGCATCGATACCCCGCACATAATCAATCCACACGGATGTATCGACAACAATCATTGATCCGTTCTCATGCTGTCAAGGTCACCTTCCCATTTGAGCTTTCCTCTGTATTTTCGGATCGTTGACTGGCTTTTGACGGCGATTAATAATTTTAATCCTTCTTCCACAGTGGCTTTTTTGGTTTTATGATCAGAGAGCTTGAGCGCTTTGTGCATCAAGTCATCATCAATGATGATATTGGTTCTCATGTTTTGTCCCTAAAATGTGTATATATTTACTTATTATACACATTGAATTGTAATAAATCAAGTGTTTTTTTCAGGTTTGGATGGGTATAAAAATTCCATGATATTCCATATGAGATTCAGTTCAATACAGACTGTTTTCATAACCGGGTATCCTCGTCGAGTTTGTGCCCCTGCAGGATGCCGTGCAGGGCTTGCGTTTCTTTGGATAGTTCCTCTGGATGAATATCGTCTTTGAGCCGCTGCAAAACGTTTTCTACGAGATGCGAGATGGATTGCCCTGTTTGTTTAGAATAGCGGTGCGCGAATGTGATGAGTGCTTCGTCGATGTAGAGGGTCTTTTTGTTCATGGTGGTGTCTCTACGTTATGGATTGGTAGATTTATACGTATAACTTTGATCGCTTTTTACTGTTTGGTACCGGCGCACTGAACATATTGTTGCTTATTATAGCTGTGCCGGGCGAGACGGATGTCTCTGAATAGTTTGCGCCCGGGATGGATATCCCGGGCGATCGATTTGCGGTCAAACGAAAGCCCGCGTGGCGTATTACAGCCTGTTGGGCTGCGTGTCCTTATTTGTCGTAATGATATTTACAACTGTAAATATAGATGTGCTTATCTTTGTATTTATATACTAGGCGATGTTCTAAATCAATTCGTCGAGACCATAAACCTGCTAAATCATATTTTAAAGGCTCAGGTTTACCTTTTCCTTCAAAAGGAGTCCTTTGAATATCTTTTATCAGTTCATTTATCTTTTTGACTATCCTTTTATCCTCTTTTTGCCATGAGTTATAGTCTTCCCATGCATTTTTTGTAAAAGTAACTAGCATTATTCGTTCTTGAAGGACTTTTGAACTGTTTTTCCCTCGTTCATTTGCCTAATTGACTCATAAAGTCTATCGGCATTGGACTTGGAGCTTAATAAATGTACTGTTTCCATTATTGAATTATACTCATCCAATGAAATCATTACAGTTCCCTTGCCACTTTTTCTTTTTATTATAAGAGTTTCGTTGTTATCTTCTACATCATCCAGGTATTTTTTTAGTTTTACCCGAAATTCTGAATAATTCGCTGCAATCATAATCAAATCTCCTTGTTATTATTCAAGTACAAATTTACGTACTTTATTAATAATTATCAAGTTTATTTAAATATTTTTCCTCATCCATCAGCAGCCCAACGTCTGTGTATATGCTATTGTTCTTATAATGAAAGAGGTCATTTATACGTATAAATTTGATCGCTTTATGCAGGTTTGTCCCGGTATTAATGGCTGTGCCGGGCGAGACGGATGTCTCTGGATACTTTGTTTTCCGGAAAAAAATAGTATCACGCAAAGCAGCAAAGATCGCAGAGGTAAACAGGGAATTCCGATCATCATATTTGTCCCGGTTGTACAAGCTCTTTGAAAATAAATTTTAGCAGGCAACGGGATAAAATAAAAAGCCAGAGCGTTGATTAGCGTTCCTTATGCCAGCGTTAATTTTTTCAGATCTTGAATATTAATTGTTTGTTGGATCTTTTCAAAATTGTTTTATATTTTTCCTTTAGCAGATGCGAGCGAAATCCCGGCAGGTTTAGGGGGGCTTAATTTACAGTATCCCAATTTTCTACTTTTCGACCTGGGATTTTATTCAAGATATTATCTACCCTTGATTTCAATTCCGGGATAGATTTGTTAGCAAGCCTGTTCTCAAGATCTGATAATGCTTCTATTTTAGTTAGCTGCTCATTTAGCAAATAAGCTGACAACTGATTAATTGAAACACCCTGTAATTTCGCTTCTCTTTCCAAACGTTGTTTTAATTCACGTGGTACTCTTAGAGTGACAATGTTCGTTTTATTCATCTTTATCTCTCCAGTATTTTATGAATTCACTTGGAGTTGATATTTTAAATGATTTGTATTTTAATTCACCGGATTTAAAGTCTTTTACATTCGATGTAATCAGAAAATCGCTATAACTTGCAAACGCACATTCAATAAAAATATTGTCCTTTTCGTCAACAAGATTAGGCCTTTGTAAAAAATAAATATCATGTTTTTTTGCCAATAAAGCCAACAAATCAAGAATATCTTCTATTTCATTAATTGTCAAATTCAATTTTATTAATTTATCTGGTCTTGTCAGTACATCATAATACTCGAAATAGGTCGATGGTGAAAGTGCAAATTGTATTTCCTCATTGATAATCAATTTAAAAATTAAATGTGAAGCACCTTTTGAACTATAGAGTGCTGAAAAAATGACATTTGTATCAATTGTGATAATCATATTTATATGATAGCAAATACGTTTACAATTGTCAAGAAAAATTTTATAGGTATAACATAAAGCAATGGCGGGGCGGAACCCCGGCGCGATCCGTGTTTTACGCCCCCAAAACCGCCACCGCCTCCCGAACCGCATAAACCCGATTCTTTGACCCCTCAAACTCGCTCAAATCCCGGACCAATGTAGGGCGACGAGGTTCGTCGCCCGTGAGCGTCGTTCTCAATCCGCCCAAAGCAAAAGAAGCAACGAACGAAACGAACAAAACTGTTTTCCGAACTGCCGGGTGAGCCTATTCCCTATGAGATTCAGATCAATATAGGCTGTTTTCATAACCGGGTGTCCGTGTCGTGTGTGTGCATCTGCAGGATGCCGTGCAGGGCTTGCGTTTCTTTGCATAGTTCCCCGGGATGCATGTCGTCTCTGGGCCGCTGCAGGTGATTTTTGACGAGATGCGAGATGGATTGCCCGGTTTGTTGTGAAGTGCGGTGCGCAAATTCGATGAGCGGTTTGCCGAATGTACAGGACGAGTTTTAATTTACGGATTAAGCAGGGATTTTTATATTTTCGTATAGAAATTCCGGGGCGATATCAGCACCGTTGGGCCAGTATAGCGTATGAAAATCCGGATGTATTTTGAACTGTTTAAACAGATTTAAATCCTTGAGTGGTTCAAATATTTCTCCGTATAGTTCCTGACTGAGGTCTATATCTCCTTCTGTTCCCTCATCAAAACGCAGATGAATAATATAGTCATGCTTATATTTAGCATTTATAACTTTGGGTATCATATACTTACTCCAATGGTGCAATTTTATTTGGGTGATGTCCCGTTTGGATCGAGTTCCAGGCTTCAAGCAACTCACCCTGATGCAAGTCAAGCCATTCAAGCACATGACGGAGGGCACGTTTTGGAAAATCTCCATGAACGATACCGTTTTCAATTTCGACGGTAATCTGGTATTCTCCGTACACTGCATGAAAATGAGGAGGCGGATGTTCTCGTGGAAAAATTCCAATCACGATTCCAAGAAACCTAGATATCTCTGGCATAATTTTACTATTCGTATTATCCTGAGGTTA
This sequence comes from candidate division KSB1 bacterium, assembly GCA_034521575.1. Lineage (NCBI taxonomy): Bacteria > Pseudomonadati > Candidatus Zhuqueibacterota bacterium. The sequence goes on from JAXHMJ010000005.1 coordinate 2,321,429, forward strand.
TAATGAATTTTTCTAGTTTACAGTGTATAAAATATATTATTGTCTATTATCTAATCATTTTCAAGTAAAAAATCAAGAAAAAACTGGGTTAACAGTTCATCGGAATATCCATGCAGTGAATACACAGTTGCCGTTTCTGGCTGGGCCAGCCTATATGGACGCCTATAAAGGGCACCCAGACGCCCTTGCTCCCAAAACAGATCCGCGTTTTATGCGTTATCCGTGTTCTATTGGAGGATGAACCTCCAACAATTCTGCGCACCGGGGTGGAACCCCGACGCGATCCGCTCAAATCACGGCGCAAAAGCAGGGCGACGAGGTTCGTCGCCCGTGAGCGTCGTTCTCAATCCGGCCAAAGCAAAAGAAAGCAACGAACGACACGAACAAAACCATTTTCCGAATAGCCGGGTTTTAAGCCTGCGTTTGACACAACCGTCAAACACGCCGACGGCCGCCGCGTGCTCGAGTTGGGGGGTGAGCCTATCCCATATCAGATTCAGTTCAATACAGGCTGTTTTCATAACCGGGTGTCCTTGTCGAATGTGTGCCCCTGCAGGATGCCGTGCAGGGCTTGCGTTTCTTTGCATAGCGCCTCCGGATGGGTGTCGTCTTTGAGCCGCTGCAAAACGTTTTCGACCAGATGCGAGATGGATTGCCCTGTTTTTTGCGAAGTGCGGTGCGCGAATTCGATGAGCGGTTTGTCGATATAGAGGGTGAGTTTTTTGTTCATGGCGGTGTCTCTACGTAATGGATTGGTGGATTTATACGTAGAAATTTGATCGCTTTTTGCTGTTTGGTACCGGCGCACTGAACATATTGTTGCTTATTATGGCTGTGCCGGGCGAGACAAATGTCTCTGGATGTTTTGGGCCCTGGATGGATATCCCGGGCGATCGAAAATTAATTCTCCGGCAGTGACGATAATTTAATGCGTTTATATGCATTCCTTTTTTTATCCTCAGGATGCGGTTCAATGCCTAATATAGTAATTTCGCCTTGATTGGGGCCATAGGTCCAAAAAATTCTTCCTGCAGAGGGTACATTATTTTCCAAGTAAGACTGCCAGATTTTTATACCGTATTTTTGCGTGAGAGGAGGTATTTCGTGAGAATTGAGACTGTTATGTCTGGGATTATCGGAAAGCAATCGAAGAGTTTTGACAAGTTTTTTGAATAATTTGAGTTCGACCGTGGTTAGTTGGTCATGATCATATTTTTTATTCATTTCGTTCCAAAATGTCTCCACTTCCGGAATACCCAAACGAATGGTAAACGGCATAAAACTTATTCCTCATTCTCAAACTTTGAGAGATCAATGGGTTCAGATACTTTGCCCATTTTAAAATTGACAACAGATGTTTCAATCATCCTGAGAGACTTTTCTGAAAGCTCATCTGTTTCTATCAACACCTGCGGTGACAATTCAATCTTGCCGTCGCTTAATTCTCTCACTTTATAATGATTATATTTTGCCCCTCGGATGGTTAAACGTTTTTTATTGTCAAGTTTTGCTTCATATTCTTTAACGATTTTCATAATTCACCTCAAATCAAAAACAGTGGGATTTCCCACAATATATCTTAAAATATATGCAAAGTCAATAACTTTTTTCATTATCCATACTCTATCAAGCCGTTTAACCGGCGCGGAATCTGGGAAAACTGAGGCGGGAGGCACATAAAGGGCACACAAACGCCGTTGCTCCTGGAACCGATCCGCGTCAATCCGGCCAGAGTAAAAGAAGCAACGAACAAAACGAACCAATAATATTTTTAAAATGCAGCCCGTCTATGATTTGCTGCCGCTGCATACGAGACGACAATGCGGTGATCTCGTGTTATGAAAAAATATGCAACGAACGAGACGAACGACACGAACAAAACCATTTTCCGAACGGCCGGGTTTTAAGCCTGCGTTTGACACAGGCGTCAAACACGGCGGCGGCCGCCGCGTGCTCGTGCCGGCGGGTGAGCCTATCCCGTATGAGTTTCAGATCAATGCAGACTGTTTTCATAACCGGGTGTCCGTGTCGAGTGTGTGCCCCTGCAGGATGCCGTGCAGGGCTTGCGTTTCTTCCGATAGCTTTTCCGGATGGATGTCGTCTCTGAGCCGCTGCAAGTGGTTTTCGACGAGATGCGAGATGGATTGCCTCGTTTGTTGTGAGGTGCGGTGCGCGAATGTGATGAGCGGTTCGTCGATGTACAGGATGAGTTTTTTGTTCATGGCGGTGTCTCTACGTAATGAATGAGGTTGTTTGTACGTATAAAATTGATTGATTTTTGCTATTTTGTTTTGGTGTTACTGAGAATATATCGTTCCTGCGTTTGGCTGTGCCGGGCGAGACGGATGTCTCTGAATAGTTGTGCGCCCGGGATGGATATCCCGGGCGATCGAAATGTAGGGCGACGAGGTTCGTCGCCCGTGAGCGTCGTTCTCAATCCGGCCAAAGCAAAACAAGCAACGAACGAAACGAACAACACGAACAAAAATGTTTTCCGAACTGCCGGGTGAGCCTATTCCCGATGAGATTCAGATCAATATAGGCTGTTTTCATAACCGGATGTCCTTGTCGAGTGTGTGCTCCTGCAGGATGCCGTGCAGGGCTTGCGTTTCTTTGGATAGCTCTTCAGGATGCATGTCGTCTTTGAGCCGCTGCAGGTGGTTTTCGACGAGATGTGAGATGGATTGCCCCGTTTGTTGCGAATAGTTGTGCGCGAATTCGATGAGCGCTTCGTCGATGTAGAGGGTCTTTTTGTTCATGGTGGTTTCTCTACGTAATGGATTGGTGGATTTATACGTATAACTTTGATCGCTTTTTACTGTTTGGTGCCGGCGCACTGAACATATTGTTACTTATTATGGCTGTGCCGGGCGAGACGGATGTCTCTGAATAGTTTGCGCCCGGGATGGATATCCCGGGCGATCGAACAAATTGCTTCAGACTCATTTTAATAACGTACACTTTATTACTTTATTATATTTTATCGATTTGCATTGAATAAAATAAATACCTGATGGTAAATTGGCTGCATACCAAGAGAAGTCGTGTGAACCTGTGTCAAGATAACCGTCATACAAGGTTTCTATTTTTCTACCGCTGATATCATAAATTTGTAATTTAATTTCTGTATGTATCGGTATATTTAATTGAATATTTGTGCTTGGATTGAATGGATTCGGATAATTATTTGATAATAAAAAACGGGTTGGTTTATCCAACTCGTCTATAAAAGACGGTTCAGAGATAATGATATAAACAATCATGGAATCACTCAATTCACCGTCAGTAACTTTTAGGGAAAACGTTGTATCGGTTGCAGTCGTTGGAACCTTTCCATTAATTGAAGAATCTGTTACAGATAACCAGGAAGGATACTTGGAAAATGAATAAAATAAGTCGTTGTTCTCAGAGTCGATTGCAGTTGCATAGTATTGTAGGTTTTCTTTTTTACGAATTTTTATTGTATCCTCGGATGTAATTTTAGGATTTGAATTATTTATTAAAAGATGTGTTGTGAGAGTATCTTTTTGACTCGGATTGTCCGAATCTTGTACTTTAATAGATAATTCATAATTTCCTGATGAATCTGGAACACCTGATATTACTCCTGAATCATCAAGAGTTAATCCATTAACCAATTGTCCTGAAATAATCGACCAACTGTAAGGTGATAAACCACCACTTGCGATCAAGGTATCGTTATAACTATTTTTATAAAGCCCATTCTTTATTGAATTCGAGAGAATTGATAATTGTTTTGATGCGATAGAAATATAAACTTTTAATGAATCATAAAGTTCACCATCAGAGGCAATCAATATAAACGATGTGTCAATTTTTGTATGTGGAGTAATCCCGGTTATTGACGAGTCATTAATAACAGATAGCCAGTGAGGATAATCAATAAATTCATAGTAAAGAGGATTGTTATCTGCGTCAATGGCTGACGCATGATATGTAAATTCTGTGTCAATAAAAGTATTTACGCTATCGGATGATGTTATATTTGGTTTTTGATTTGAAATTTCCAATTGAAAATTCGCAGAATCAGAGACTGACGGTGTACCGGAATCGGTGCAATAAACTGTAATATCAAAAACCCCAGATTGTATCGGGCGACCGGTTATTAATCCATGATCAGAGTCAAGCGACAAGCCTTCTGGCAAGTCATTTTCTTTTAAATGCCATGTTACAGGTTCGATACCACCGGAATATTGAAACTGAAAGAAATAAGAATTTTTATATATTGCCGTATCAATTTCGCTTGTGATTATTTGAGGCTTTGTTGAAGATGTTATTGATACAGTTGTACTATCAGACCAAGCCGTTTCAAGATTGCTATCACTTGCTTTAGCATTTAGGACATAATTAATTGGTTGTGAGAATGTATAATCAAATTCCGCATTAAAACCAGAGATATAATTGCCGGTCCAATCTGTGACTGTATTGTTATTTATGAGCATTTGTAAACTAATTCTGTCTTTATCCGGATCAATGACAAATGCTTCAAAAATGTTTTTAGCCCGGGTATAACCAGTATAATTATTTTTTAAAAAGATCGGAATGTTGGGCGGCAGGTTGCCATTGCCTTCGAGAGAATTCAAAGAATAGCCGATATAGTATTTTATTTCATCATATGAACCTGGCAAATTAATAAACGAATCAAATACACCTGAGCTATTGGGTTGCATTGTATTATTTGAAACATCTAAAAATGTATAGTCAAGGGCTACCATTTTCCCTTTATCCATAATACATGCATAGATCAATGGATACTGCATTGAATAATTAAAATTATTTTTTACCTCGCCCTGCCATTTAAAATAATCACCATACGGTGTGATGGAAACAGATTCTAATGTAAGGATCTGATCCCACAAGATATCAGACTCGCCATATTCGACACCATAATCTACTTCAAACGCAACACTGTCAAACTCTACTTTATCTAAAAACGTATTAATAAATGAGTATTTATAGGGTGAAATTCCTGATGAACGATATGAATCAAAATCGTTATATGTGAAATCGGTAGAAATGAAACTACCATTTTTATACAGTTTAAATCTAATTTCAACCCATTTTAAATATTTTTTTTGTTTGTTCTTTATGCGCCCGAATACTTGATAATAACCTTCAGTGTATTCATAAATTTGAAAATCTATCAAGTCTAAATTATAATCTAATTCAATATTATGTAATGAGTAAATTGCATTATCCAAATCATTGTTGATGGATTCAAGTTGTTGACGAATTTCTACTATATTTTCTTTATAGCTGTTATTAGTATTTTTAGCCAATCGTGAATTCCGGGTCAGGGTGCTTTTAATTTTATTCTCTTGTGTTTTTAATTTTTGAATGAACTGTTCATTCGCTTTTGAATTAGATCCATAGGAAAAAAGGATTAGAATAAATAAAACATAAATTTTTTGATTCATTTTTCTCTCCACAAATTACTATGAACAGACTATCAACTTTGATTCAACAATGTTTATCTGATTTCCAATACCATGCCCGCTCTCAAGACTCTAAAACCACCACTGCCTCCCGAACCGCACACACCCGATTCTTTGCCCCCTCAAACTCGTTCAAATCCCGGACCACGATAATATCCACGCCGGCGTGAAACGCCAGTTCGTCGGTGACGGCTTTTTTGTACTCCCGGATTTGCGAGTGCAGGGCGTCTCTCAGGATGCTTTCGTGTGCGGTGAGCACGCTCAGGTGATCGAGCAGTGTGTCTGTGATGTGCTGCCGGAGGTTCAGCTCCACCTGCTGCCGCTGCAGGTCTGACACCAAGGCGGTGATGTCGTGCGAGCCGACCACGCCTTTCAGGCTGCGTTTGAAACAGGCGTCAAACACGCCGGCGGCCGCCGCGTGCGCGTGTTGGCGGGTGAGCATGTCCCGGATGACATTCAGTTCAATACAGGTTGTTTTCATAATAGGCTGTCCCTGTTCTGTGCCCCTGCAGGATGCCGTGCAGGGCTTGCGTTTCTTTGGATAACTCTTCAGGATGAATATCGTCTTTGAGCAGCTACAAAACGTTTTCAACGAGATGCGAGATGGACTGCCCTGTTTGCTGCGAATATTTATGCGCGAATTCGATGAGCGGTTCGTCGATGTAGAGGGTGAGTTTTTTGTCCATGGTTGTATCTCTACGTAATGAATGAGTTTGTTTGTACGTATAAATTTGATCGTTTTATGCTGGTTTGTCCCGGGCCATTAGATAAAATTATGTAACCAGAGCGTAATTTGTGTTTGGGCTCACCCGGCGAATGGAAAAACAATACTTGCAAATTATGACCACAAGAAATATTCCAGCTCGTGGACATTGATTCGCCAAACTGAAATCCCGGAATGAGTCACGCGTACTATACAGCCTAATCTCTTAACTTTTGTATTAAATGCTTTGTGACGTAAAAAACGGCGTATAAATATAGCGCTTTCTTCCTTGTTGACTGCCAAATAGACTATACAATATTTTGAATGACATAATGATCGATTAAAAAAATCATCGTCGCGGGTAAAAAATGTCGGACGTTGTGAGTTATGTAATAATGTGATAATTCCTTTGTCTGTTATCCCCTGAGTGCCAATATTTAATCCTATTTGACGAAACGGGATTCTCCAGCTTTTAAGCAATTGGCATTGGTTTTTGATGATATTTTCATCAATTATATTCATGTAACTGATGATTCTAATTCGAATTCATCTATGTGATTTATAAATGCTTTTCTTGACAAGGCAACGGCTTCGGCTATTGCTTCTTTGCTTATATTTTCTCTCCACTCTTCAATTATTGTTTCCCAATCCAATCCCTCTGCAACCTGTTCCAGTACATCAGACACAATAATTCGTGTACCTCGAAATGTCGGCTTGCCGTGACAAATTTCCGGATCGGAAACGATATATCTTCCATATAACTTTTTAATCATTTTGGGGACCTCTGAATATAAAATTCAATAATAACTCTCATTAATATAAAATATTATGTAATTTATGCAATTAGAAAATAGTTTTCCAGAGTATATAGCTTGGCAATTCATCCTATTTTGCAACCTGAAACAATGAAACAGCAGTTTTTTTTCAGCAATGAATAGCTGTTTTAACATGTAACATTCAGCAATGCTTTTTTATTCTACATCAGCTTCCCGAAAGCCAACCCTCTACAACTGCCACCGCCTCCCGAACCGCACACACCCGATTTTTTGATCCCTCAAACCCGCTCAAATCCCGGACCACCAGTAAATCCACTCCGGCATGAAACGCCAGTTCGTCGGTGACGGCCTTTTTGTAATCCCGGATTTGCGAGTGCAGAGCGTCTCTCAGGATGCTTTCGTGCGCGGTGAGCACGCTCAGGTGATCGAGCAGCGTGTCTGTGATGTGCTGCCGGTTGTTCACGTCCACCTGCTGCCGCTGTATACGAGACGCCAATGCCGCGATCTCGTGCGAGCCGATGGCGCCTTTCAGGCTGCGCTGGACACAGGCGTCAAACACGGCGGCGGCCGCCGCGTGCTCGTGCCGGCGAATGAGCATATCCCATAAAATATTCAGATCAATATAGGCTGTTTTCATAACCGGGTGTCCTTGTCGAGTGTGTGGCCTTGCAGGATGCCGTGCAGGGCTTGCGTTTCTTTGGATAGTTCCTCTGGATGCATGTCGTCTTTGAGCCGCTGCAAAACGTTTTCTACGAGATGCGAGATGGATTGCCCTGTTTGTTTAGAATAGCGGTGCGCGAATTTGATGAGCGGTTCGTCAATGTAGAGGGTCTTTTTATTCATGGCGGACTCTACGTAATGAATGAGGTTGTTTGTACGTATAAATTTGATCGCGTTTGCTGTTTTGTTCCGGTGTTACTGAGAATATATCAATGCTGCGGCTAACTGTGCCGAGCTAAACGGAGGTCTCTAAATCATAAAATTAAAATATTTAATTACGACTAATCCTACTCCGTTTAATTCAACTTTTATTTGTTTAATTCTTCCAAATCTATAGTGATACCATCTTTTGCTTTTACATAATAAATAAATTTCGCCTCAATATTTTCAGAGAGGCTTTTTTTTGATTTATATGTTTCCGGCTTGATACTTACCGGGGTTTCACCAATAAATCCATCTATCCCTTTGCTTTCTTCTAAAGGGATTGCCAGGCGATAAGACGTTTGTAGTAATTTTGCTGTTTTACTTAGAATTGCCTCTTGAAATTTCAAACCGATGAATGTTTTTATGATGACTAGATCTTTCACCCATTCTTTTACCATTTCTTTGTCAATTTCCTCTATCACACTCTTAAAGTTTTCAACCATTTCTGTGATTTTGTTTGTCGCTTTGTCAATGGCATCAGGATGTCGCTCTAAATACCATTCTTCCCATTCTTTTATTGATTTACCTGTAAATTCCTGAATTAATTCACTCATTTGTCCAACAACAGCAGGACGAGTGCCTTGAGCATTTTGATTTGCCAAATTAATAATTTGGGTAGAATATTTTGGAAATTCAACCGGTTCTGATCCGAGCAGTTCTTTCATTTCCGAATTTTTAATCTTGATACGATTTCTCACGTAATAGGCTCCTTGGATATATTTTGAAATTTATTTTGATGTTTAAAGTTGAATTCATCATCTATCGCACATAATTTGTTTTTTATCAAGTGTGCATTGATAAATGTTTTATTTTTCATATAAACATAGGCCAATAAATTGTTTTCATTATCATATTTTGTTTCGTCATATTTTAAATAGACCGGTCTTTTTAAGATTTTATTTTTTAGAAACTTGATAGCCTCAGTATGTTTATCTACCATGGGTTTGACGCCAAGTAATCTAACATTTAAATCGTTTGATAATTTGATAACATTCGGTTTTAAAATCTCTTTTACATTGAAATAATTTTCCCGTTTTACACCATTTTTTCCGTCCTCGATATTTATTTTTGATCCAAATTTCATTTTATGAGGATCCATTTTTTTATCAAAATTTACAGGATCGTGAAAAATATAGGGAAGATTATCGATTTCTTTTTCCCAATTCAGATCTGGTATGTTTTGATACTTTATAATAAACTCTTGGTCCTGAAAAAGGGTCTTTGTATCTACATTTAATTTATCTTTTATAATGGGTAAAAATTCTTTATTAATTTCATAACCGATGGAATTTCGATTACAGGACATGGCAGCTAAACAAGTCGTCCCACTACCTAAGAATGGATCCAATACCGTATCGCCAACAAATGTAAACATTTCAATGGCTCTTTTGGGTAACTCTGTCGGAAACATGGCAATATGATTGGTTTGTCTGGCTCCATTAAAATACCAATGCCCTAAAAAATATTCTTTCCATTTTTCTTTGGAAATCCTTGATTGTTCTTTTCGCTCTTTACTTACTTTTGGGGCTTTTCCCGGTTTCTTGAAGATCAGTATAAACTCATAATCAATTTCAACGATGCCATTTCTTGGAAAAGGATAGGATCCCATAACAGTGGCACCCCCCGTTGTATTCATGGTGGTTTTCTTTTGCCATATTATGGCTCCCATATAGTCAAAACCGATTGTTTCACAAAATTTGATAATTTCGGTTCTTATGGGAATTATTTTGTAACGCCCATAATAAACGGCACGCGCGAATTGATCTCCAATGTTTACCATCAATCGACAACCTGGATGTAAGACGCGAAAACATTCTGCCCAGACCAGATTCAAATTATTTATATAGCTTTCGTATGAATCAAAATATCCAATTTGCTGATCGGAACCATAATCTTTTAATTGCCAATAGGGCGGTGATGTAACGGCTAAATGTACAGATTCGCTGTCAATAGCATCCATTTTCCTTGAATCACCAATGACACAAGTATGTCTTGTTTTCATTATTTCACCCAATTTTTCAATAATATGACTTCAAACAAGATAAATGAATTTGTTTACTTTATCAAATGAAAACTGTTCATAATTATCGCATTCGATCGATTGAAGCTAAAATCAAGCAGCTCACCCCGCGTTTAAGACGCCAGCGCGATCCGTTTTTCAATCCTCCAAAACCGCCACCGCCTCCCGAACCGCATACACCCGATTCTTTTGACCCTTCAAACTCGCTCGAATCCCGGACCCAATGTAGGGCGACGAGGTTCGTCGCCCGTGAGCGTCGTTCTCAATCCGGCCAAAGCAAAACAAGCAACGAACGAAACGAACAACACGAACAAAACCATTTTCAGAATAGCCGGGTTTTAAGCCTGCGTTTGACACCGTGATCAAACACGGCGGCGGCCGCCGCGTGCTCGTACTGCCGGGTGAGCATATCCCATATGAGATTCAGATCAATATAGACTGTTCTCATAATCGGGTATCCTTGTCGAGTTGATATTCCTGCAGGATGCCGTGCAGGGTTTGCGTTTCTTTGGATAGCGTCTCCGGATGTATGTCGTCTTTGAGCCGCTGCAGGTGGTTTTCAACGAGATGCGAGATGGATTGCCCTGTTTGCTGCAAAGTGCGGTGCGCGAATTCGATGAGCGCTTCGTCGATGTACAGGGTCTTTTTGTTCATGGTGGTTTCTCTACGTAATGAATGGGGTTGTTTATACGTATAAATTTGATGACTTTTGTTGTTTTGTTCTGCTGTCACTGGCTGTGCCTTGAGTGTCTGATGTCTCTGATTAGTTCGCGCTCAGGATTTTTATCCTTGTAGATTTATAGTTCTTCTATTATTTTAATTTCTTAGGTGCTCCGATATTTATAATTTTATTATTTTGTATAGCAATATCCTGAACAATTAATGTAGCATCATTTATAAATGATAAAATATTATTCCCCACAATTTGGAATGTAGGTGTTAGTGTGCCATATTTTGCTACTAATTCTCTAATCTTATCTCGCTCATTTTTGTTTTTAATTTGGCCTATCCTATCTAATAATTCTTCAAGCAAATATCTGGGTTTAACTTTTGCCCAGTATTGTTCCGATTTTTTCTCTAAAATTTTCTTTGCAATTGGGATTAAATCTTTAATTTTATCATTTATAGATTCATCATCTAGCCAGCCAGGAGGGGAAGGAATAAAAAGTTTATAATCTGATCCCAGTAAGGTATGTGTTTCTCCTCTTTGCCAAGGCCTCCTAGAGTGAACTATAAATTTATTTCTATAGAATCTAATTTGACTATTTAACCAGAGCAACATTTGATATTGATTTTCCCAAAGGTGCTGTAATATTCCAGCATAATTTGGATTTTCTAATAAATTGACCAAATAAAAAAATGAGAATTTATTAGGTCTGTCTTGTCCTGTTGCATATGCTACACTCAAAGACCATTGATCTAATAAAATATTGCCAAATAAGTATAATGATTCAAAATCAGTTTTTAAATGCCTTGATCGGTCTTTGTAATTTTTTAATTCTTCGGCTTTATTCTCTGGAATCTGTAAATTTAATTTTAATTCATAATTGTGTATAATTTGATCTGCGAGCCATAGAAATCTACGTCCTTCATATAATCTCTCAAGAGTCAATCGCACATCCTTTAATCGTTCAAGGGCATGAACAATATGATTAGAAGAATGCATATGGACCAGGATGAATAGGCTCGATAGATTCTTTTATTGACTTGGAGAAACTGCGTAATGCAGACTCGGCTTTTTTTGCTAATTCAATTGATAATTCTTTTTCTTTGTTGAGATCATTCATAATTTATAAATTGGAAGTACTGAAATGGCATCTAGAAGAACAAATATTCTCAAAGAATTTATAGGTCTATTGTAGTTCACCGTCACTCCGTGTAAAACGGTATGACGAGTTATCCGACGACCACTAGCTGCTCTCTTCATTTCATTTTCAAAATCTGTATAAACATAAGTATTTGTCTGAAGTTGATAAAGGAGAGTGTTTGCTATTACCCAAATCAGAGAATCCATATTTATTCTAAATCTCCAAATAACCGCATCATATACCTTTTGAATCTTTCCCAGCTTTGCAGATAAATTATTCGTTAATACGTATTCATTGAGTATACCCTCTATTTGAGGCAACAAAGCTGGTATCGAAAGCGTATAACTTCCTTGATAATGAACTCTTAGAGCATCTTTAATTATATGTATACGGGGGGCAAATAAAGGATGATTTTGCCAAGTGTCAACCATATATTTCAAATTTTTGTATTCATTACGATGATAATACCCGATTATTGCATTGCTAATATATCGCGTTTTCCCTTGGACGTGTAAATCAATAATATGTTTCCTGAAATTCCGAGACATTGAAGGTGCAATTGGCCAACTCGCTGCCTTGAATGCGTCTATTGTTGCTTTATCGATTCGAACTATCTCCAGAAAGTCATCAATTATACCAGAAGAGATAATGTTCTGGAACGAAAGCTTGAAAGCAGCCAAATCAGCGGTAATCCGTTGCATCGCAAGATCAAGCCCTTTAGTTGCATCAGCAATTTGTTGAGTGCATGTCTGGTGCCTATTAGACAATACTTTTAATACCTCTAAAATTTTGTTTGAAGCATTAATCGCATCAGTCAGTTTTGACTTGTCAATAACCGATGAAGCAAAGTAAATATCGGGAACTTGAATCGAGAAATTTATTCTATTTAATTTAGACATCTGTTCATTGACATGCTGGGTTATAACTGCAAAAGTAGATTCGTTTGTTAGTGGGAGAGATGCTATTTGTGAAAGACTTTTATTAATTTGTTGCAAAATTTTATAAATATTAGCCATGTCTATATTTTATTGTTTTTTTTAATTTTGGTCTGGAAATGAACACCCTAATTTTTATCCTAACTTGAAATAAAATTATTAGATTAAGCTTTTGTTTTTATTTATTATTAATATGTTCACATTTAACACTAACTGCCAAATTCACTATATCTTTTTTTATGTGGCGAAATTTCATTCTTTAATTTTAATAAATCATTATTTGTCACCCTTCCATTGTCATGAATTTTTGTAAAAATTTTATTAATATTTTGAATATTTTTAGTTTCTGAATTTTGAAACTCGGTTATTTTTAATAATGTTTCGTACTCCTCTTTTAATAAATCATACATCCTATTATAAAACTTTTCAATGCTTTTTGATTCAATTAAGAATTTCCAAAGCAATATTATTGGGCCAAGTATTATTCCAATTAAGCTTAATATACTAAGAGTTAAATTTTTGTCTTCCTTGGTTGTAAGTTCACCAGAAATGTGTTCACCGTTCTGTGATTTGAATTCAATTGTTGTCGTTTTTTGATTTTTATTTATGTTTTCAAATTGCGGGTAGGCAATACTAAATGTAAGTATCATAGCAACAATTACTGCTGTTAGTTCTGAAAAGTTCAAATTCAGAATTCGTTTCCAGACAAACCAGATTTTATATTTAATGGGTATTTTTTTCATTTAACAACAATTTAAGTTCTTTTATGAAAGAGCTTTTGTTACCTTTATTGTTTTCAATCAGTTTATTTATGTTTTCTTTAAAAGATATTTCCTTGGGGCTAAGGATTGCTATTTTCCATTCCTTTTTAGTTTCAGGTTCAACAAGTTTGAGTGTACCATCTTCAGTTATATGTCCAACAACATTTTTGGGTAAATCCTTAATAAATGATATTTTAAATACTTCCTGTTCTAACTTCGCAGATGTTTCAGTGAGTTTCATGAATTGACTTGATAGATATTGTACATCTCTTGATATTTGTTTTTCTCCAGGAGAGAATTCTTGATTATCATTTTCACCAACTTCAAATTCTCTTTCTAATTCTCGCATAATTTTTTCAAAGGGAAATTTCCAGTTGTCCTCTAGTAAATGCCAATATTTTGGATCAGGTGGAAAAAAGAAGAATGGAAATGGGAAATATCCTCTCTCATAATACTTTCTAAAAAAGTATTCATATTCTTTATAAAATGGATAGGGAACTCTTTTTTGAATTCTTCTAAAAAACTCTTTTCTTTCTTCATGTGAAGAATTTTCAAAAGATTTGTAAATGTCTTTTAAAGCTCTTAAATAATTTCTAAAACTTTGATTAATATTTCCCATACAATATCCTTTTTGGGGTTATGCCACTCAAACGCCATAGTATAAGCTTAGTGCTGGAATTTGTAACAATTCATTTTGGTATTTTGGCTATAATTTCTGGTTTTGATAAAAGTTCTGTAATTAGCTCATTATTGTTATTTGCAGAATGATTCATAAAAACAAATTTTAGCAGCTGAATGTAATGACACAGATTATTATTCGATTCAACAATGGATTCAAAGTCTATTTTTTTATATACATAGATTTTTGATCGATCATATTCTGAAATAGTTGCTTTAGGATCAACCAATAGTAATGCCTCATTTAAATCAGGACTATATCCCCAGGTCCAATGTGCCAATTTATTTCTGTTTTTTACATTCGCTTTTGAAATTGCCATAATTGCTTTAAAAATTTTCAATTCATCTGATTCCATTTTTAGAATTGATCTAGCTGCCGCATTTATCGCAGATGTTTTTGCTGCTTGGCTTTCAAGAGATATATAAATATCTGTTGCTAATGATTTATTACCACCCAGTATCTGAACAAATAACTTTAATAAAAAGTTTTCAACATTTGACCACGATGATATGGATTCTGCTACGAGCAATGCCAAGTCCGGATGTCTAGAAAATGGACTATTGCCAACATTGCCCATTACAATTGAAGCAGACGGCATAACTTTTGATATTGGATTAGGCAATATTACTCCAGAATAAAGTTGTCTTATATTTTGTAAATAATGTTTATAGATTTATCAATAAAAAATGAAATAGCTTTTAATATTAGACAAAAAGATGCAAAATTTGATACCAATAAACGTATAGTTTGTAATTACTGCTTAATAAGCATAATTATAATCTTTAAATTTATACGATCCTTTATCCGTGGATTTCAAATGACAAAAATAATATCCATGTTTGTCATTAAAAATATCCATATACTCAATTTTCCCCGCAACAAATACAAATTTATTATTAGACTCTAAAATTTGTAGTGTATCAGGATTAAAAAGATTATTAACTTTGACTGGTGTAAATAGGCGCTCCTTTTTACCACCAATTGTTGGTACTAATGTATTCGTCATACTAAAATTGTCTGGGGGGATAAAAGAAGAATCTCTAATAAAGGTGTCATAATGAATTTTCGTAAAATAAGATGGAGTGTTTCCAAAATTACTGATAGAAAACATATAATCATGGTTTGTAGATTTCTCTATTCCATTTAATACCAGATAAGGCCTATTTGTATACTTCATTGATTCTTCAACAAGTTTTGATTGAGAATAGGAAAAAAAAGCGGATGAACCGGCAATGATTAATGCCAAAATACTAATAATATGTTGCTTCAACCATGTTTGGTTTTCTTTTCTAATTTGTGTTCGTAAGTATGCAATTCCTTTATTAGATAATATTTTGTTTTTTGGGATATATGAAGGTTCAATCCAGAACTCCTTGCTATTAAACTCAGGTAACGGTATTATTCTTTTCCTACATATATTGGTTAAATGAGTGGTTATAATTTCTATTATTTGTTCTTCAAGAAATGCATGCTCAAAGTGGAGTCGCACTTTATTTCTTCTATTTCTTTGAAGGATTTGCGCTGTTTTTCCGCATTTCGAATTTTCTTGGTATAATAATTATTTATTTTATTTTGTTTATTACGAAGCCGATTAATTTTTATTTTTATTAAAATAGGCAGATACATTTTTAATTTACCCCATCATTTAAAAATTCATCCATATTTACCTAACCACTTTTTTAATATTAATTTACTTCAATCAAAATTTAACATTGCTTATACATTCTATACCAACCCTCCCGAACCGCATACACTCGATTCTTTGACCCCTCAAACTCGCTCAAATCCCGGACCACCATAAAATCCACCCCGGCATGAAACGCCAGTTCGTCGGTGACGGCCTTTTCGTAATCCCGGATTTGTGAGTGCAGGGCGTCTCTCAGGATGCTTTCGTGGGCGGTGAGCACGCTCAGGTGGTCGAGCAGCGTGTCTGTGATGTGCTGCCGGAGGTTCGGGTCTACCTGTTGCCGCTGCAGTTCTGACGACAAGGCGGCGATGTCATGCGAGCCGATGGCGCCTTTCAGGCTGCGTTTGACACAGTGATCAAACACAGCGGCGGCCGCCGCATGCTCGTGCTGCCGGGTGAGCATATCCCATATGAGTTTCAGATCAAGATAGGCTGTTTTCATAACCGGGTGTCCGTGTCGAATGTGTGCCCCTGCAGGATGCCGTCCAGGGCTTGCGTTTCTTCGGATAGCTCTTCCGGATGAATATCGTCTTTGAGCCGCTGCAAAACATTTTCGACGAGATTCGAGATGGATTGCCGCGTTTGTTGTGAATAGTTGTGCGCGAACTCGATGAGCGGTTTGTCGATGTAAAGGGTCTTTTTGTTCATGGCGGTATCTCTACGTAATGGATTGGTGGATTTATACGTATAACTTTCGCTTTTTACTGTTTGGTACCGGCGCACTGAACATATTGTTGCTTATTATGGCTGTGCCGGGCGAGACGGATGTCTCTGAATAGTTTGCGCCCGGGATGGATATCCCGGGCGATCGAAAAGTAGGGCGACGAGGTTCGTCGCCCGTGAGCGTCGTTCTCAATCCGGCCAAAGCAAAACAAGCAACGAACGAAACGAACAACACGAACAAAAACATTTTCAGAATAGCCGGGTTTTAAGCCTGCGTTTGACACCATGATCAAACGCGGCGGCGGCCGCTTTGTGCTCGTTCCGGCGGGTGAGCATGTCTAGGATGATGTTTGTCAGATATTCACTACTGTCAACTTATCGGTAGTTCAAATATATTATTTCATTGCCGGTATAATAAGACCACTCCTTAAATAATAAACTGATGACAATGAGTGCCATAATTATCGCAGTAGTAGTGCTTGCTGAAAAATAAATTTGAACCAGTCGCCCAATATTTTAAGTTCATTAATTACCATCCGAATGAATCTTTTGGTCCCTTTATATTTGGGTCGGGAGTTAAACCAACATACTTTTTAATAGTACCATCCAAATTATGAACATTTAAATCTACGTGTTGCCCTTTGCCGTGGTCGTGCAAACCTGTTACTTCGAAATTTCTTATTTTACCTTCCAGACGATCATTTGCAACTCTATCATAATCAAATTGTGTACCCCAACTTGGTATTTCGAATAATCGGTCTTTCATAGCGCCCTCCTTACTTGTTTGGCGACTGGTTCATTATTTGTTTAAGCCTAACCATGTCACTAACTGCGGGGTTCGGATTTTTCAGCGGACGAAAAGCAAAATTTAACGCCCATTTTAATTTTACCAGTGTCCGTCCTATGTTTTATACTCATCATTGTGCTTGCGTGCTTTTATAAGAATCTTTCTTCATCATCCAATTCTTCTTTTTTTATACATCGCTCGGTATATTCAATCATTTTTTCTGCCCATTCTCTTACCTTTTCTGATTGATGATCTAATAACTTCTCTAGTAGCACTTTTTGGTTTTTAAAATATGGTACAGAAGAGCCAGTTATACCAAAAGTTCCCATGTTTGCAGAAAGCTCTTCGAGTACACCGTCCATGTTACTAAATTCATCAATAATAGACTTGGTAAAAGGGTGCCATTCTATGGTTTTATTATTTCCACTTTCTATTGGCATCATATTAGCAATTCTTCTTGGAGCTATATCATTATGTTCTCGGACCCAATAGAGTATTTTTTCGTTACGGGAAGTGTTTTCAAATAAATGTCCTTGATGACCCCAGTTACCATTTAGAGTACCAAGCATATTTTTCAAATTAAAATAAGTGAGATAATCACCAATGAGTCCTGCCCCGATTATCTCCCAAACCGATTCATAATAATCATCTAAAAGCACCTCAAGTACGTTTTTGACATATACATCGAAAGCATAATTAAAGTGGGATTCAGAAGAAAACTCAATAATTTGTTCCGCTATAATTTTTGAAAATTCAACCTCATTTGAATATTTTAAAATCTTTTCAATACTATCAGACCAATGGTAAATATCAATATTACCAATATTTGAAACTCCTACTATTATATTATTTTTTTTAATCAAATCCTTAATAAACTCTTTGCAATGATTCCATTTATCATTACTCCCATAGCAATACATGTAAATCAGGGACAATGATGTCCAAATTCCTTCTTTGCCATAACTTGAAATTTTTTCACACAGACGTATTACTTCATCAGGCCTTAAATTGTCTAAGGCTCGTCCATATTGAAAATTTTTGAAGAACCTAATTGGTAGTTTTGATTCACCAACTATTTCAAACAATCTTTCAAGATCAGCTAAATCTGGATTGGAAACTCGTGTTAGATAAAATGCGAATTGATTATACGATTCTTCACTTAGAGTCGTTTGAATAGCTTGGATTTTAATGTCTTTATCATCACTACCAACCATGAAACCACCAATTAATTCTATATTTCTGTCTGACTCTGGAACTTTAGCGAAGGCTTCAAAAGCAAGACTTAAGAATTCATTTTTGTTCTTAATTAATTCCCCAATCTTTCTTCCAAAATTGAATGCTTGCCTTTGTTCACCGGAAAGCAATTCAGGTACATAAACATTCCATTCTATTTTGTCGTCAACCAATTTTTTTGCCAGTGCCTCTGCATTTAATTTGGGCTTATCTATGTAATGGCCATTTTTATCTTTCTCATAAGAATCCCACTCGGGCAATGTCACTTTAGAGTATAAAAGATGTTTTATTCCATTTGGTGTGATTTTTATAATTAAAGCTTCGATTTTTTGAACGACTTCATTTGGTAATTTTTCAAACCCAAGCGTTATTTTTAATGCGTTTACTCCATCTAACCAATATGATTCCGAACTGTTAACAACATCTTTTACGGTGCTAATTACAACATCAACTTTACCATCACGAATTAATGTTCTAAACGCATTTGCAAGTTTTGTTTTTGCCAAATCTTGATTAGGGTTTTTATGGCAAGCAAAATGCTTTAGAATTGAAATGGATTCATCCCAATATTCATAAATCTCGGCCCAGTTAGGATTGTAATCTTTAAGAGGGGCACTGCTTCCTTGTTTTTCAGCACCACCCATTCTTGTATATCTATCATTGAGGATTCCTCTTCCTAATGAGTTAATTGCTATTCTATTATAATCATCATCCTTTTTGTCAAGCCCCCACTTTATGACTCTTAACCTTTTGTGTAAGTTAGCCTCAGTTCCAGAAAGGAATAATTGAAAAAGTTGGTAAAATTGATTCTCTGAATTATTTCCGTAAGTCTCATTTTCGCCTACAGCAAAAGAATAAAGTGTTTTTGCTGCAATTGTAAAGGTTTCTTTTCGAAAACATAGTTTTTCTAAAGCCCAAACCAAATTTCTACGTCCAACTTTAATATTCTTGATTTCTTCTTTAGAAAAATCACTGAATGCGCTATTTAATGCTTTAGAAGTCGCAATGGGGTTCACTTCAACAACATAGCGAAAGAGCAGTGAACCCCACTCAGTATTAAGAACTTCCGCTGAACCAAAAGGGCTGTTTGGACCCCATAATTCATTAACAATGCTTTGAGCCTTGTCTAATTGATCTAAATCTTTAAGTCGCTCCACAAACTTGGTGCTTAAGGGACTTCCTTTTAGAGCTTCTAAAATTAATATTATTTTATCTGGGGGAGTATTTAATAGCCAGTCGGATGCTAAATTGATAGCCAATATTGTTGGCTTAACAATATACTGGGTACCTCTTTTTTCAATTATATCTTCATTTCTATATTTTTGACATATTTCGTAAAAGGAACTTTTGCTTATCTCACAGTCATAAATGTTGGTTCTGATGAATTCCATTTGCTTTTTTAATGATTCTTTATGTTCATTATTTAAGATCAAGCGAAGTTCATCATCAAGAAATCCGAATGTTGAAAATACAGAACAAGCTCTGATTACATTATATTCTACTTTCTCTTTATCATTACGGCTAAACAACAGTCTTTTTATAAATTCCTTGGGCAGATTATTACTGAAATCGGCAATGCCATTTTTTTGGATATTGTTACAAAATTTTACTGCCATCCATGGGTATCCTTCACAAATACTATTTAAATAGTCTCTATCACTTTGACTATGAGAGGAGCCTAGTTTTTCATTAATTATACCCTTTACAATGTCGCGTTGATCATCCCTTTCTAATTTGAATGATGTTTCTTCATTTGTGGTAGAGGCAATATCAATGGTTATTAGGTGAAATTTCCCCATAGAATTAACCAATCCGGATAAAGCTCGGTGTGATTCCTCATCACAATTGTCGACTACAATAATTCCTTCTTGATTGGTGTGGCTAATGATATAGTTACTTAAATCTTTTAAGTAGCCGTTTACCCCAATTTCAAAATATACCAACTGTTTTTTCAGTGCTATTATATCTGGGTTATCTTCTTTTTCTCTAAAAGCTTCAAGAACTAGTCTTGTTTTACCTAATCCAGAATGCCCAATTATTCTAATTGGTTTTCGCTTGGCTAATGACTCGTATATATTCTGAATATGTTGCTTTATAATATTGTTTGTTTGATAAGCTGTGTCCGATCCTTCTAGAGTTTGTTCCCATTCTTCCCAAAGCCTAAATCCTGGTCTTGAAATATTGTTAAACTTCTGTACTAAAGTTACAGAACCAATGTTTTTATTTACCCAGTCCTTGATGGAATTCGTATCAAAAACTTCAATATTTAATGTGTCATGATTAGAGAATCCAGCGTCCTTAATAGCTCTTCTAAACTCAGTTATTCGATCAACTTTGAGTTTGGTATTAAGGTTTTTATTAATGAACAAAACATAGCAACCATCACTTTCAACCAACTCTTGAACCATTGGTTTTAATTTTCTGTCTTCACTATCTTTTTTAGGAAGTAATATTTCTTCATAGCATTCAGAGGGATCTAATTTGGTTGCTTTATTTTGAAAAAGACAAAATCGACTTTTCAACCATTTGGTGTTATCTTTTCCATTTGTCCATTGAATTCTACCATCATCTCCACCATCTCCAGTTGTTATATTAAATGGAACAAAAGCGCTACCGTCTATTCCATTCTTCTTCAATTCGATTTGCAACAAACTGTGCAAAAGTTTTGTCAGCTGAACATCATTTAACCTTTCTATATGTTCAATTTCAATTTGGTTTATATGCATGTCGATAATTCTTTCAGATTGGTTCAGTCGGTTTTTGACATAAAGCACAACGGATGGCAATAAGAAACGTAGGGCATTTCAAAGCACCTACCTATCAAGCTGCCATGCCGTTTATTAAATGGAATGTCGTTCAAATTTAACACTTTCTGCCCTATGTTTTTTATTGCGTGTTGTGCTCAGTTTTTTTCTCATTCATAGCTTCAATTATTGTCCTTATAAAAATTGCAGTGGATTTTGAAATTTCCATAATGTCGTCAAATAACGCTGTGTCTTTTTCAATTCTATTTTCAGAATCAACACATAAGAATCCAAATATTTCTTCAGCATTTTCCTTGCTTTTTTTCTTTATCGGTAGTACAAAAGTCGATTTGTAGGGTAATATCCAGTCGTTGTTATTTGAATTATTGTAAATAGTGTCACTTGGTTTGTCAAAATTATTTGAGAAAAAATACTCTTTCTTTTCACTTATGATAGAATTAAATGCTGTATTTTCTGAAATTGGATAGGAGTATTTAAAGGTTTCTCTATTTCTTGCAGATTTCGAATCTCTGGCAAAAGTTACAACATTAGCTTTATTATTCTCGTTAACTAACAATTGTAAACTTGCATTAATCCTTGAATTTGGATGAAGCTTATTGATAATATTCACGTAATTATCCAATGATGATATTAATTCATAGGATATTTCATTAAGTTCTTTATTTGATATGTCATTTTCTATAAGTGATTTATAATATTCACTCATTACGCTTATTTTTTTCTTCGCCTTTGACATAGATTTTTTTGCAGTGTAAAAACTATAAATAACTGCAAGTACACTTATCAGCGAAGCTATTATTGCGATTATTTCAAACATCATGCATGTTATTAATTTTTACGAAAAATTCGTCGCCAATTATATGTCGCTTGTATCTCTCAATAATATGAATAATCATAAATGATACAACCGATATTAATGCCCATATATTAATGTCAAATGTTATAGTATTGCCAGCTTTTATAAACCCAAAAACCGCCATAAAAAACATTGAAACAACAATTGAAGCACCTAACATCGGTAAATTATTGGATGATACTCCTATTGCAATAATGTACATTCCTGCAATTAATGTCCATGTTTCACTTGAAATTACTTGAGTTAATGATTTCTCAATCAGAAGCGGCAATAATGGCAATAAGAGCTGAACAATTATGCAAAAAAGAAATTGTTGCCAATTATTTTTCATATTGTTTTATTTTAGTTTTAATCATATTCACGGTCGTCTTTAAAATTGAGCACAACGTCTGTGTATATGCTATTGTTCTTATACAGCTAATTTTGTGCTATAAGCACAATTGATTATATTTTAAATATACCAACAAATATGATTTATTCAAAAAACTCATCGATTGGATTCCGAATTTTATCAATTGCATTTTTAGATACATGAGTATAAATCTCCGTGGTTTTTGAGCTGTTGTGGCCCAATAACTCCTGGATATATCGAAGATCTGTACCTTGGTCCAGTAAATGTGTGGCAACGCTATGTCTTTCCACATGGGGCGTTACTTTTTTATATATGCATTTATTGTATGATAAAAAATGACAGAAAAACTACCCCGCGTCGAGTCTGCCCCGTGTGATTGTTTTAATAAATGAATTTTTTGGGAGAAAGGCAAGGGAAAAGAAAAAAAGTTTCAAGTTTTTAAGTGGTTAAGTTTTAAGGTCAGTATGAAGTAGGAAGAAAAAAGAAAGTAGGTAGAAAACAGAAAAAACCCGAAAAAACCCGAAAAAATCTCTTGCATTCCTCAAAACCCTTTCGTATATAGTAGTGACCGGGGTGGTTACGTAACTGAGCGAGGCTGGTATGAGTCTGGAACAGGCGTATCAAGCGTTAAAAGCGATCGGGTTCAGCGACTATGAATCGCGGGCCTATTGCGCGCTGCTGTCGCAATCTCCGTCCAACGGCTATCAAATCGCGTCGCGCGGCGGTATTCCGCGCGCCAAGGTGTACGAAGTGCTGCAGCGCTTGGTGAGCCGCGGCGCGGCGGTGCGCGCCGAGACCGCGGACCGGGACGCCAAGGTGTACGTGGCCGTGGATCCGAAAACCTTGATCGATAATATACAGAACAACATGAATCAGGCCTGCGATCAGGCGCAGTCGGCCTTGCAGCATCTGCAGGAAGAGCCGGATGTGATGGAAATCCTCTGGCGGGTGACCTCGCTGGACGATCTGGTCAGCCGCGCGCATTCGCTGGTGGACGGCGCGCAGCAAACCCTGCACGTGGCGCTGTGGGCGGAAGAATTTGACGCGGTGTATCCGGCGCTGCTGCGGGCCGCCGAACGCGATCTGCGCATGGCGGTGATTCTCTACAGTCATCATGACGCGTTTTCACAGCTGCAGAACAGCGGCGCCGGCGCGGTGCTGCACAGCGCCAACAAGCGTCAGATGGTGCCGGAACTGGGCCGGCAGTTTCTGCTGGCTGCGGACCGGCGCCAGTGCATCACCGGATCGATTTTCGACGACGGCACCCTGGACGGCGTGTTTTCCATGAACCGCGGACTGGTGTCCAATACCGTCGATCTGGTCAATCATGAAATCTATGTGGAGCGCATCACCCACGAGGTGGGGGATGCGGTGTTCAAACGCTACGGCCGGGATATGAAAGGATTGAATTCGTTTGATGCACCGGGATGAGTGATATTTATCATGTTGGCAGGGTAAATAATTAAAACCACAGAGGACACGAAGGGCACGAAGAGGAAATGGACGAGTTATCGAAAAAGCGAGTGGTTATGCTGGAGATGAGCAGTTAATCATTGGATTATTCGATAGGATACTGGATCAATTTTAATTGAGAATTACAAAGAGCTGGAATCCAGCGTTTTGTTCTTTATATTTTTTCCCTTCGTGTCCTTCGTGTCCTTCGTGTCCTTCGTGCTCTTCGTGGTGATTTCATCCCATAAGGCGCTATGGCAGGGATATGGAGAGATTAAATTTCTTTGATACAACGGATTGAGCGGTGTTTTTTTATGTTGGCAGGGTAAAAAAAATAAACCACAGAGGACACGAAGAAGATATGGAATTTGATAAACTATCCGAAAAAGTGATTGGTTGTGCGATAGAGGTGCATCGGCAATTGGGTCCCGGGTTATTGGAATCTACCTATGAGCAGTGCCTTGCCAGAGAGCTTTCTATCAATAAAATATCATTTGAACTCCAATGTCCATTACCTGTTCTGTATAAAGGATTGCGTCTGGACTGCGGGTACCGGGTTGATGTGTTGATTGAAAAACAGTTAATCGTTGAATTAAAGGCAGTATCCAAACTGCTGCCTATTCATAACGCCCAAATCTTGACTTATATGAAGTTATCAAATATCTCAATTGGATTGCTGATCAATTTCAATGAGGAATTGTTAAAAGCTGGAATCCAGCGTTTTGTTCTTTAATATATTTTTCCTTCGTGACCTTCGTGGTAATATCACAATGCCAATTAAATTCCTTTGATACACCGGAATGAGCCGTATCTATCATGTTTGTAGTTTGCAGGATCAAAAATTTAAACCACAGAGGACACAAAGGACACGAAGAAGAGATGGAATCAACCGTTTCGTTCTTTATTTTTTCCCCTTCGTGTCCTTCGTGCGCTTCGTGGTGATATCACAACGCCGAGGACGCAATATCTGAAAGGAGTTGTCCGATGCAAAATTCTGAATTTCATGATGTATTAGAGACGCTGGGATTGTCTCCGCGGAACAAGGGGGTGTTTGACGGCAGCCGCTGGTTCGGGGGCGGCGCGCGTGTTGATGTGATCAGTCCGATCAACGGCGAAAACATCGCGGCTGTGGACACCGGCAGTCATGATGATTATGAAAAAGTCATTGCGGCGGCGCAGTCGGCGTTTCAACAGTGGCGGCAATGGCCGGCGCCCAGGCGCGGCGAGCTGGTGCGCCAATTCGCGCACGAACTGCGCAAATACAAGGAACCGCTGGGAAGACTGGTGACCCTTGAAATGGGCAAGTCGCTGCAGGAGGGACTCGGTGAGGTGCAGGAAATGATCGATATCTGCGATCTGGCCGTGGGCCAGTCGCGTATGCTCTACGGCGTACAGACGCACAGCGAGCGTCCGGGACACCGCATGTACGAGCAGTGGCATCCGCTGGGCGTGGTGGCGGTGATCTCGGCATTTAACTTTCCCGTGGCCGTGTGGGCCTGGAACACCAGCATGGCGCTCATCTGCGGCGACGCGGTGCTGTGGAAACCGGCGAGTCCCGTGCCCCTGACCGCCATCGCCTGCGTGAAAATTCTGCAGCGGGTGATCGAAAACAATGACGCGCCGAACGGCATTGCCGCGTTGATGACCGGTCCGGGCAAAGACGTGGGCGAGCTGATCACACAGGACCAGCGCATTGCGCTGGTCAGTTACACCGGCTCGACGAAAATCGGCAAACACATCGCCCAGACCGTGCACGCGCGCCTCGGCAAAACCATCCTCGAACTCGGCGGCAACAATGCCATTATCGTCACCCGGCACGCGGATCTGCAGCTAACGGCCAAAAACATCCTGTTCGGCGCCATCGGCACCTGCGGACAGCGCTGCACCACCACGCGCCGGGTGATCATCGAGGATAAAGTATACGACGAGCTGGCCGGGATTCTGAAATCAGCATACACCACGATTTCCATCGGTTCGCCCCTGGACGAGTCGCATCACATGGGACCGATAGTGAACCGGAAGGCGGTGGACACGATGATGAACGCCCTGGAGACCATCAAAGAGCAGGGCGGGACATTCCTGGTCGAGGGCGGTCGGCTGGAAGGCAAAGGCTATGCGGGCGGCTGTTACGTCAAACCCGCCATTGCCGAGGTAACGCCGGATCTGCCGATTGTGCAGGACGAGACGTTTGCGCCCATTCTGTACCTGATCAAATACAGCGGCGATTTAAGCGAGGCGATCCGCATTCACAACAGCGTGCCGCAGGGCTTGTCGTCGGCCATTTTCACCCATGATCTGCGCGAATCCGAGCGCTTTCTCAGCGCATTGGGCAGCGACTGCGGCATTGCCAATGTGAATCTGGGCACCTCGGGCGCCGAGATCGGGTTGGCGTTCGGCGGTGAAAAAGAGACCGGCGGCGGCCGCGAGAGCGGGTCCGATGCCTGGAAGAGCTATATGCGCCGCCAGACCAACACCGTCAACTGGAGCGGCGAGACCGTGCTCGCCCAGGGCATTCAATTTGACTGAAAGAGGACGCGATGAACCCACAAGCGAAATTTCCGCTCATTCCCGAACAGCCGGCGGCGCCGCGGCTCAAGACCGCGCTACCGGGCCCGAATGTACAGACACTGACCGGCCGCGATCATCAGGTGACCAGTCCCTCGTACACGCGCGATTACCCGCTGGTGGCCGATCATGCGATCGGGTCGACGATCACCGATCCGGACGGCAATGTGTTTCTCGATATGACCGCCGGCATTGCGGTCACGTCCACCGGACACTGTCATCCGGCGGTGGTGCACGCCATTCACGAACAGAGCCGGCGCTGCCTGCAGCATGTCGGGCACGGATTTTTACTATGAACCGCAGATCCGGCTGGCCGAACGCCTGTCCAAACTGGCGCCCATGTCCGGCAAGAACCGCGTGTTTTTCACCAATTCCGGCGCTGAATCCGTGGAAGCGGCGCTCAAACTGGCGCGTTTTCACACCAAACGTCAGCACGTGATCGGTTTTATCGGCGCTTTTCACGGCCGCACCTACGGCGCCATGTCGCTGGGCGCCAGCAAGATGATCCAGAGTTTCGGATTCAAGCCGCTGGTGCCGCAGATTTCGCACGTGGATTACCCGAATCCGTTCCGGCCGGTGGGGTACGAAGACAACGTCACCGATCACAGCATGAAAGAACTGCAGACCGTATTCGAGCACAAGGTGGCGCCGGACGAGGTGGCGGCGATTTTTGTCGAGGCCATCCAGGGCGAAGGCGGCTATATTGTGCCGCCGGATGATTTTCTGCCGCGTCTGCGCGACTTGTGCACAACACACGGCATTATGCTGGTGTGCGACGAGGTGCAGTCCGGCGTGGGCCGCACCGGCAAATTCTGGGCGGTGAATCACGTGAACGTGCAACCGGATATGATCACCTGCGCCAAGGGCATTGCCAGCGGACTGCCGCTGGGAGCGCTGATCGCGCGCGAAGAGGTGATGAACTGGCCGTACGGCGCGCACGCGTCCACCTTTGGCGGCAATCCGGTTTGCTGCGCCGCGTCCCTGGCCACTCTGGATCTGCTCGAACGCGGACTCGTTGACCATGCGGCGAAAACCGGCGCGCATTTGATGACCGGACTGCGGCAACTGATGAGCGGGTGCCCGGTGATCGGCGACGCGCGCGGCCGGGGACTGATGGCGGCTGTTGAATTTATCCGGGATCCCGGCAGCCGCGAAGCGTATCCGGAGTTCCGCAATCAGGTGATCCAGGCCTGTTTTCAGCGCGGACTGTTGATTCTGGGATGCGGCGAGAGCGCTATACGGTTCTGTCCGGCGCTGACCGTCAAAGAGGAACAGATCGACACCGCGTTATCGATTGTACGCGCGGCCATTGAATCGGTTGAACAACAGGAGACCCCCTTATGAAACGGCGAACCATTGTCACCATGCCCGGCGACGGTATCGGCCATACCGTGCTGCCGGAAGCGCTGCGCGTGTTAAAAGCGGCCGGATTTGCAGCCGATTATGTCGAGGCGCCCATTGGCTGGACCTACTGGTGCGAGCAGGGCAATCCGCTGCCGGATGAAACGATCCATCTTCTCAAGGCCCACAAGTTGGGTCTGTTCGGCGCCATCACGTCCAAACCCAAAGACAAGGCGGCGCTGGAACTCAAACCCGAACTGCGGGAGGGCGGCGCGGTGTATTACAGTCCGATTGTCAGGATGCGTCAGTTGTTTCACCTCGACATCTGCATCCGGCCCTGTCGGGCGTTCAAAGGCAATCCCCTGAACTTTGTCCGCCGCAACGCCGCCGGCGGGGTTGACGAGCCGCCGGTGGACGCGGTGATTTTCCGGCAGAATACGGAAGGCTTGTACGGCGGTGTGGAATGGACCGATCCGCCGCGGCCGGTGCGGCAGGCGCTGGAGACGCATCCGAAAATGGCGGCGTTCAGGGACGTGCCCGGACCCGATCTGGCCGTGTCCACGCGTATTTTCACGCGCCGGGCCTGTCGGCGTATCTGTGAGGCGGCGTTCACTTATGCGCACCAGCACGGCTATGCGTCCGTGACCATGTGCGAAAAACCGAATGTCATCCGCGAAACCTCGGGTATGATGGAAGAAGAAGCGCGCAAAGCCGGCGAAGCGTATCCGGATATTCAGCTGCGCTCTACCAATATCGACGCGCAGATGATGTGGCTGACCAAGAATCCCGAGGATTACGGCGTCATCGTGTCCGGCAACATGTTCGGCGATATTGTCTCGGACGGATTTGCCGGACTCACCGGCGGACTCGGATTCGCCTGCAGCGCCAACATCGGCGATGAGGTGGCGGTGTTTGAACCCACGCACGGATCCGCGCCCCGCTATGAACAGCTGCAGCCGTCGATTGTCAATCCGATTGCCATGATGTTGTCCGCCTGCATGCTGCTGGACCATATCGGCGACCCGGCGCGCGCAACGCGCATCCGCGAGGCTGTGGCAGCCGTGATTGCCGACGGCCGGGTGCGCACCTATGACATGCTGCGCCTGAAAGGCGGCGCCGATGTGATCAAACAGGGCGCGGCCACCACACAGCAGATGACCGACGCGGTCATTGCGCATTTGTAATCCGATTCAGGGAGACTGTTGATGCAGAAAGCGATAAAAAATTTGTGGCCGGAACTGACCTGGATTCAGGATAACGATCTGCGGGAGAAAACGGCAAACGTCTGGGAAACGGCGCTTGCGGAAAGCGTGTTGAGCGTCGATGATCTGAACCGCATTCCGTTCACCCTGCTAATTCCGGGCGTCACCACGACATTCATGACGCACAAACGCGCCGTGGTGCATCTGGCCAAGGCCTGCGGCGAGACTATCCGTGAATTTTTAGGCAAAGACCTGCCGGTGAACATGGACGTGCTCATCGCCGGCGCCATGCTCTGCGACGTGGGCAAGCTGCTGGAATACGATCTCGCGGATGGACAGGCGGTGCAGGGCAATTACGGCAAGTATCTGCGCCATCCGTTTTCCGGCGTGTCGCTGGCCGAGCGCTGCGGGGTGCCGGCGGAGGTGTCTCACATCATTGCCGCGCACGCCGGCGAAGGCGACCGGGTGAAACGCTCGGTAGAAGCAACGATTGTGCATCACGCGGATTTTATGACGTTTCTGCCGTTCAGGGAACGCCTGATTCCGGATTGAGGACAAGGAGGCTTTTATGGGTCAGACCCTGATTGAAAAAATCATTGCCAGCCACTCCGGACGCGACGTCAAGCCCGGGGATATCGCCAATATGGTGATTGATTTCCGCGTTGCGCGTGATTTCGGCGGCGCCAATGTGGTCAGGAATCTGCAGGAACACGGGCTGAAAATCGCTGATGCGGCGAAAACCGCGTTCACCTTTGACTGCAATCCCACCGGCTCGGACCAGAAATACGCGGCCCATCAGCAGCTCTGCCGGGTGTTTGCGAAACAGCATGACATCCCGGTGAGCGACATTGACAAGGGTATCGGCACGCATCTGGCCATTGAAAACGGCTGGATCGGTCCGGGCGGCACCCTGGTGTCCACGGATTCGCACGCCAATATTCTCGGCGCCATCGGCGCGTTCGGTCAGGGCATGGGCGATGTGGACATTGCCGCGGCCTTCGCCAAGGGCCAGATCTGGTTCAAGACGCCGCCGAGCGTCAAGATCACGGTCAAGGGATCGCTGCCGCAACACTGTACGGCCAAAGACCTGACGCTGTATTTTTTACAGCAGTTTGGCGCCAACGGACTGCTCGGCGCGGCCGCCGAAGTTTACGGTCCGGCTATTGAGGCGCTGGACCTGCACGAACGCATCACCCTGGCGTCCATGGCCACGGAAATGGGCGCCGTCATTCTGCTCATCTCGCCGTCGGATGCGGTGATTGACACCTGCCGCACGGCCGGCGCCGCGTTCGAGCCGGTTTATGCGGATGCGGATGCGGTTTACCAGCGTGAACTCTCTGTAAACATTGCAAATCTTGAACCCATGCTGTCGCGTCCCGGTCATCCCGATGATGCGGTGCCGGTGTCCGAGGCTGAGGGAACGCCGGTGCATTCGGTGTTTATCGGGTCCTGCACCAACGGTCGTTTTGAAGACCTGCGCGCCGCTGCAGCGGTTCTCGAGGGCAAACGCAAAGCGCCGCACGTGGTGTTGAAAATCGTGCCGGCCACGGACGCGGTGTGGCAACGCTGCCTGCGCGAGGGAGTGTTTGATACTTTTAAGCAGGCGGGCGCTCTGATCGGCAACGCCGGATGCGCCGGCTGCGCGGCCGGACAGGTGGGACAAAACGGTCCCGGCGAAGTGACGGTCAGCACCGGCAACCGCAATTTCGCCGGCAAACAGGGCAAAGGCGAGGTGTACCTGGCGAGTCCGGCCACCGCGGCCGCGGCAGCCGTGGCCGGATGCCTGGTGTCGGCCGACCGCCTGAACAGCGTGAGATGTCGTGACGCAAGCGCGCCGCCGCTGCGCCAACCGGCGGCCAAACGCTCCGGCGAACAATCCGGCAAACCGACGGTCATCAAGGGCCGCGTGTGGGTGATCCGGCAGGACCATATCGATACGGACATGATCTATCACAACCGTTATCTGACGGTCACGGAACTCAACGACATGGGACCGTATACCTTTGAAAATCTTGACGGATGGGGTGATTTTGCGAAAAAGGCCGAGCCCGGCCATATTCTGGTCACCGGCGATAATTTCGGCTGCGGCAGTTCCCGGCAGCAGGCCGTGGACTGTTTCAAGAGTCTGGGCATTCCGCTGATCATTGCGCGCTCTTTCGGCGCCATTTACGAGCGCAATGCCATCAACAACGGTCTGGCGATCACCACCGCAGATCTGGTGAACACGGATATTCAGGACGGCGAGGTGATTACCTGCGATCTCGCCTCGGGTACGATTGTCAGAGAAGCCGGTGAAATCGTCAAGGCCGCCCCGTTTTCAGAGGTACAAATGCAGATTTACCAGCGCGGAGGTCTGTTATAAATGAAAGAAACCTTTGCTCAAAAAATTCTGGCCAAAAAAGCCGGACTCGATCATGTGACGCCCGGACAGATTGTCACGGTGCGTCCGGATTTTCTGCTGACGCATGACAACACCGCCGCCATCATCGGCAAGATCAGCGGCGAGCTGGAGACCTACGGCGTGCATGATCCGGATGCGCATGTGATCGTGCTCGACCATGTGGTGCCGGCGGCGTCGGAAAAAACCGCACAGAATCACGCCGAGATCCGCAGTTATGTGCGCGCGCATCATATCCGGCATTTTTACGATGCCGGCCAGGGCATCTGTCACCAGATCATGATGGAAAAAGGCATTGCGCGTCCCGGACTCTTGATCCTGGGCAGTGATTCGCACACCTGCACCTATGGCGCGCTGAACGCCTTTAGCACCGGCATTGATCGCACCGAAGCCGCGGCATTGATCCTGACCGGGGAGACCTGGCTGAAAGTGCCGCACAGCATTCGCGTCGATTTAACAGGCGCGTTGCGGCCCGGGGTGTCTGCCAAGGATTTTATTCTGACGTTGATCGGTGATATCGGCGCCGACGGCGCTTCCTACTGTTCGGTCGAATTTCACGGCGAAATCGAGTCGCTGAGCATGGACGAGCGCATGACCATCACCAATATGGGCATCGAAATGGGCGCCAAAAACGCGGTGTTTCCCTGTGATGCGGCGTGCGAATCGATGTGTCAGGCGTTTCCCGAAACCTTTGACTGCGACTCCGTGTGGGCGGACCCGGACGCCGAGTATCTCAATCGACTGGACTATGATCTGGGCGCCGTTGAACCGGTGGTGGCGCTGCCGCATCAGGTGGATCATGTCAAATCGGTGCGCGAGGTCGCCGGACAGCGCGTGCATCAGGTTTTGATCGGCACCTGCACCAACGGCCGGGTCTCGGATTTTGAAGCGGCGGCGGTCATTCTCAAAGGCAAGCAGGTATCGCCGGACTGCCGGCTGTTGCTTTTACCGGCATCCCGGAGTGTTCTTGAACAGACTCTGGCCTCCGGCGCCATGCAGACGCTCATTCATGCGGGCGCGATCCTGCTGCCGCCGGGCTGCGGTCCCTGTCTGGGCGCGCACCAGGGCGTGCTGGCGCCCGGCGAGGTGTGCCTGTCCACCGCCAACCGCAATTTCAAAGGCCGTATGGGCTGTGCCGACGCGGAAATTATCCTGGCCGGTCCGCAGACCGCGGCCTGGTCGGCGATTGACGGGAAAATTTGTAATCCGGCCGGGTAAGGTCATAGTGGTATGATGAAAGAAAACCACGAAAGACGCGAAACACACGAAAAACGGAAAAAGCCTTATGTTCTTCGTGATCTTTGTGCGCTTCGTGGTGGTATCATCTATGCCAATTGAATTCATTTGATACACCGGAATGAGCGATATCTTTCATGTTTGTTGTTTAGAGGATCAAAAATTAAAACCACAGAGGACACGAAGGACACGAAGAGGCTATGTAAATTGAAAAGTTATTGTAAAAGTGATGGATTGCGTTATAGAAAAACAGTTAATTATTGAAAAGGCAGTGTCTGAACTGCTGTCTATTCATAAAACCCGGATTTTGATAGGAAATGATCAGAGATTTCGATTGGATTATTGATCAATTTCAATGAAGAATTGTTAAAAGATGGAATCCAGCGTTTTTTTCTTTATTTTTTCTTCGTGTCCTTCGTGCGCTTTGTGGTGGTATTTTCTACCCAGGTGGAGTAACAGAAAAAATGAATTGTTGGCAAATAATCAACTTTAAATTTTGAAAAGACATGCGGCAGTGGAGGTTGACATGAATATCTGGGCATACGGGGATGAGATCAACACGGACATGCTGTTTCCCGGGCGCTATACCTATACCTGCGCCACGGCGGAGGAGATCCGGCCGCATCTGTTGGAGGATCTGGATCCCGGATTTGCAAAAAACGTGCAGCCGGGCGATGTGATCCTGGCCGGTAAAAATTTCGGCTGCGGCAGTTCACGCGAACAGCCGGCGCTGGGATTGAAATCCGTCGGCATCCAGGCGGTGATCGCTGTGAGTTACGCGCGTATTTTTTACCGGGCGGCCATCAATCAGGGACTGCTGCTCATCGAGTGTCCGGATGCGGTGCGCGACTGGCAGCCGGGCGATGAGCTGGAACTGGACGTGCCATCCGGTCGCATTCGAATGCGGGACAAAGCGTATGAATTCCCGGCGCCGCCGCCGGAGATTCTGGCCATCCGCGACGCGGGCGGGTTGCTGCCGTATGTGCGGGGTAAACTGAAAGCGGGGACCGAACATGAGTAGCGCGGGCCGGCACGGAAACGGAGTGCGCTCGGACTGCCGCATCCGCTTTGATGCGGATGCATCCGGCGTGCAAATAGATATTCAGAGCAAGGTGAAATCTTTGTACGGTCGACAGATCGAGGAGCAGATCCGTGATGATCTGAAGCGTATGGGACTGCAAAAAGCGCGCATCACCATTGAGGACGCCGGCGCCCTGCCGTTCGCGTTATCGGCGCGTCTGGAAACCGCGGTGCGCCGCGCCGGCGTGACGGTCAAATCGCCGGCCTGTCCCGAACAGCGGATTCAGCCGGAAGCATCGCCGAAACAGCGTCTGCGCCGCTCGCGGTTGTATCTGCCGGGCAATCTGCCGCATCTGCTCATCAATGCGGCGCTGCACGAAGCGGACGGGGTGATCCTGGATCTGGAGGACAGTGTGTCCGCAGGGGAAAAAGATGCGGCGCGCGTGATGGTGCGCAACGCGCTGCTGGCGGTGGATTTTGCCGACTGTGAGCGCATGGTGCGCATCAATCAGCTGCCCATGGGACTGGAGGATTTGGAATGGGTGATCCCGTACGGGGCGCAACTGATTCTGCT
Organism: candidate division KSB1 bacterium; assembly: GCA_034521575.1. NCBI lineage: Bacteria > Pseudomonadati > Candidatus Zhuqueibacterota bacterium. The sequence goes on from JAXHMJ010000005.1 coordinate 2,355,622, forward strand.
GCCGAAATGTCAGCATGCCGATCAGGTGCGGCAGGTGGTGGAGAAAATCGACGCGCTCGATCCCGGATATCCGGTATGGATCATGCCGGTGATCGAAACCACGCTCGGTTGTTTTCACGCCCTGGACATTGCAACCGCGTCCGACCGGGTGGCGTCGCTGACTCTGGGACTGCAGGATTACCTCGCGGATCTGGGTGTGCCGCAGACCCCGGAGGGTCGTGAGAGCCTGTGGGCCAAGAGTCAGGTGGTCAATGCGGCGCGCGCCGCCGGACTGGGCGCCAGTGATGCGGTGTACACGGACGTGTCCGATGCCGACGGACTGCGTCAGTATGCGCTGCAGGCCCGACAGCTGGGCTACGAAGGCATGGGCTGCATCCATCCGCGCCAGATCAAAACTGTGCACGAGGTGTTCCGGCCGTCCCGGGACGAGATTGACCGGGCGCAGGCGGCGCTGCGCGCCTATGATCAGGGCGTGGCCCAGGGCACGGGCGTGACCGCAGTCGATTCAAAAATGGTCGATGCGCCGATCGTGAAAAGCGCGCAGAAAATCGTCGATCTGGCGGTCAAACTGGGACTGCTGGATGCGGATTGGCGAACCCGTGATAACCGGTCGAGGACGTGATTATGAACCCAAAACCCGTAAACTGGATTGAAAACGCGGCCGGCCGCAGGGTGCCGGACCGGGTCAACGGCGAACCGGTCGTGCCGTTTCAGGGCGTCGGAAAATACAAGCCGCAAGGCCGCACCGCGGGCCGACCGATCCGCGTCTGTCAGGACTATCCCGGTGACGGCGACAAACGCGCCCCGGATCTCAAAACAGCCTTGCAGCGCTGCGGTCTGAAAGACGGCATGACGATTTCGACGCATCATCATTTCCGCGACGGCGATCTGATCGCCAATCAGGTGTTTGATATCTGTGCGGACCTGGGTCTGCGCGATCTGCGCTGGTTTCCGAGCGCCGCGTTTCCCTGTCACGCGCCGCTGATCCGGCATCTGGACTCGGGCGTGATCCATCACATCGAAGGCAGCATGAACGGTCCGCTGGGTGATTACTGTTCCCGGGGCCATATGAATGGCGCCGCGGTGTTGCGTTCGCACGGCGGCCGCTGGCAGGCGCTGCAGGACGGCGAGGTGCACATCGACGTGGCGGTGCTGGCCGCGCCGTGCGCCGACGCGTTCGGCAACTGCAATGGCAGCGACGGACCCTCGGCCTGCGGTCCCCTGGGATACGCGGAAGCGGACGCGCAGTTTGCCGATCACGTGATTGTGGTCACCGATCATCCGGTGCCGTTTCCGTGCACGCCCTGGCAGATTCCCGGTCAGTTGGTGGATTACGTGGTGGTGACGGACCGCATCGGGATTCCGGAAAAGATTTTGTCCGGCACCACGCAGCTGACCAAGAGTCCGGACCGGCTGCGCACCGCCGAGCTGATCGTGCGTTTTGCAGAGGCGGCCGGACTGATCCGGGACGGATTTTCCTTTCAGACCGGCGCCGGCGGCACATCTCTGGCGGTAGCGCATGATCTGTCTGCCATGATGAAAGAAAAACAGATCACCGCCTCGTTTTATCTGGGCGGCAGCCATGCGCTGCCGGTGCAGATGATGCAGGAGGGATTGATCCGCGCTATCATTGATATTCAGGCCTTTGATCTGGAGGCCGTACGTTCGGCGCGCGACAACCGCAATCATATTTCCTGCGGACCCTTTATCACCTACAATGACCACGGCAAAGGCAATCTGAACAGCCTGACCGACATTGCCGTGCTCGGCGCCACCGAAGTGGATGTAGAGTTCAACGCCAATGTGGTCACGCACTCGGACGGCCGTCTGATGCACGGCATCGGCGGCTGGCAGAACTGTGTGCACGCCAAAACCACGGTGCTGGCCGTGCCGTCGTTCCGAGACCGCATGCCGGTGATCGTGGATCGGGTGACCACACTGAGCGGTCCCGGCGAGCTCATTGATGTGGTGGCCACCGAACGCGGCCTCTGCATCAATCCGCGGCGCACGGATCTGCTGCAGGCGGTCAAGGGCAGCGGCCTGCCGGTGATCGATATTCATGATCTGCACCGAACCGTGCTCGAAATCTGCGGCGGTCCGCCGGACCCGCCCAAACTGACCGATCAGCTGATCGCGGTGGTGAAATGGGTGGACGGCACGGTATTGGATAGTGTGTTTGGAATCAGTCGGAAAGTCTGAAGGTCAAAAAGTCAAGGGTAAAAAACTGGCACGCCGAGAAGCAGAGGGCAAAGTCGAAAGGTAAAAACAGGACAGGGTTGCAGGTGATAGGCAGGATCTAATACAAGAATAGGGGGCTTTAGCCCACTTTCGTTACATTATTACTTTTCAGATCGTCCCGGATATCTATCCGAGGTATAAAATAACACGAGACCAGGCGGCGTCGCTACAAAAGGCTGCGACTTGCCGCACAACTGAAAAGTAGTACGACAAAGGATTGATTCCGGCAGCTGCGGCTTTCGGCACATTTTGAAAACAGAGGGGGGAGCGGAAGACAGGCAGCCGAGTGGCCGGCGGGGGTGTGAGCATTGCAAATCGCATTATCTGCTGCGTGAGCGCATCATGCAGCTGTTGTGATGCCGGTTTAGCGAGGCGGCGCCCGCCCCGCAGGTACCGGACTATCGGCAACATCATCAAGGGTGGGCAGCCTGGCTGCAGCGAGGGGAAGCCTCCCCCTCCTCATGAACACGATTAAAATCAAATATCGCAACAGCTGCCGCAGGGGACACAATTGTAAATCCTGTTGCAGAACGTACTATAGTATGTACTGTGTGCAAGGTGTTTAGAGTGATCAGCAGTTGAGCATTGTAACACAGGTTCGACACTTTTAACTTTACAATAAACCGTCAGGTCTTTGTTACAAGGGATTTGTAAAAATTATTCCATTGTAAACAATGAACTTAAAGGGCCAAAACAAGAAACAATTGTCGAACTTGATCATGGGGGGTATCGGATTGCGGCAGCGGTCAAGCGACGGCGTTCAGGATACCGGCGGCCACGGTTTCCGCGGCAAAGGCACCGATGACGGAGACGTCCGCCTGCCGGGTGCCGCAGGAAAGGACAAAAACAATATCACCGTCCCAGAGGGTGTGGGCGGGACGGATGGTTCGCGCCAGACCGTCCTGGGCCATTTGCGCGACTTTGACCGCTTGTTCGCGGTTCAATGTGGCGTTGGTGGCGACCACCGCCAGGGTGGTGTTGCCGGCCGGGGGGTGCGCCAGGCCCTGTTTCAGAACGGAAAGTGTGGGGATGAATGCGTCCCGGGTTTCATTTTGAATGCCGGCGACAATTTCTCCGGTTTCCGGATGGATGATCTCGCCGAGGGGATTGACAGCGATCAGGGCGCCGATGACAATATCGCCGGGCAGGGTCACGGAACTGGTACCCATGCCGCCGCGGCTGGCGGACGCCATGCCCGCGGCTTTACCCGCCGTGGCGCCGCAGCCGGCGCTGGCCGCGGTATCATGATCATAGTGATCTGAAGCGTTCAGACATGCGTTGTATCCCATCTGCGCGTCCGGCCAGGCGTCTGCTCGGCCGACACCCAGATCAAACAGCACGGCCCCGGGCACGATGGGGACGCGGCGTACGCCGGTGTCGAATCCGCGGTTCTGTTCCGCCAGGTAGCGGTGCATGCCGGAGATTGCATCGAGTCCAAAGGCGCTGCCGCCGCAGAGTCCGACCGCGTCCACACGCTGAACCAGACGCACGGGATGCAGCAATTCGACTTCGCGCGTGCCGGGCGCGGACCCGCGCACGTCCACGCCGCCGACCGCCGGAGCATCCGGCAGTACGACGCTGCACCCGGTGCGGGCGTCGGGATCACTCTGATGACCGACGCGAATCCCGGGGACGTCGCAAATCGAGAGCATGCTTAATCCTGATCGGCCTTGAACTTGTTCAACAAACCGAATTTTTTCTTGGTGGGAACTTGTAGTATGAGGCTGTCGTCATTAAAAAAGAACAGATCGCTGATCGTCAAACCGACCTGCTTGCGCAGGGGTTTCCAGTTTTCCCGGAACGAATTGGTGTCCACGGCTGTACCGGACTTGTCTTTGATGACCAGCAGCACCCGGTCGGGGTGGTCCCGGTTGATGAGGAACGGCGAGTGCGTGGTGTACAGCACCTGATTTTTCAAAGACAGGTCTTCCAGCACCTTGATCAGGTCTTTTTGTCCGGCCGGATGCAGATGAATGCCGGGTTCATCAATGAGAAAGATAAATTCGTTGGTGCGGTTTTCAAAGGTTTGGGCGATAAAATTAACGTAAAAAGAGAGATACCAGCGAAATCCCAGACTGCGGCTTTCCGGCGTGTCCAGGACCGTGGTGGAATCCGCAAAGTCAATATAAAGAACGCGTCCGTTGATGTGCAGCTTAACTTCGATGGATTCTTCCTGGGTCCAGACCCGGCGCAGATGCTGGGTGATAATGCGCCCGGCCTCTTCGGCCATGCGGCGTCCGCGGGAACTGTCTTCAAACAGGATATCATAATCGTCGATATTGCCGATGCGCAGCAGATTGCGTTCGGTCAGGAATGCGGAACTGCTGGACAACAGGCTGTCGTAATCCACTTTGTTCTTTAGCAGCGGGATATTGCTGAAATAAAAGATTTTCGGCAATACCTTGAGCAGCTGACTTGTATCCACATTTTCGACGGGCTGCTCCTCGATGAACAGCTGATAATCGCTGATATTGGGGCCTTTGCGGCAGATCTGGAAATTTTCGATCTCCTTGAACACCTCGGAGATTTTTAGCAATTTCTGCCGGTTGTCTTTGGTGATGCCGCTGAATTCCAGGGTGACTTCGGGGCATTTGCCCAGATAATAGTTGTTGGAATACTGGCAGGTCAGACTGCTGTCGTACATAATATCACTTCGAAAAGACTCGATGGATCTGAGGATATTGGTTTTGCCGCTTTCATTGGCTCCGATGATCACATTGATTTTCGGATTGACCGGAAGTTCCAGTTCATAAATCGACTTGAATGCTTTGATATGCGTTTTTGATATGATCATTAGCTTGAATCCTGTTTAATTTCTTTAGTAAAGCCTCTAAAATATATGAACAATGGCTTTTCAAAGCAAGAAATAAATATCCTGAACAACATCAGGCTGGTTTGATGCTGTTCAGGGATGAATCAGTCATCGCTGATTTCAATATCAACTTTTTCTTTCTGTTCGTCGACCCATTTTGCGATCAGGTCATCCCCGGCGTTGGTTTTCAAGGTGTCTATGATCTCGTCACGGCAGTCTTTTAACGGTTTGGGCTCTGCCGGTTTTTTGTCATAGACTTTGGCAATGTGGTAACCGAATTGAGTTAAAAAAACAGGAGAAATTTCACCGACGTTCAGAGAAAACACAATGGTGTCAAATTCTTCGACCATTTTGCCCCGGGAAAAATATCCCAGATCCCCGCCCTGATCCTGACAAGAGGAATGCTCGTCCGCCATTTCGGCAAAGTCGGCGCCGTCCAGCAGGGACTGACGCAGATTTTTCATTTCCTCATACGAGGTTTTCGGATTGGCCGGATTCGGCTGCATCACGATATGCGCGGCGTGTACTGTTTCAGGAATGCTAAAGTGATCTGAATGCTCATTGTAATAGGTTTCGATTTCCTGTTCCGACGGTTCTGGAATATCGCTGGTCATGTTTTTCAAAAATTGATTGATCTTTATATTTTGCAAGAGATCCTGTTTGACTTTGGGAATGTCTTGATCTTTGAGGTTATAGCGTTTCTTAAACTGTTCTTCACCGTCGTTCTGCTCAATGAGTTTGGAATACTCGTTTTCAACCAGCGCCGAGGGTACGGTCTCGATTGTTTTTTCCGCATTCTGCCGGATGATGGTCCAGTCGATGATGCTTTGCCGGGCCATTTTTTTGATTTGTTCGTCAGATAATCCGGAATGCTCGCGTTTTTTGTTGAGTATTTCTCTGTCGCAGATCTCTTGTCCGATCGTTTCGCCGTTCACTGTGATTTTCATTGTGTTTCCTTTTTTAGCTTATTTCCATATTAACCAGTTTTGCCTGAACCCCCTGAACGAGTTCAAGTTTGCGCTGCAATTCTTTGTGCTTTTCCGGGTCGCCCACAAGTTCCAGAAAGATCAATCCGCTCTCCGAGCAATTGTCGAGAACGTCCTGGTGCAATCCCAGACGCGTTTTAATCAGACATCCCCACTCGGTGAGAATTTTTTGCACGGTTGTTGCTGATTCTTTACGGGTGCTGACCAATACAAGCAGAATATCGCGTTTCATAACAGCCTCCTGTTCAAGGTGAATCAGATTTTTTCAATGATATCTATACAATTTGCATATTTTTCGGATAATGTTGTCAAACAATTGCCCATAAACTGAACCATGACTTTGCGGTTGGTGACCAGGTATTTCATCAATTGTTTTCTCGAGATCAACAGGATTTTGGAATCCTGATCAGCCCGGAGTTTCAGATAGAGAGAGACATTTTTGAACGGGAATAAAATGGTTTCGCCCATAATATCGCCGACCTGCATTTTGAAAATCGGTGTTTCGTGGGCCAGGCAGGTCACAACCCCCTGTTTGAGGATAAAAAAGTTCGAGCTGATATCAACATCAACGATAGAGCCTTTGAACAGTTCCCGGGTTCTCCCCAGATTGATAATTTCATCCTGGGTTTGTTTGGACATGGCCCGGAATATCAAGAACGGGCGTCGCGGTTCGGGGCTTTCCTGTTTTTCCGGTTTCGGTTTGGGTTCCGGGACGGGTTCCGGTTTTTTTTCAAAAATCGGAGGCGGCGGTTCCGCCGGGGCTTGCTGTTCCGGTTCTTTTTTTGTTTCGCTTTCGAAATCGAAATCAAAATCAAAGGGTGATCCTGACGATTCCGGTTCCGGTTCTTCTATGGGTTCCGGTTGTTTGGGTTCGGGTTCCGGTTTGGATTCAGGCGGCGGCTGCGATTCGAAGGCAGGCGGTGTGAATGCCGGCTGCCGCGGTTCTTCCGGTTTTTTTTCAATACCCAAATATTCATTCACTTTATCCAGCAGGTACTGGGGTTTGACCGGCTTGACCATAAATTCATCAGCGCCCAGACTCATGGCTTTTCTTTGATGGCTCTGTTTGCCGTGACCGGTTATGGCGAATATAACGATTTTTGAGGATACAGACTTTGTTTTGGAGATCAGTTTAAAACCGTTCAACAACCCGGGTAACAGAATATCCAGAATCGCCATGTCGTATTTTTCGTTTTCAATCATGGAAACGGCTTTTGCCCCATCCACTGCCACCTGAACCGTATGTCCCGCGCGTGTGAGTGTTTTTTCGACGATGGTTCTTACAACCTTGTCGTCATCAACAACAATTATTTTAGCCATTCTCGAGCCTCCATTTAGGATTTTCCGGCCGGGAAAAATGGTCACCCCTATTGTGACCCTTTAATGTCCCAATATTGAAAAGTATGGTTAAAATTCAGGGGAAACCCTAAGCGCACCACTTTTTAATTTTTCACAAGTTGAATAGTTACAATGCAATCTGCAAATGACAAAAAATCACCATTTTTTCATCTTACAATTTACAATAATTAAGGAAATAGTCAAATATCTTTCATTGAATTGTGCAAATTATGTGCCGGGAGGGAGAACGGGGTCGGGATTGGTTGCATTCAGTGCGTCAGCTGATGGGGCCCAGATCGTCTGCCAGGCGTTTGGTCAATATGGCCAGGCTGGAATAGATATCAGCGCGTTGAACAATAATGTCCTCCGGTACGTGCAGGGCGGTGGGTGCGAAATTCCAGATGGCTTTGATTCCACCCTCTACCATGAGATCGGCTATGGTTTGCGCGGCGTCGGCCGGAGCGGTAATAATACCGATATGGATGTGTTTGCGGCGCGTTAGTTCCGGCAGTTTGGCGATATGCAGAATCTGTTTGCCGTGAATTTTGTGCCCCAGTTTATCGCGGTCATTGTCAAAAGCCGCAACAATGCTGATTCCGTAATTTTTCATCCGGTTGTATCCCAGCAGCGCGGCGCCCAGGCTGCCGGCGCCGACCAACAGCGCATCTGTGGCGTTCTGCCAGTTGAGAAAGCGGATGATCGCATCGATCAGTTCCTGAATTTGATAACCGATCCGCGGTTTTCCGTGCACCTGCGTGACGGACAGATCCTTGCGGACCTGGGTGGGGTCCAGATTCAAGTCATGGGCGATGAACGTGGTCGATACTGTTTCTGTGCCGTTTTCCTGCATTTTTTTCAGCAAATGCAGATACTGAGGCAGGCGGCGCAGGGTGGCTTCGGAAACGGATTGCAATTTAACCATTTTGTTTTATGAATTAGAGAATTATTTCTTTAAATATATCTTTTTTTATTCAGATTGTCAATACTAAAGTTTATTTCTATCTTGCTATTGATTTGATAAAGTCATATTTTATTTAAATTTTAATGTTGAGGATTACCCTATGCTCTGTTCACGTGTTGTTACATTGCTGTGCCTGCTGGGTGTTGTCTCTGTACAGGCAACGGATTTTTTCGATTTTACTCATACATTGCGTCTGGATGTTTATCATACCGGTACGGCTCAGGCAGAAGCCTATAGTATAGATCAAATCTATCTGCAGGATGACTGGCCGGGGTCACGTGTCAATCTGATTGACACCTTGAATCTGGGCATTTACCAGATGCGCGTTTACAAGCAGGATACCGATTCATTGATGTATTCGTACGGCTATTGCTGTGTTTTTCAGGAATGGCAGACCACCCGACTTGCCGCTGAACAGCGCGGCGCCTTTCATGAGACCCTGAGGTTTCCGTGTCCGGTGTCACCTGTAGATGTTGTGATTGTCCGGCGTCAAGGGGGGGTCTTTTCCGATACCGTGTTTACGGCCGGCATTGATCCGGACTCTCGTTTTGTCAACAGAGAGGGGAATCGCTATGATTTCAAAGTGCGCAAAATTCAGAAAAACGGCAAGCCGGAACACAAAGTGGATCTGGTGATTGTCGGCGACGGCTATACGCGAAAAGAACTGTCTCTGTTTCACGAACATGTGGACCGCTATACACGCGCCCTGTTCGAGACGCAGCCGTTTTCAGATCACAAGAATGATTTTAACGTGTGGGCGGTGGACGTAATTTCCAGAGATTCCGGTATTGATGAACCGCGCAAGGACAAGTGGAAGCGCACACCAATCGGCGCCGGCTATAATTCCCTGGATCTGCCCCGTTATGTACTGGCTCACAATAACAAAGCATTGCATGATATCGCGGCATTGGTTCCGTATGATCATATTTATGTGCTGGTCCATTCGGACCGGTATGGCGGCGGCGGAATTTTTCACAGCATGGCGGTTTCTTATACCGGACATTGTGACAATCAACCGGAGTGGTGGTCGGAATATGTGTTTGTGCATGAATTTGGTCATTCGTTTGCGGGATTGGCGGACGAGTATTACAGTTCCCGGGTCGCTTATGAAAATTTTTACACCCCGGGTGTAGAACCCTGGGAACCGAATATCACCGCGCTGCTAAACCGGAAGCAACCCAAGTGGGGACATTTGATTGAAAAGGATGTGCGGGTGCCGACACCCTGGAGAAAGTCCGAGTTTGATCGTTTAATGCGTCTTTCCCGGGAAAACCGGTGGATGTCGGAGGGACAAACCTATCTGGATCAGGCCTCTGATCTGCTGGCAGCAGAATACCGACAGGCTTTGGTCGGCTGTTATGAAGGAGCCGGTTATGTATCGAAAGGTCTTTACAGATCGTTTATCGATTGCCGTATGTTTTCAAAATCCCTGGTTCCGTTTTGTCCGGTCTGTCAGCAAGCCATTGCCCGAAAGATTCGTTTTGAAATAAAATGAGGTTTGCACCTGTTTGAAGAAATACATATGAATTCGTTGAGACAGTTATATCGAATCGGGTACGGCCCATTTAGCAGTCACACCATGGGGCCGCGGCGGGCGGCGGAAAAGGCGGTGAAAAAAGCGCCGCAGGCTGCTGGATTTAAAGTTGAACTCTATGGCAGTCTGGAAGCCACCGGCAAAGGCCATTTGACGCGTGAGGCCATCAATCAGGTGCTGGGAGACCGTCTGATTAACCTGGTCTGGAAAGCGGATGAGACTCTGCCGGTACACCCGAACGGCATGCGGTTCCGGGCCTTGGATTCTGAAGAAAACGCAGCCGGTGGCGAGGTTGTCACCGCGCCCACGTGCGGGGCGAGCGGTGTGCTGCCGGAGGTACTCTATTATTTAATTGAACGCAATGCTCACGCGGCAATCCGGGCCATGGGCTGTTGTCACATGGCGCTGTTGTCGGACGGGCTGCATAAAATATCGTTCGACGAGGTGGTACAAGTCAGTCTGGAAACCGGGCATGCCCTGCCCAGTCTTTATCGGGAAACGGCCCAAGGCGGACTGGCCCGGATGTACCGTGATCGAAAATATAAGAAAGGAATACCATGTACTATTTTTCTGATGAACGTTATGAAACTATGATTTACAATCGATGTGGAACCAGCGGACTGAAACTACCGGCGCTGTCTCTGGGATTCTGGCATAATTTCGGCGGAGTTGATGCGCGTGAAAACGGCCGGGCGATTGCCAGAAAAGCGTTTGATCTCGGCATGACTCATTTTGATCTGGCGAATAATTACGGTCCGCCCGCCGGTTCTGCAGAAGAATTTGTCGGAGAACTGATGAAAACCGATTTCCACGGCTTGCGCGATGAGCTGGTGATTTCCAGCAAGGCCGGATATTATATGTGGCCGGGTCCTTACGGCGACGGCGGGTCGAGAAAATACCTCATATCCAGTCTGGACGCCAGTCTGGTGCGTATGGGACTGGATTATGTGGATATCTTTTATCATCATCGGCCGGACCCGCACACACCGCTGGAAGAAACCATGCGAGCGCTTGATGCCGTGGTGCGTCAGGGCAAGGCTTTGTACGTCGGGGTTTCCAATTACCCGCCGGAACTGACCCGGCAGGCAGTACGTATTTTGAACGACATGGGGACACCGTTTATCATTCATCAGCCCAAATACTCCATGCTGGACCGCTGGATTGAAGACGGGCTTTTGGATGTGCTGAAAGAATCCGGGCTGGGCTGTATCACCTTTTCTCCGCTGGCTCAGGGCCTTTTGACGGACCGCTATCTCAACGGTATCCCGATTGATTCCCGGGCCGCCAAGGAACACGGGTTTTTGAGTCAGGATGACATTACCGAGACATTGCTGGGCAAGATTCGGGCGCTGAACGAACTTGCGGACCGGCGCGGACAGTCTCTGGCGCAAATGGCGCTGGTCTGGAATCTACGCCATGAACAGGTCACATCCGTGCTGGTGGGGGCGAGCCGCGTCGAACAATTGCAGAGCAATGTGAAAGCGTTGGAAAATGCTGAATTCACCGATGAAGAACTCGAAAAAATTAATCAAATTCTGGAGGATGAGGAATAGATGCGCGCCTTTGAACGCCAAACAGATTTGCTGATGCTTGATTTTGACGGAGTGATCACCCAGAGTATCGATGAGTGCCTGGTATCCGGTCACAATGCGTATGCCGATTACCGGGGAGGCTCCCGGGTGGAACGCATTGCAGACCTGGACCGCGAGTGGGTGGATACAGCCAGATACCTGCGGAGTTTTATCCGCAATGGAGAGGATTATGTCTATATCGCACATGCCCTGGCCTCCGGGGAGAAGGTGAACGATCAGGATGATTTTGATGCGTTCAAACAAAGCAATATTGACCTCAAAGATACATTTTTTGACCGGTTTGTCCAGGCCCGTCATTCGTTCGCGCGATCCCGGCCGGAGCAATGGTGTGAGCTCAGTCCATTGTATCCGGGAATGGCCGGATTTTTAAAAGACTATGAACCCGGGAACAATCTTTATATCATCACCACCAAACTATTGGTTTTTGTCAGAGAAATACTGTCCTTTCATAACATTGATCTGCAGCAGGAAAATCTCTTTGACACCCGTGACGGGCGGTCAAAATCACAGATTATCACAGATATTCTTGCAAATCGGCAAATTTCCAAAAAACAGTGTTATTTTCTGGATGATCAAGTGGATACGGTAATCAAAGTGTATCCGACCGGGATTCACGCGATTCTGGCGTTATGGGGATACAACAATCCGGAACAGGTGGAAACGGCCCGCAGCCGCAATATTGAAACCATGACGAGGCAAGCGTTTTTTCAGTTTTTTGCCTGACGCAGGGTTTTTTGCTCCGGTTTGTTTCCGGGGGCTAAATATAAAAGTTGACTTTTTGGTATAGATACCTTAAGTTATTGTTTAATTTACCCATCCCATCTCTATAGCGTTTTACATGTAGAGTCTTTGCATTTCAAGCTGTTTTCAGGTGTAAAATAATAATATTAACGGTTAGCCCTTGATGTTGCGATCTTCTGGCACAATGTTTGTTCGTATACATAGAACATGTAGTGAAATCTTTTATTTTCAAAGATTTTCTATACCAAAGTGAAACATATAAAGGATCATGTACTGTTATGAAACAAAATGATATTCCTATTCGGAGGTTATGGACAATGAAGGGGAATCTTATGTGGAGATATATACTAGGTGTTATTATTCTCTCGTTGACCGCTTCAGCCTGGGCAACGACAGACAACTTTGAGAGAACCGGTCCATCGCTGGGCGTTAACTGGGCGGCGCATTCTGACCTGATTATTCAGAATGGTCGTTTGCACAACCAGTCTTCAACGGCGGGATGGAACACGTTTCTGGCTGTATTTAATGAAACCGGCAACAATCGTGCAGCCATTCAATGGCCGGATGCGGGAAACGGCGTGGATGCCACGGGTTCTGAACTGGGCGGCATCGCCATTGTCGATGCGTTTTCCGCCGCCTCGGACGGCTATTTTGTGTATCTTTACAGCGGTGAATTGCGGCTGTATGAGATCGCGGATGGTCAGCCGTCAGTACAGATCCAAACGAAGAATACGCAACAGTCCGTGTCTCCCGGTGACCAGTTTAAGGTACAATGGGACGCGCAGGACCATGAATTCAAAGTTTATATTAACGATACCTTGGTTGAAACGCTGGTTGACGCTTCGGCGCGCATTGCCCTGGGTAATGCCTATGCCGGGGTGATGTTGTTCGGCGGCGATGCTTATCAGAATGATGTGGAAGCGTTTAGTGTGGATTTTGTCCAGCCTGTCGTGGACAATACAGCGCCTTCGGCAATCGGTGATCTTGATGCAACCACCATGGGAGCCAATTCAATTCTGTTAAGCTGGACGGCGTCCGGTGATGACGGCAATTCGGGAACCGCCTCACTTTATGATATTCGCTATTCAACCCAGTCTATTTTGACGGATACCGATTTTGAGAATGCCAATCAGGTCGTGGGTGTTTCGTCTCCCAAGCAGGCGGGACAAAGCGAAAGCAAACTGGTTGACGGACTCGATCCGTCCACCACCTATTTTTTCGCCGTCAAAGTGCGCGATGAAGAGGATAACTGGTCGGCGTTGTCCAATGAAGCGTCCGCCACCACAGACGAAGACGGCGGCGGAGGCGGCGGCGGGGATGATCCCGCACCGGTGATCGGCGCCTGTACCACCGACGAGTTCGACCGGGTGGATCTGGGTTCATTCTGGGCCACGACCGGCAATCAGGTCATTGAAAGCGGTGAGCTGACCCTGGCATCCCCCACCGGCGGCTGGAGCAACGTGATGCTCTATCAGAAAAGTGGCGCCCTGTCGGTTTCGGCCATGTTCAGCGCAACCAATTCAGAACTGTATGACAATCGATATATTCCCGCCGGATTGATTATTCTGGCGGATAATGCTGATCCGAACGTTGCCAATTCATATCTTTTGCTGCGTCAGGAAGACGGAGTTGCCGTTTACACCATGGCTCCCGGCGCCAATCCCAACCGGGTCCAGTTTGTAAATGGCAGTCAAGCCAAGCCGCTCCCCGGCGACGTGATCAGAGCGGATATTCAAGATAACGGTTTGACCAAAACCGTGACATTCTATATCAACGGTGATCAGGACGCTCAATTTGATATCAACAACGGCCAGCCTCTGGCTGATATGTATGCCGGGGTCAGTCAGCACGGTTCTTATCAAAATAATTTTGATTTTATCAAAGTCTGTTTCGAAGGCGGAGACGGTCCGATTATGCTGGAAACTCTGGCCGGCAACAACCAGAGCGGGCCTATCCAGTCACAGCTTCCCGAGCCCCTTCAGGTGCGGGTGACCACAGCTCAGGGAGAACCGTACGAGGGCGCTCTGCTGGATTTTCAGGTGGTTAACGGCGAAGCTGTTCTGAATGATATCGAAAATTTTCAATTTGACGGCCGGGTCTGGGTTGAAGTAGAAGACGGCCGTATAAAGATTCCCATTGCCTCGGTGGAGGATGACGGAGACGCCTCGAGCGGCCAGTACGTCACCAGTTCCTGGACGCCCGGCTACCGGTATGAACGGGCGGTTGAAATCCCGTTTTACGTGCCGGAACGCGCCAATTATGATGTGTATTTGCGCTACCGGTCTCCGGATGACGGACCCGATGAAGGCGGAGCGCCGGATGGAGCCTATATCAGCGTGGACAATCTCGATTCGACGTATTTTGAAGTTGCCACGCCGCAAGCCAACTGGAGTTGGCATGAAGCGGAAAATTATACACTGGACCGAGGCAGCCACACGTTGAATTTGATTATTTATGAACCCAGCTGGGACTGGGATAAGCTATTGATTCAGAAATCATCGCTGGGACCCCCTTCCGGCATGGGCGGCACAGGTCCGCAGTTTCCGAACATGACGGATGCAGAAGGCATTGCGGAAACGCGTGTGACATTTGGAACCAATGCCGATGATAATGTGATTGTTGAGGTCCGCGGTAATAAGCAAGATGGATCGCCGCTGGAAGGCTCGCCTGCCAGCTTTACTCTGGATCCCCTGGCCGGTCCGGCTGTGTCTATGGAGCGGGATCCGGATATGCCCCAGGATCCGATTTCCGCTGTTCCGGGACTTGAATCTCCTGCCCTCAGAGTATTGGTCAAAGACACGTATGGCAACCGCAAAGCCGGAACCATGATCAACTGGGAAATCACCCAGGGTGAAGGAACGCTTGCTTCTGATCAGGTCGAGTCGGATCAATTCGGTGTGGCCTCAAACACGCTCACACTCGGGTACCAGGCGGAGAACTATATCATTCAGGCGTATTTGGCTGAATTGAGCGGTTCACCGGTCAGTTTTACCATTGAACCGACGGAACCGCCTCATTCGATGCAGCTTGTCAGTCCTACGAAGGTTCAGCAGGCCAACAACCAGACCACGCTGGACAGTCTGTTGACCGTACGAATCTTAAAAGAAGATCAAAGTCCGTTCGAAGGATTTCCTGTCAATTTTGTGGTGACCAACGGCGGCGGAAAAATCAGTTCACCGGAAGGTGATGAACGTCAGGATTCTCTGAGCATCCTGACGGATGGCACCGGCTATGCCCGTGCCAAATGGACGCTCGGCGCGCCCGGTCTCAATCAGGTGGAAGCGCGGGGCAACGGTCTTGAGGGTGCGCCGGCTGTATTTCAGGCCAATGCGATTACAGGCGCACCGGATTCTCTGGTCAAGGTGTCCGGCGATGAACAGGACGGCTATGTGGGAATGCCTCTGGCCGAGCCGTTATTGGTCAAGCTTATAGATACTAATGGATTTCCGGTTGCAGAGCAGCAAATCCGATTCGAGATCATGAGTCCCACCGCGGTCGCCTATTTTGATCAGCCGGGACAGATTGTCAAAAACATTTATACGGATCAGAACGGAGAAGCGGAAGCGGTGCTGTCCATGGGCAGCCAGATCAACCAGGAACATTTGATTCGGGTTGAAGCGCTGGATACGGACATCGACCCCGTCTATTTCAGAGCCATGCCGGTCGGGCGTATCGCAAACAAGCTTTCGTATTTTTCCGGTAACGGAACCATGGGAAGCTATCAAACCGGCATTGTGACCCAGGAACTTGATAATGCCTTTACCGTCAAGGCCACCGATCCATTCGGCAACGCGGTGCCGGGACAGGACATCACGTTCCGGGTCGTCGACGGCGGCGGTTCATTTGACGGATCAGACCGGATTACCGTTCAGACCAACAGCGGCGGGCTGGCTTCTGCGACCCTGACACTGGGTCAAGCCTCGGGTGACAGCAACAATGTGGTCCAGGCTTCGGCTTTTCGGGTGGACTTGCCGTCCGAACCCCTGTCCGGTTCACCGGTGGTGTTCAAGGCATCGGCATTGCCGAAACCGGCGGCTAAAATTATTAAAATTGATTCCACCGATGAACAGCAAGGCGAGGTCGGTCTGTCACTCGAGTATCCGCTGCAGGTGCGGGTCCTGGACGTTCATGACAATCCCATTCCTGATCATCCGGTGACCTTTAACGTGCAGGGCAGCGGCGGAAAACTCGAAGATTCCGGCGGCAAGGGAACCAGCAAGGTTATTTTTACAAAGTCCGACGGGTATGCCAGCATTCTTTGGCATATGCCTGAGACACCGGGTGTGTATGCCGTGGATGCGGTTTCCCGCAACACCCAGGGCAATCCCTTGTCCGGGAGTCCGATTTCATTTTCGGCACGCGCAAATGTGGGCAAGGCGTATTCCATGAAACGCATCAATTCCGATTCACTGTTTACCGGCACGGTCGGAACCCTGCTTGACGAAAATATCATTGTACAGATTGTCGATCGGTTTGACAATCCCATTATCGGGTATCCGGTCACGTTTAAAGTCAAAGAAGGAAACGGACTGCTGAACGGTCTGTCTCAAGTCACAGTGCCCACTGCGGATTTGGGATATGCCGAAATCGAATGGTTGCTGGGCACCGAAGCCGGTGTCAATAACAATGTGGTAGAAGCCAGTGCAGCGGTTGATGAAAGCAACAAGCTGCTGTTTACTGCGTCGGCAAATCCCGGTGAGGCGTTCCGCCTGGAAGCGGACTCTGCATTTGTGCATGTCGGCACGGTGGGCTCCACTCTGCCGCAGCCGGCCAGAGTGCAGGTCGTGGATCAGTACGGCAACGGCGTGTCCGACCGTACGGTGAATTTTAGCCTCGAAGCTGTGAACGGCAATATCGGTTATCTGGGTCAGCCGGGTGTGACGATCGCAACACGGGTCACGGATGCTGAAGGATATGCGCAGGTCAGCTGGACCATCGGGCCGCGCGTCGGGTCGTTGAACAACCGGTTGTCTGTTTCTTCCAAGCGCAACAACAAGAATTTGGAAAATTCACCTTATGTGTTTGAAGCGTCCGCATTGGTCGGCCCGCCGCATAAACTGGTGAAAATTACAAATGATACCACCAAAGATCTCTCCGGTATTATCAACAATACGCTGTCCGAGTTTTTACGCGTTCAGGTTGTGGATGAGTATAACAATCCGATCTCGAATCATTCGGTTCGATTTGAAGTGTTGAGCCGCAGACAGGCGGACGGCGGTTCACTGGACGGCAAAGTGGATTCGGTCAAAGTCAAGGAAACCAATTCCAACGGTCTGGTTTCCGTCCAGTTTACGCTGGGCAAAGAGGCCGGCGTGCGTATCAACCGTGTACAAGTGAGTACGTATGTACCGGGAACCGGGCAGCATCTGGTGAACTCGCCCCTGCTGTTCGAAATTTCGGGCCGTTCAACCAATGCCACGCAAATGGCAAAAGAAGACGGAGACGGGCAAACCGGCACGGTGGGTAAAAATCTTTCGCGGCCGATCAAGGTCAAGGCCATGGATCAGCACGGCAATAAAGTGGAAGGTCAGCCTATTAATTTCAGAATAGCGCTGAATAATGGTGATTTGCCCTCTGAAATCGGCGCTCTGGGGTCCGGTACGACCACGGATACCACTGTGGATACCGACAATGAAGGGATCGCCAGCATTGTCTGGCGCATGGGGCATAAAACAGGCGAATATACCCTGACGGCCACGTCCACGGATCTTGATGGTTCTCCGGCCACGTTCACAGCCACGGCAGAAGCGGATGTGACCCATCCGGATAGTTCAATTATCCTGGTGACACCGTCCAGTCAAATTGTCTCGGAAGGTGAGCAGCGTTCGATGGTTCGGGTCACTCTGATGGATCGGTTTAACAATCCGGTTCAAAACAAAGCGGTTTCTCTGGAAGCGACGGGCGAATGCCAGGTGGTGCAGCCCAATGGCTCGACTGATGAAAACGGCCAGACGGTCGGTTATATTTACTCTGAAAAGTCGGGTGTGAAACAGATCACTGCGCGTGACATTAATAACGGCATTACTCTGAATACAAGGGCCAATATCATTTTTTATCCGGGTGAGGCGTCCAATCTGGTCAAACCCGTTACAGATCACGGCGATGATCAGCAGCACAATGTCGGGACGGTGCTGCCCAAACCCCTGAAAGCCATTGTCACGGATCAATATGAAAATCGCATTCCGAACATTCCGGTTACGTTTGCTGTAACCAGCGGCGGCGGCTCGGTGGTTGAACCGCAGCCCATTCGTACGGACAGTACAGGAGTGGCCGCGTGTCAGGTGCGTCTTGGAGAAGAGGCCGGACCGAATACAGTGACCGCGAGCGCCGCAGGCCTGACGGGATCTCCGTTGCGATATACCGAGGTGGCGGAAGAACCGGAACAGGTTGTGCAGCTGCTGAAAATCAGCGGTGATCATCTGATTGCCGCTCCCAATCAGGAACTGGACGAGCGACTCGGTGTGCGGGTGCTGGACGCCAATGGCTGGCCGGTTTATAATGAAAAAGTGAAATTCGAGGTGCTGCATAACAACGGCAGCATTGTTTCCGGGAACCCGGTGCAGTCCGATATGTACGGTGAAGCGCATGCCAGAGCTCTGGTCGGCACCCGGGACGGATTGAATATCTACCGGGCCACTCTGACAAATTATCCGCATATTACGGCCACGTTTTACGATACGACGCGCGCAAGCGCCGGATCGGGTGCGGCAAAGATACAGTATGTGTCCGGTGATGACCAGGAAACCACGGTGGGGCAGACCCTGCTTCAGCCGTTTGTGGTCAAAGTGGTGGATCAGTACGGCAATGCCATCTCTGATGCACGCGTGACTTTTTCCGTGGTCGAGGACAATACCGTGCAATCTTCCGGTACGCTTGAAGGCGGTGTGTCCGATCTGACGAAATTTACCAACGAACAGGGCCGCGCCTCGGCTTATTATACGGTAGGTATGAATTTTGGTCTGAATCTTGTGAGAGTGTCTTCACCGAATCTGGAACCCGAATTTATCGAATTCTCGGCGATGGGACTGGGTGATACGCCTTATTCGATGGAGAAACTGAGCGGTGACGGTCAGGTCGGCGAGATGGGCAAGGTTCTGCTGTATCCGGTCAAAGTGCGGATTTACGACCGGCACGGCAATCCGTCGCGGGGCGGTCAGGTGTCTTTTTATGTGACCCAAGGCGGCGGTTCCGTGGTTGAATCTCAGCCTGTCACGTCAAACATCAACGGCATAGCCCAGGTTCACTGGAAACTGGGCCCGAGACCCGGTTCGGTGGACAATACTCTGGAAGCTGTTGCTGATCTGGCGGGCGGTTCCTATATCGAGACGTTTACAGCTCAAGGCGATGCCTCTTACTGGCCGGAACTGCAGCTGCCGGCTGAAAAAACAGTTGTGGAAGGGGACAAAGTCAGTTTCCAGGTGTCCGCAACGGACGGAGACGGTGATGACCTGTTCTACAATGCGCTCGATATTCCCGCGGACGCCCGGTTCACCAACAACAATGATGATACCCATACATTCGAGTGGACGCCGGGTAATGATGTGGTGGAGAGTCCAGAGACCAAGAAAACCATATATACTGTCTTTGAAGTGACCGATATTCGCGGCGGCAAAGACATTGATTCGGTCAAGATCACGGTTAAAGACTACAACCAGGCGCCCATGATCACCAACTTTTGGCCGACGGACCTTTTTCTGAAACCGGACCTGGAGAATGTGAATCAGCTGGAATTTGGAATCCAGGCCACAGACCCGGACGGTGATGTGATTACCACAACCTGGTATGTGGATGATGAATTTTACACCTATGGCCAGGTCTGCCGAATCAATCTGAATGAGCTGGAATTCGGTCAACGTTTTGAAATACGGGTCCGAGTTTGCGACCAGGGAATGTGTGACGAAAAAAGCTGGACGCTGCTGACCACCCAGGTTGAATTGAGCAATCTGGAAGCTCAGGTCGTC
Source organism: candidate division KSB1 bacterium (assembly GCA_034521575.1). Taxonomy (NCBI): domain Bacteria; kingdom Pseudomonadati; species Candidatus Zhuqueibacterota bacterium. The sequence continues at coordinate 2,375,785 of JAXHMJ010000005.1, forward strand.
CCTTACAAAGGTGTTCAGTTGATCTGGGAAACGTCATCAGAATCCGGAAACGCCGGATTCAACGTGCTGCGTTCCAACCGGTTGCAAGGCGATTATAAAAAGATCAACACAAACCTGATACAGTCCTCTCCCAACGGCAAGTATGAATTTGTCGATGAAAGCGTGGAGGCCGGACATACGGTGTATTATAAACTGCAGGACGTCACTGTCGACGGCTTTAAAAATCTGCACGGACCGGTCAAAGCGGAAACTCCGCTCCCGGATGCGTTTAATCTGCAGCAGAATTTCCCGAATCCGTTCAATCCGATCACGACGATCCGCTATGAACTGCCCAAGCCGGTACGGGTGCGGATTAATATATACAATGTGCTCGGTCAAAAAGTAAAGACACTGGTGGACCGGGAGATGCGGGCCGGGTTCCATTCGATTCTTTGGAATGCAGAGTCGGATGCCGGAGTGCAGGTGGCTTCCGGTATCTATTACTTTCGTATGGTAGCCGGGAATTACAGCAAAGTGAGAAAGATGGTCGTTTTGAAATAAAGGATCACTGATTGTAAAAAAGCGCCCTGTGTTGACAGGGCGCTTTTTTTGCCTGAATGGCAGCCGGGAGGCTGATCTGCCTGGTTCTGTATTTTCATATTGCAATTTGGAAAATAATTATTTAAACTGTTATAAATGGATTTTTTATCAAAAGGGGTTGTAATGAATGTTGTGATAGAAATCGGACACCGGATTCTGGCCGTGGTATTGATGATCGGCTATGCCGTACTCGCGTTTCGATTTTTCCGGGCTGGTGAGCGCGTCCCGACGTTTTTTGAAACCATGCTGGCGCAAATCGTCCGATTTTCACTTTTACTGGAATTTGTAACCGGAATTTTATTGAGCCTGAATTATAAAATCCAGGTCAGTTCCTGGCATCACTGGGCCTGCATTATTCCGGTTCTGACCCTGGCGGTTTATCAGATTATCCGTATGACCCGCAGCGTTTCTTTAAAGAATTATGCGCGTGTTTTCCTGATCATGTGTGCGGCAGTTCTGCTTATCAGTTTGATTCCGTTTATCGACTCTTAATCTCGCACACTTTACGGTTCCGCGACTCGGTTTGAACCTTTGAACTTTTGTAAGGAATGGATTCATGATCGTTTTAAAGCTGATTTCCAAATTGATCAAGGCGCTGCGTTCCAATGCAACGCCGGTCCAGCTGTCCTGGGGATTTGTCCTTGGGATGTTTCCTGGACTCACTCCCCCGTGGAATGCTCATAATCTACTGATCGCCGTGCTGATTATTATTCTGAACGTTAACATTTCAATGGCAATACTGGCATTCCTGTTTTTCAGTTTGTTTGCCTATCTTTTAGATCCTTTGTTTCATGAACTCGGTTATTTCCTTCTTGTTGAGGTTTCCTTTTTAGAATCTGTCTGGCTGTTTGTCAGCCAGGCGCCGGTAATGGCTTATTTTAACTTGAACAATACTGTTGTGCTGGGGAGTCTGCTGGTTTGCATACTGCTGATCGTTCCTGTTTTTCTGTTGATGAAACGGTTTGTGGTGTATTACAGAGAACGTCTCGAAGAGCGCATCAAAAAACTAAAGATCGTCCAGGCTTTGATGGGAAGCAAACTCTATTCCTGGTTTGAACGGTTGCAAAAATTGGGAGAATAAATCGTGCGCTGGAAAGGTATTATTTTTCTCATTGTCACTGTTGTTATTGTTCTGGTGTTGGGGTTGATTTTCAGTGATGAGTGGTTTGAAGCCAGACTGGAAGCACTCGGAAATGCTGCTGTGGGGGCCCGCGTTGAAATTGACAATCTTGATTTGTCATTACTGGGATTGCATGTCCGCTGGGACAGCCTTCAGGTCACCCATCCCAGACAAACCATGGAGAACATATTGACCACCGGGGCAACCGAGTTTAAGATGCAGCTTGTCCCGTTGTTCTCCAAAAATATCATCATAGAGAACGTCCAGGTCATCAACATCACGTCGGGCACGCCGCGGACCACGGACGGCAAACTGGCGAAAAAGAAAGGCGATAAAAAACCGACCTTTGTTTCCAAAACTATGGACCGGCTGCAGGAACAGGCCGGGCAGGCGCCCGCCTGGAATCTGGATGCAATGACAAAATCAGTCAATGTCGACAGCATTTTGAAATTACTGGATCTTCAAACGCCGCAGCGGATTGATTCATTATCCGATGAACTTGAGCATCTGTACAGCAAATGGGATTCCACACTCACCTCGGATGCCTGGCAATCCGAATATGCGCAGATCGACAACAAGGTGCAGTCTATACAACCGGATAAAATCAAAACAGTTGTACAACTTGAGAAAACAGCCGAAACCCTTAAACAGGTTTATGATAAAATTGATTCCTTAAAGTCGTTTACTCTCGAGGCTGCGGATTCTCTACAGCAGGATCTTTCCATGACTCAGAGGCAGGTGGGTCGGGTGGATGACTGGATTTCCCGGGATATGGCCCGGGCCCTGGACAAGGCCAAACTGCCCTCGATCAGCAAAGAGAATATTGGATTGTTTTTATTCGGTCCGGAGATTGTTAAAAAGGTCAATTCGGTGCTGCAGATCACCGGTCAGGTGCGGCATTACAGCGCGAAACTCAAATCCGATCAACCCAAAAAAGAAAAACCGCCCCGATTCAAGGGGCAGACGATACATTTTACAGCCCGCCAGGTTGATCCGAGTCTATGGATCAAACGGGTCAAAATCTCGGGCACCGCGGCAAACGGACTTTTGCTGGACGGTCAGGTCAATCATATCGTATCCCGTCAGTCCCTGATCGGTGAACCCATGACTCTGTCCCTCCAGGGACGGCGTGCAGACAAGGCGGCTTTGACGTTTAGCGGTGAATTTAATTATCTCAATGAACCGCGTGAATCGATTAGCGTAAATGTGATGGAAATGCCGTTTGCCGGCGTAGTCTTGAGTGATTCCAAATGGCTGCCGCAAAACGTGACAAAGGGCAAAGGTCAAGTGTCGGCGCGGCTGGTGATGCAGGAACAGCGAATAGAGGGTTCCCTTGATTTTGCCGGCCGCAATATGGCGTTTGGGTTTGATCAAGCCGCCCGGGACAGCTGGAGTGAACTTTTACAGTCCGTATTTGTGTCAGCTGACAATATTGATATCCATGCAAATCTGGTCAGTGATGATGCGTCTACAGAGTTTAAAGTCCGGTCCAATATAGATGATTTTGTTGTGCAGCAAGTTCGGGATCGGGTGGGAGATCAGGTGATGCAGGCGCGGCAAGAAATCGAGCGGGAAATTACCTCGCGTGTCGATCAAGAGAGAACAAAACTCAATGCCATGGTGGATCGACAAACCCGGAACCTGAGTTCACAGATGCAGACCTATACGCAAGAAGTGGAGCGACTCGAGTCCCGGCTCGAGGAAAAGCGGGCGCAGGTTCTAAAACGGCTCGAGTCTGAAAAAAGAAAACAGACTGACAAGGTAAAGGATAAAGTTAAAGATTTATTCTAAGGTGTGCCGGCATTAAAATGCTCTGTGGACGATTTTTGTTCGTATTTTGACGGACATTTTAAAAGCAGTTTTGATGCCTTGAAATTGTGTCCATTCAGGCGTCCTTCTGCGACCACGACCTGAGCCGTGCTCAGTTGGTCGGGAATGGCCCCGTGATAATAGACCTCAAGGGTGTCGTCATTCTCGGTCAATTTGAAATACAGCTCCAGACTGTCCGGCTGCCAGCGGATGGATGACGGATCAATGGTTCCGCTGACCCGGATTCCGCGTTCGTCAGGCATGTCTTTTGCCTTGAGTTCGGAGATGGTGGTATAATAGACAAAGGTGTCCCGCACCCCGCTGAAAATCAGGAACGATGCGGCGCCGATAATAATGATCAATCCGATGAAAATTTTGAGATTCATGGCAAACTCCTTTTTAAAAGATAGCATTCTTGAATGATAAATCCAAAACATAATTAAAGACATCCATGATGCAGAAAACTTTACTGAAACTGGCCTTGTCAAGTCTTGTGCTGCTGGTGGTTATTACCGTTGCGGCTGATTCGCTGTATCCGCTTTATGCACTGTTTGGCGACGCGTCTATAGTGCACACCTTTATTTTTCAAACGCTTGTTGTTATTCTGGCGGGCTCTGTGGCGTTTGTGCTGATTCGTACGCTGCTGGGTATTTTGTTTGTTGTTTTGACTGTGGCGCTGCTGGTCTATTTGTTTTATACCGGAATATTGTCCCTGTCCTGGCTTTTATGAAAAACACGTTGAAAATATCCATTATACTACCCGTATACAATCGACGGCATTTGATCAGCCGGGCTATTGATTCTGTGCAAAGGCAGACGTTTGAAAACTGGGAATTGTTGATCATTGATGACGGCAGCACGGACGGCGTCAAAGAGGATATTCTGCCGTTAACTGAAATAGATAACCGTATCCGGTTCTTGTCACAACGGCGGACAGGTCCGGCCGAAACCCGGAACCGCGGGATCAGGAAAGGCTCAGGATTTTATATTACGTTTATCGATTCGGATGATCAGTATCATCGAGATCATTTACAGGTGCGATATGAATTTATGCAAACACATCCGCATGTGGACGTGATCCACGGCGGCGTGGCGCTGATTGGTCCCGAGGAAAAGCAGTGGGTCGTGGACGCCAATGATCCCGGTCGGAAGATTCATTTAAGTGAATGCTATATGGCGGCCACGCTGTTTGGAAAACGGGATGTTTTTATACAAAGCGGCGGTTTCAAACCGCTGCGTTATTCCGCCGAGTCGGAATTTATCCCGCGGCTTGAGGAGAATTTTCAGGTTGAGGTGGTCCCGTTTCCAACTTATTGTTACCATATCGGATTATCGGACAGTATATGCGCCATCAAAGCGAATGAAACGAATTGAGAGAGGATTAAACTATGGACAAGATGTACCGGCCTGCCTGGATTGATGTGGACCTGGATGCCCTGGAATTGAATATAAAGGCAATCCAAACGTATCTGGAAGATACACGTTTGCTGGCTGTGGTCAAAGCCGACGCCTATGGGCTGGGCGCTGTGCCGGTGGCCCGACTGTATGAACAGCTCGGGGTGGATTATCTGGGGGTGGTCACACTGGATGAGGCGGTTGAATTGCGGGACGCCGGGATCCGATGCCCTGTTCTGAATATGGGACCGATTTTTCCGGATCAGGCAGAGGTGGTGATTCGTTATTCGATTGAACAGATGGTTTACCGGGAAACAGTGGCAAAGGCGCTTTCAGATGCCGCTTCCGAAAAAGCGGTTATCCATGTCAAAGTGGATACCGGTATGAGCCGCTACGGCGTGCCGTTTGATTCTGCTCCTGATTTTATTCGAAAATGCGCTGCCCTGCCTGGACTTCAGCTCCGGGGTGTGTTTTCGCATCTGGCCATGTCCGATGCCCTTGATAAAAGTTTTGCTCATCTGCAGATCGAACGGCTGGAGCAGGTGCGGAGAAATCTTGATTTGAATATTCCGATCTGGCATATGGTAAACAGCGGCGGCGCACTGGATCTGCCGCAGGCGCATTATGATATGGTGCGTGTGGGACTGATGACCTATGGTTATTTCCCTTCCGACCATGTGCGTCGGCCGTTTACGTTGAAACCGGCCATGCATGTGCGGACACGCATTGCCTCTGTGCGCGAGATTCACCGCGGTGATAGCGTGGGCTATGGCCGAAAGTATATGGCGGAGAATGACGAAACCATCGCTGTACTGCCTGTCGGCTATGCCGATGGATACTCGCGCAATTTGAGCAAGATTGGACAGGTCCTTTGCCGGGGCAAATTGCTGCCGGTCATAGGCGGATTGTGTATGGATGCGGGATTTGTCAAAATTACCGAACTGCCGGATGTTGAAGTCGGTGAGGTGATAACGCTGATGGGGGTTGATCACGACATGGAAATTTCTCCGCACTTTATCGCTGATTTGAGCGGAACCGTCTCTTATGAAGTCATGTCAACATTCGGACGCCGTCTGCCGCGCGTCTATGTCAAAGACGGGAAACCGGTTGATATCGTCAATTATCTGAGACAAGGCGGCAACGAAGAATAAACAAGGATGGAAACTGATTATTTGACCTTGGTGTCGCCGTAGCGGAATCCTTCCACCAGCACTTTTTTCAGTTCAGCTGTCGACAAATCAATCTGCAGTTCTCCGCCGATCGCGATGGAAATTTGTCCGCGTTCTTCTGATACCACGATAATCATGGTATCGGAATCCTGGGACAGGGTGAGGGCTGCTTTATGCCGGGTGCCGAATTCCAGGTCGCCGTATTCTTCTTCAGAGATCGGCAGCAGACATTTAGCCGCTTCAATCAAGTCATTTTGAATGATGACGGCGCCGTCGTGCAGGGGGGATCGGGGATTGAAAATGGAGATCAGCAAAGGTGTGGTGACTTCGGCCTGAATGCGCGTGCCGCTTTCGATAATACTGCGGATACCGGTTTCGCGCACCAGAACAATCAGGGCGCCGTAGCCTCGGTCCTGCAGCGCAACCGTGGCATCCACGACCTGATCGATAATCCGGCTTTCGCTGATTTGTACAAAGGTTCGAACCAGTCGGCTTTGTCCGATATAGATCAACAATCTCCGGATTTCGGGCTGAAATAAAATTACAAATGCCAAAAGCCACACCGTACGCAGGTTTTCAAAAATCCAGCCCAGGCCTTTGAGCTGCAAAAGCGGCGCCAGTGCCGAGGCCACAATCAGGATGATCAGTCCTACCATCATCTGTACGCCGCGCGTCCCTCTGAGAAAGCGATAGAGTCGATAAATTATAAACGACATCAAGGTGATATCGACGATATCCATGATGGTGACGGGGAGAAAACCGATTTGAAACAGAGTGAATCTCATAACTTGTCCACTAATAGTTTTCCGGTTATTGCATCAGTAACCCGTACTGCTCTCTGCACGGCCTGGACATCATGTACGCGGAGGATATCTGCGCCGTTCATAATCGCAGCTACAGCTGCGGCAAGGGTACCCTCCAGACGTTCCTGCGGCGGAAGATCGAGAAGCTTTCCGATAAAGGATTTGCGCGACGGGCCGACCAGAATCGGACGGTCCAGGGTTTTGAATTCGTGCAGTCGGCGCAGTAATTCGTAATTATCTGCAACGCTTTTACCAAAGCCAATACCCGGATCGACGATCAGCTGATCCGGTTTGATGTGAAGCGCCAGCAGATCATCGATGTGTTTCTGCAGAAGCGCGATTATATCATGAACCACGTCCGTGTACTGCGGGTTTTTCTGCATGCTGCGAGGGTCGCCCTGCATATGCATGAGCACCACTCCGGCCCCGGTTTCCGCTGTTAGAGGAATCATATCCGGATCGAGACGGCAGGCGCTGATGTCATTAATGATATCAGCGCCGGATTGAATGGCTGCTTTTGCCACTGCCGATTTGGTCGTATCTATGGAGATCGGACAATCCAGTTTTACGCGCAATGCCCGGATCACCGGAATGGTGCGGTTCAGTTCTTCCGCTTCAGACACCGGCTCCGCGCCGGGACGGGATGACTCGCCGCCGATATCAATCATATCGGCGCCCCGGGCATGCATATCAAGGGCATGCTGAACAGCACGGTCAATGTTGGCATAGGCGCCGCCGTCGGAAAAACTGTCCGGTGTGACGTTCAGCACCCCCATAATCAGGGTGCGCGTCCCGATGCTGATGGATCGGGACGCGCAGGACCAGGTATATGTAGAGGTGCGTGTCATTAATCCGTTTTATCAGACTTTTGGGAATCCGTGTTTTTTGTTTTTGGGGAAGCGGTTGATGCTTTAGCGCCGGTTTTTTTCTGTTTGCGTTTTGTGGATTTGTTGTTTTTGACCGGCGGCAGTTTTTCTCCGGCCAGGATTTTATCGATTTCTTCACCGTTCAGATACTCGCGTTCGAGCAGTTCTTTGGTGAGTCGGTGCAACGTATTGAGATTATCATCGAGTAATTTAATGACATCTTTTTCCGCTTCATCAATGAGTTTGCGCACTTCTTTGTCGATGATTTGTGCAGTGGCTTCGGAATAATCGCGGTGCTGGGAGATTTCCCGGCCCGAAAGATCTCTTCCTGTTTTTCGCCATAGGTGAGGGGACCCATCACATCGCTCATGCCCCATTCGCACACCATTTTACGCGAGAGCTCTGTGGCTTTGCGGATATCATCGCCGGCGCCGGTGGTCATTTCGTTGAATACGATTTTTTCAGCGCCGCGGCCGCCGAGGAGCTGCCGGAGCATGGCCAGGCAATAGGTTTTTGAATAATTGTGTTTCTCGTCTATCGGCAGGGTCATGGTGGCCCCGAGCGCGCGGCCGCGCGGGATAATCGTGACTTTGTGGATGGGGTCCGCGCCCGGCGTCAGCTTGGCAACCAGTACATGTCCGGCTTCGTGATATGCCGTGCTCTCTTTTTCTTTTTCACTGATCAGCATGCTGCGCCGTTCCGTGCCCATGACCACTTTATCTTTGGCCTCTTCGAAATCGACCATATACACTTTTTTCTTGTTTTTCCGCGCTGCGAGCAAGGCGGCTTCGTTCACCATATTGGCCAGGTCCGCTCCGGAAAATCCGGGGGTGGCCTTGGCCAGCACCTTGAGATCGAGATTTTTGGCGACCGGTATGTTTTGAGTGTGGACACGCAAAACACCTTCGCGTCCGCGTACATCGGGACGATCCACAACGATCTGCCGGTCAAAGCGTCCCGGCCGCAGCAGCGCGGAATCCAGAACGTCCGGCCGGTTGGTGGCTGCAATGAGAATAACCCCTTCATTGGACTCGAATCCGTCCATTTCAGTCAGCAGCTGATTCAGAGTTTGCTCGCGTTCATCATGACCGCCGCCGAGTCCGGCGCCGCGGTGCCGGCCCACTGCATCCAGTTCGTCGATGAAAATAATGCAGGGTGCATTGCGTTTGCCCTGTTCGAACAAATCGCGCACACGCGAGGCGCCGACTCCGACAAACATTTCGACAAAATCCGCTCCCGACATGCTGAAAAACGGCACACCGGCTTCACCGGCGATGGCTTTGGCGAGCAGAGTTTTCCCGGTTCCGGGAGGTCCGAGCAGCAGCGCGCCTTTGGGGATTTTGCCGCCCAGTTTCTGAAATTTTTCCGGTTCTTTTAAGAAATCAATGATCTCGCCCAGTTCGGTCTTGGCCTCGTCGGCGCCGGCTACATTTTCAAATGTGACTTTGGGATAATTCTCGTTAAACAGTTTGGCGCGTGATTTTCCGAAATTGAAAATGCCTTTCTGACCGCCTCCGCCGGCATTCATGCGCCGGATCAGATAAACCCAAAAGCCGATGAGAAGGATCCAGGGCAGAGCGGTGAGCAAATAATTCCAGACGCCGGGATTATCTTCTTTGATATTGATTTCTACATTATAATCAGTGCGCCAGCTCTCCAGCGTCGAATACTCCGGCGCTGTGGTTAAAACCACTTTGAACTGCTGTGCTGCTGCCTCCTCCTGTGTTTCTGACGGCGGGGTATCTGTGGTTTGTTGAGCGGCAGGCTGTACCGTCTGGCCGGTGATGACGTTGTTTTTAATATCTATTTTTCGAATATCACCGGATTCCATGAGGTTCATGAATTGATTATAGGTCAGATCCTCCTGTCTGCCCCGGTTGTCGCTGAACTGCTGAGAAATCAGCAGCGCTACAATGAATAAACCGATCCAGAACAGCAGTGAACGCGAGGCTTTGCCCCATTGGGGGCCTTGCGGCTTTTGATTCTGATTTTTAGAGTCTTTTTTCTGATTGGGTTGAAGCATAATAGTGATCCAGTTTTTATTAATCCATAACATAAATATCCGGCAGATTACGCAGTATCTGCTTGTGATCCAGTCCAAAGCCCACGACAAAATCGTTGGGTATTTCAAAACCGACATAATCCACATTAAAGTCCAGTTTGGCCACCTCTTTTTTGAACAGCAGAGAGGCAAACTTTATGGATGCCGGCTGCCTTTCGGACAGATGCTTTTTTAAAAAGGTGACTGAAAGACCTGTATCGACGATATCTTCCACGATCAGAACATCTCTGCCTTTGAGGTCGGCATTGATATCCTTGATCATCTGCACGTCACCGGATGAAATTTTTTCATCCCCATAGCTGGAAATTTTTAAAAAATCAATCTCAACGTCCAGCTCAATGTTACGCACCAGGTCGGCAATAAAAATAAAACTGCCGTTCAGTATACCAATGATAATGGGTATTGTTCCCCGGTAATCCCGGGTGATTTCCCGGCCGAGTTCTCGGGTACGTTTTTGAATGTCCTCGTGAGACAGCAGACAGCGAAATGATTGATCGTGGACAACTTTTTCAAATTCAGATTTTTCGTTCAATGTCGAGTTCCAGTTTTAAATACAAAGTGGTTGACGGCGTGACTTTGTACCGATCATCCAGTCGGTATCCGCAAATCCATACAATGCCGGTTTTGCATTCGAGGATCGGAATGAAAGACCGCTCGTACCGGTTTACTTTTTCATCAATAAAAAAATCCGATATTGATTTTGATCCGCTTCCATTAACCGGATAAAAACGATCGGACGGCTTGTACGATCTTACCTGCACCGGCGCCAAAAACGAATCTGCATCGATATATTCTATCAAATTGTTGGAATGATGCCAATCCGGGGTATCCTTAACTTTACTGATGTGCAGAGTATATCCATTCCATAGAGAAAAACAGCCTGTGGCAGCCGGCAGGGTCATATGATGGTATGTCGTATCCAGATGACCCACAATAAGAGTCTTGGCGGTTTTGTAAAACGAAATATCGCTGATTTTCAGTCGGCCGCTGCTGTGTTTCGACACGATAAATTGTTCAATTGATGTGAGGTTTCGTTGGTTGAGCAGATTCGGATTGTACCCCAGTTCAATCAAACAATAACGCAACATAATTTTTTGTAAAGATTTAAGATACGTTAAAAATTGCTTAATATCAAGAATAATTTTGTCAGGTTCCCGGCGCACGATACATGTTTTCAGGGCGTTTTCGGCCTCTTTATCGAGATATGTTGTGGTTTCCGCGGCATGACCGGCCAAGTTCGCGAGCGCCGTAATCACGCCGGGATTGAATTCTTTTTGCAGCAGGGGTAACAGCACGTGCCTTGTTTTGTTTCGTTTAAATGTGATATCGCGGTTGCTGTGATCCGTTCTGTATAGAATATTTTGTTGTTTTGCAAATCGTTCAATCTCATTGCGTTCCGCAAAGAGTAATGGGCGAATGTAGCGATCGCGGTGAACCGGGATCCCGCATAATCCGCGGATTCCGGTTCCCCGGCATATCCGGTCCAACAGGGTTTCGGCCTGATCGTTTACATTATGAGCGGTGGCGATTTTGTTGGCATTCAGCTGGTTTGCGGTTTTTTCAAAAAACGCGTAACGGCATTCGCGGGCTGCGGTTTCCAGCGACTGACCGCTGTTTTGTGCATAGTGGTTCACATCAACACGCTCCGTTGCCAACGGAATCGCATGGCGTTCGCATAGGTCCCGCACCCATTGTTCGTCGGCATCCGAGTCTGCGCCGCGCAATTGATGATTCAAATGCAGCACGGATAGCTGTAAATTCCATTTTACGCGAGATTGGAGAAAAAGTTCGAAAAGAACCATTGAATCCACACCGCCGGATACCGCAATCAGGATGTGATCGTCCTGTGTTATCAGGTCGTATGTGTGAATAAATTGTTGGAACTGATCCAATAATGAATGACTCATAATCGATTGTTAAACACCCATGCAGACAGAATATTTCCCATATTTCTGAAATAAAATGTGTAAATTCATTTTGATCTCTAGCAAACTTTATTAACTTAATAAAAATTCATTTCATTATCAAACAAGAATGATAAAGATGACGTCTGTATCCTCCAAGATTAAAACTTTGGACGAGTTATTAAAGATTCGCAGCGAACTGAAAAAAAACAAACTCAGAATGGTGTGGACCAACGGCTGTTACGATATTTTGCATGCCGGACATGTTTTGTATCTGCAGCAGGCTCGCGCAGCGGGTGAGGCATTGGTGGTGGGCCTGAATTCCGACGAATCGATTCGGAGAGTCAAGGGGCCGCAGCGGCCGATACTGCCGGAGGATCAGCGCGCCATTGTTCTCGCCGCGTTAGAGTGTGTGGATTATATTATTATTTTTCCGGAAGCGTCCCCGCTGGATATTATTTCAAAACTTGAACCGGATATTTATGCCAAGGGCGGAGATTACACAGTGGATACGGTCAATCAGCCGGAGCGACGGTTAATTGAGTCCTATGGCGGCGACATCCTGCTGATACCGGGGGTTGAGGGCCTGTCCACAACTGAAATTATTCGTCGGATTCGGGAAAGTTGAGGTGACAGGGTGAACCGGATTCCTTCTGAAATAGTCGATCAGGTGCGCACAGCCACGGATATCGTGCATGTGGTGTCCGGTTATCTGGCGTTGCGGCAGCGCGGACGCAATTATTTCGGCCTGTGTCCGTTTCACAAGGAAAAAACGCCGTCCTTCAGCGTCAATCCGGATTTGCAAATTTTTCATTGTTTCGGCTGCGGCGCCGGCGGCAATGTGTTCACATTTTTGATGAAAATGGAGGGGGTCACCTTTCCAGAGGCCGTCAAACAGCTGGCCCGGGATGCCGGAGTCAGTCTCCCGGAAGAGGCGGACGACTTTCGGGAATACCGTGAAAAAGAAGCGCTTTTTTATGTACTGAATATGGCTGCCGATTATTTTAAACAGAGCATCCGGGAAGACAAGGGGGCCACGGCCCGGGATTATCTGGAAAAGCGCGGCATTACCCCTGAGGATTTTGAGACATTTTCCATCGGATACGCCCCGCAGGGCTGGGACAATCTGATTAAACGGGCGGCACAGCGCTCTTTGAAAACAGAGCTTTTGGAAAAGGCGGGATTGGTGGTGCGCAACAAAGAAGGACGTTACTATGACCGATTTCGCGGCCGCATTACCTTTGCTATCAAATCCCTGAGCGGACAGGTTCTGGGATTCGGGGCGCGCCGCCTGAGCGAGGACAATTCCCCAAAGTATATCAATTCTCCGGAAAGTGAGATTTATCAAAAACGCTATATCCTTTACGGTTTGTATATGGCGCGCTCCGAGATTCGCCAGCAGGACGAAGTGGTGATCGTGGAGGGTTATACAGATTTTACCAGTCTGTGGAAATCAGGGGTCCGCAATGTTGTGGCGACCTCCGGCACAGCCCTGACTGAAGATCACGCGGTTCTGTTGCGCCGCTACACCACCAATGCGGTGATGCTGTATGATTCGGATCAGGCCGGCGCCAGCGCTGCGTTGCGCGGCGGCGATATCCTGCTGGAAAACGGTCTGGACGTCAAAGTCTGCAGCATTCCGCAGGATATGGATCCGGATGACTTTGTGCGTCAAAGCACGCCCGACGCGGTCAAGCGCACCATCAGTGAAGCCGTGCCGCTGCTGGAATTCAAGATTGCCACTCTGGAGCACAAGGGCAAGCACGGAAGCGCCACGGAGCGCGCCAATGCCACCCGGCAGATTCTGACATCAGTGTCTCGGGTTCATGATCCGATCCGCCGGGCGTTTTTGGTGCGGGATTTATCCGAACGCCTCAACATCGAAGAGGTTTCGTTGTGGAGCGAGATCAAAAAACTGGATCAGCAGCGCCGCGTCCGTGTGCGGCAGACGGATGAAACGCCGGAAACGGATGATTATTTTTTCAGAAAACGCGGATTGGCTGAACTGGGACTGCTGGAAGCGGTACTCAAGGATCCGGAGCTGATTCCGAAAATTATGCGCAATATCAATTTGGAGCATATTCGACACACAGAGATACGCGCTATTCTGGCCGGGCTGATGCAGGAGGATATCGATCCGCTGACGTTTCAGCCGGAACAGGTGCTGGCCCGGGTGGAAACCCCGGTCATTGCCAAACGCCTCACCCAGGTGATGATGCAGGAGGACTCCCATCCCCGGGTTTGGGAGTTTACCCGCGATTGCATTGTCGAGCTGCAGCAGGCGATTGTGGAGGAAGAACTGGAGGACCTGGAAACAAAACTGCGTTCGACGTCCGGCGAGGATATGGCCGATATGAAAAATAAACTGGGTTATCTGGTGAATGAACGCCAAAAAATCATGAACGGAGACTATATCACGGATTGACAGCATGAGTCAGGATGACAAACCTTTAAAATATCCGATTCATACACCGACCATTTATGAGCATGATGATATCGTGCGACCGACGCTGGTCGAGGTGGATTTGAGCAAATTGCGGCATAATTTCAATGCCATCAAACAGCATGTGCGCCCGGCGAAAATGATGCCGGTATTAAAAGCCAATGCCTACGGACATGGTCTGGTACGGGTGGCCCGGCTGATGCAGGAGCTGGGAGCCGATGCGCTGGGCGTCGCGTTTCTGGAAGAGGGAGTGCTGCTGCGCAAAAAAGGTGTGACGTTGCCGATTCTGGTGATGGGCGGAGTGCTCGGCAATCAGGTGCCGTATTTTATCGAGCATGATCTGATGATCACCGCATCCTCGATCACCAAGCTGAAACAGATTGATCAGGCGGCTGAGCGTTTGCAAAAAACAGCCAACGTGCATTTGATCATCTGACACCGGTATGGAGCGGATCGGCGTGCATTATTATAACGCCGAAACGTTTATTGAAACCGCTTTGAATTGCCGTACTATTCACATTAACGGCGTGTTTACGCATTTTGCCAATGCGGATGATCAGGATTTGACACATACGCGACTGCAGCTTGAGCGTTTTAACAAGGCCCTGTCCGTTTTCGAATCGTTCGGCGCCCCGATGCCCACGCGGCATGCCGCCAATTCCGGCGCCGTGCTGCACTTGCCCGAGGCGCAGTTTGACATGATCCGTCCCGGATTGACGTTGTACGGCGTGTATCCGTCCGGGGAGGCGCGCAAGACCGTGGATGTGAAACCCGCCCTGACCTGGAAATCACGGGTGGTTTATTTCAAAGTGATCAAGCCGGGACATCCGGTGGGATACGGATCTGCCTGGCAAAGTGATCATATGGTTCGAGCAGTTACGGTACCTGTCGGTTACGGTGACGGATATTTCCGCTCCATGTCCGGACAGGCAGAGGTGCTGATCAACGGCAAGCGCTATCCGGTGGTGGGCCGCATTTCCATGGATCAGATTGTGGTGAATCTGGAATGGGACAGCGCTTATAATGGTGATGAGGTGGTGCTGCTGGGTGAAATGAACGGACAGACATTGAGAGCGGAGGAACTGGCCGAGTGGGCCGGCACGATCCCTTATGAGATATTGACCAATATCAACACGCGGGTGCCGCGGGTTTATATTAATGAAGAATAGAGTCTTTTCGTGTGATTCGTGTATTTCGTGGTTGGTGCCCGCGAAACACGCGAAATACTCAAATAAACGAAAATAAACTATAATACAGGAGGGGAATCATGGAGATATTTTATGAGCAGGAAAGTTATTTAATCATCTTTGGAGGTTAAATCCATGCAAAAATTTATTAAAGGCGCCACTGTAATGGTGGAGGAGTTGGGGCAGGGTGTGTCCCGGAAAATACTGGGTCATGATTCTGATCTGATGCTGGTCAAGGTTTATTTTGAAAAAGATGCTGTGGGCGCCCCGCATCAGCATCCGCATCAACAGGTTTCGCATGTTCTTGAGGGTGAGTTTGAGGTAGCCATAGAAGGTGAAAAAGAGATATTACGTCAGGGGGACGGTTTTGTGGTTCCCTCGAATGCCAGACACGGCGTGGTTTGCCGGGAAAAAGGCATACTGCTGGATGCCTTTTCACCGATGCGTACGGATTTTATTAAAGGATGAAATTAAAGGGCAAGCGATGTTATATCAATAAACAATTGAACCAAAAACAGGGATAAATATGAGCGCAAAGATTGTAACGTTGGGTGAAATCATGTTAAGACTGGCGCCCTATCATTATGAGCGCATTGTACAGGCCGGTCAATTTCAGGCCACTTATGGCGGCGGCGAGGGTAATGTTGCGGTGTCTCTGGCACAACTGGGCAATCACGCCTGGTTTGTCACGCGGTTACCGGAGAATCCGGTGGGAGACGCGGCGCTGGACACGCTGCGCCGTTATGGCGTTGATACCGAATATGTGCTGCGCGGCGGCACGCGCCTGGGCATTTATTTTCTGGAGCACGGCGCTTCGATCCGGCCGTCGAATGT
The DNA here is from genome assembly GCA_034521575.1 of candidate division KSB1 bacterium. Lineage (NCBI taxonomy): Bacteria > Pseudomonadati > Candidatus Zhuqueibacterota bacterium. The sequence continues at coordinate 2,391,956 of JAXHMJ010000005.1, forward strand.
GACCTATGACCGCGCGCATTCCGCGATTTCTGAAATACAACCCGGCATGGTGGACTGGCCGGCGGTGTTCCGGGACAAGGACTGGTTTCATGTGACCGGTATTACACCGGCGATTTCCGAGAGCGCCTCCAAAGTCAGTCTGGAGGCCGTTCAAGTCGCCAAAAAAGCAGGACTAAAAGTCAGTTGTGACCTGAACTACCGCAAGAAACTCTGGACCCGCGACCAGGCACGCGCAGTGATGACAGAACTGGTTCAATACGTGGACGTAATCATTGCCAATGAGGAAGATGCGGCGGATGTATTCGGGATTCATGCTGAAGAAACCGATGTCACCCGCGGAAAATTGGATACCGGGATTTATCAATCCGTGGCGCGTCAATTGATGGACCAGGGCGGCGCTGAACTGGTGGCGATTACTTTGCGCGAAAGCCTGTCCGCATCGGACAACAACTGGTCGGCTATGCTGTATGACGGCGATCATTTTTATTCCAGCCGCAAATATCACATTCATTTGGTCGATCGGGTCGGCGGCGGTGACTCGTTCGGAGCCGGTCTCATTCATGCGATTCTGGCTGGTATGGACAGGCAAACGGCTCTGGAATTTGCCGTAGCGGCGTCCGGCATGAAGCAAACCATTCCCGGCGATATGAATCTGATGAAAGAGTCAGAAGTGCTCAAAGTGGTGCAAGGTGATATATCGGGCCGGGTTCAGCGGTAGACGTCAAGACCCGAGCGCAAAGCGCCCGAGATCTGTATGAACTCGTGAAACGGTTTGCGAAAATATTTTATTTGCATTTTTCTTTATTTATGAGTATGCTGAACCGTTAAGCGTTTACAATCGTTAAAAAGGAGTTTGAGATGAAAAGAAATAATATTTCCAGACGATCGTTCATTAAACGTAGCGCACAGGGAGCTTTGACGGTCACTGTGGCCGGGGAGCTGGTGCGACAACCGTTATGGGCAATGGATAATGAAAAAATTGTTCCGCAATACCGGACATTGGGAAAAACCGGGCTTTCCTTTACAACTTTGGGGTTTGGTTGTATGCGCACCTCGGATCCGGCTGTGATCCGCGCCGCTTTTGACCGGGGAGTGAATAATTTTGATACAGCGCGCGTTTATATGGGAGGAGACAATGAAGAGATTGTGGGCAAAGCCCTGAAAGATGTGCGTAAAGATGCATTCATTACCACAAAAGTCAAAGTCAGTACGATTGAACAGATGCGGAAGGATGTGCAAAAAAGCCTAAAAGCGCTGCAGACCGATTATGTGGATATCCTGCTGCTGCACGGAAGAAGTGATATCGCTGATCTGGAGCGCAACGACCTGCGTGAGTTTTTGGCGAGTATGAAAGAACAGGGCAAGACCCGTTTTGTCGGGTTTTCCACGCATAGCAATATGGCGGAATTGCTGAATTATACTGCGGAAAACGGATTTTACGATGTGGTGTTGACTGCTTATAATTTTAAATCAGATGAAAATCTGCAAAATGCCGTAAAGACCGCCAGGGAGGCGGGGATTGGAGTTATTGCCATGAAAACCCAGGCCGGCGGTTATCAGGACGGCGCTACAGAAACGTTGTCCGCGCACCAGGCGGCGCTGAAATGGGCGCTGTCTGATTCCAATGTGACTTCGGCAATACCGGCAATCCAAACCTTTGATCATTTGAATGAAAACATCAAAGTTATGGGGTCCAAAATGGGGTTTTTGGACCGAAAATCACTGCACCGTTACGGCAATATAATTGATCACAAACTGTGTCGCATGTGCGGGGCCTGCAAGGGTCAATGTCCGTCCGGTGTGTCCCTGGCCGATCTGAACCGCTGTGTCATGTACGCCGACGGATACAAAGATTACCAGCTGGCTCTGGAAAATTATCAACAACTCGGCGCGCGCCGGAATGTGTCTCAATGCGAAACCTGTGACGAGTGTGTGATCGAATGTCCCAATCATCTCGATCCGGTGCAAACGATACGCCGCGCCAGTCAACTGTTCACCTGATCTGCGGAGGCTGTCATGCGATTTTTATTTTTATTATTATGCGTCGGAACCACAGTCTTTGCCGGAGATTCGGATATTGTGTCTTTTTTGCCGGATGCCGATTTTTCACCGGGATGGAGCTATGATTTTGAACCCGAGGTGTATGGGCCGGATAACCTGTTTGAATATATCAACGGCGAAGCTGAGCTGTACAAGGATTACGAATTCAACATCATGGCTACGGCTTCTTATATGCTGGATTCAAACCCGGCTCTGTCATTTACAGTTGATGTGTACGATATGGGCACTGCCCTGAACGCGTTCGGTGTGTACAGCAGCTATCGTAAACCCAACTTGAGGTTTGCCGATATCGGAACACAAGCAACACTCTCCGAAATGACTATCCGGTTTTACAAAGGAAAATATTTTGTCCAATTGAACGCCGGCAGTCTGGAGGATACCGTCAAGACGGTCATGCGCGAAACGGCAGCGGCCATTGCCGATAAACTCCCGGATTTGCCATTGCCGGAAAAATTAACCTGGTTGCCGGATACCCTGCGTGTGGAGCATTCTCTAACCTATGTGACACGGGGATTTCTCGGACAAGGCGCCTTTGGACAGGTGCTGCACGCGCAATATACATTGAAAGGTCAGACCTGTAGTGGATTTGCGGCCTTGTTTGAATCGCCCGACCAGGCGATTTATGCACTGAATCAGTTCAAACAGAGTCTAAAGCAACGGGAAATCGAGGTCTCGGATTCGGGCGATCGCATCGCTGCCAGTTTGCCGTATCAAGGGCATGTTGTTATGCGACCATCCGGCAACAGGCTGATCGGAGCCTTTAAGGCGAAAGACAGAGAACTCGCCGATACCGTTATGCAATTGATCAGAAACCATTTATAGAAAGGGTTTTAGTATGAGATACAAACTGCACCTGATTGTTATTTTGTTGATCGGATTTGGGGCTATGGGGCTATTCATGCCGGAGAACGCACTTGCCGATGAAAATACAACAAATCGGGAAGAACGTTGGGATAGGTATTTAAATAACAAAGCGCTGGGTGGACCTGAGGCCTTGGATGAAATGAGCAGTGAATTCAATGCGCCGCTTGTGAATGGAGGGGTTATCAATGTCAATCTGGTCTACTATCCCCAGACTTTTTTGATTTTTTGGGGTCCGTTGCAAGTGGGTGAAAAAAGCACAAAAACATTTAATTTTATCAATGCCAGTCAGGACACTTTTTTAATGGCGGGGTGTCTGCTCGCGAGTGATGATGGAGTTTTTCCGAAAAACGGATTTAATATAACATCCGGGTATTTTGATAATGTGAAAACCGGAGCAGAGTTTGATACGTTGTTCCCGGGCGAATCGCATACCGCTACGGTGGTTTTTTCACCGAAAAGTGTTGGTATGAAATATGATATATTGGGATGTTTTTCGCATTTGCATGATAATGAACTTGAGTATCGGGGTGGTATGGTCCAATTTATCGGAGCTGCAGTTGATGTTGACTTTTCCGCCACGCCCACCAGCGGTTATCCGCGACTCGGTGTGCAGTTTACAAATGAGACCCGGTTGCCTGATGGGGGACCCCCTCCGATAATACTCGGATCCGCAAATAATAATCAAAACAATGTTCCCAACCAGCAAACTCCGTTCACATTTTTATGGGAGTTCAGTGACGGCCGGACTTCAACGGCGCCGAATCCCACAATGGTCTTTACGGAACCGGGGTATTATTCGGCTTCTCTAACCATGTTTGTACCGGACTATAACTACATACCGCCGATAGGGCCACTCAATAACAGTAATACGACAAACGCGACTAACGATGTTGGGGTTATACCTTTAACAACACACAAAAAAGACCTTATTCACGTTTTAGGGGACGAGCCGATGGCCTGTTATCCTCTGAGTCTGATCGATAACAGTTCGGCGTTTGTCAAGCAGGGCTGGGAGAACGCGATTGACAATGACGTGAGCGGCTGGGACGGCACGGTCACGACCAAAGCGGATCCGCCGTACGCGGTGTTTGAGTTTTTCGACGGCAGCATCCAGACCATTACCCATTTTAAATTCATGACCGATACCGATGTGGGATACAACAACCGCTGGGTACATGATTTCCGCGTGCTGGTGTCCACGACCGGTTTGTCGGATACCGATTTCAGCGAGGTTCTGGATGCGCATCAGAAGGGCGGCGATTGGCAGAGATATCCGGTAGCGCCGGTTGAGGCGCGTTATGTCAAGCTTGTCCTGGACACTCCGACAGCGGGCTGGCGTCAGGTCGGCGAGTTTCAAGTCTGCGTGGACGGACCGGTGGTGAATGCCGGGAACAGCAGCCTGACCGCGACGAGTCCGCATGTGGGCAACGGCGTGGATCAGTCGATCATGACGGCGACCGTGAATGATTCGGACGGCAACCCGATCACGGGCATATCGCCGGACGAGTTTCACCGCTTTTACTGGAACAACTGGGGGCATATCGTCGACACAGCGTTTGAAGAGACGGATACCCCGGGTGTCTATGAGAGCAAGATAGCCTGCATGATCGAAAGCGCGCCGACGGCGGTTGTTTTTGTGCGCGGTTTAAAGCTGGGACAGGCGAAAATCGAGTTTAAATCAACGGGTTACCAGCCACTTGATTTGTCGGTTGTGGAGGGCAGTGAAACGTTCCAGGATCAGACCTGGGACAAGTCGATCGACGGCGACACAGAGGGCTGGGACGGCGTGACCACGACGCGCGGCCAGACGGTTTACGCGGTGTACGAGTTCACCGACGGTCTGGTGCATCCGGTCCAGGGCCTGCGTCTGTTGAGCGACGCGAACACACCGAAACGCTACCCGAACCGGTTTGTGAAGCGGTTTCAGGTGCAGGTGTCCACGTCCGGTTTATCGGAGAGTGATTTTACAACGGTGTATACCGGCACGCAGGACACGTGGGACTGGAAGACGCATTTGTTTTCGGTGGTGAACGCCAAATATGTGCGCCTGGTGGTGGATTATCCGGATCACGGCTGGGTGCAGATTGCCGAACTGGAGGTTCTGGGTATGGATGCCGTGGGATCGGCGCGCCTGACGGATGTTGAAGAACGAGCCGGTGTCCCGACTGCCTTTAAGGTATATGATAATGCGCCGAATCCGTTCAACCCGTCGACGCAGATCCGCTATGATCTGCCGAACGCGATGGCTGTGACGGTGGAGGTGTACAATGCAGTGGGACAACAGGTTCGCACCTTGTACGACGGTATGGCCTCGGCGGGCCGTCATCAATTGACCTGGAACGGCCGGGATGATGCGGGTCGTTCGGTCTCGAGCGGTGTGTTTCTGCTGCGGGTGCGCGCGGGCTCGGAGCAGACGGTCAAGCGTATGCTGTTGATCAAATAGAATAGATCAACCGGTCCGGCTAATTGGAATAGTCGGACCGGTTTTTTTATACATAGGGGTGCAGTATTGTCCTGATGAATATTTATTTGCATCTGCGTCATAAACTGCTATATTATAAAAGCTATGAAATTTAAAACATACGAATGGCTGCCCCATGCTGCATTTTACTCTATTAACCGGATTTGCGCGTTCAATCATTTAAAAGGAATTTTATCGTGATATATCGTTATTTGCTGTTGGTTTGTCTCATTGCTGTACAGGGTCTGTTTGCGCTGCAAGTTGCTGAATCTGAAAAACTGGATGCAATCGAGAACACCTGGCCGTTTCTGAAACATCATATTCGTCTGGCACACACACAGGACCGACCTTCCGGAGAGTATGGAGCATTGCTTTCGGGTTATCAGCAGCGTTTGATGAATCGAAACACGATATCCGACTTTCAATTGAGAAAAACAGTTCAGAATTCCGAATTGCTGCAACAAATCAGTCAAAGCGACAGTTTTTGTTCGCATGCCCGACTGGCGATATCGCGGCAGGCCGGAAGAGTACTCGTTGTCTGGCAGGATGAACGCAACGGTCAGCTGAATCCTGATGTTTATGCACAGATTTGCGATATGAATATGAATCCGCTTGGGGATAATTTCAAAGTGCATGCGGCAGACCCCAACGCGCAGATTTCGCCCGAGGTTGCGGCGGTTTCGAATAATCAATTCTGTGTGGTGTGGGAGGATTATCGCGACGGAGATCCCAAAATATTTTATTCATGCGTTGACCGTGATGGAGCGATTGTAAAAGAGGACACTGCGCTGTCGGCGTCAACCGCTGCGCAGCTGTCCCCGGCGGTGTCGGCCTCGGATTCCGGTCAAATCGTAGCGGCATGGATAGAGGATGCGTCGCCACATTACAGTGTCTCTTATACGAGTCTGGATCCGGATTTCAAGACCGTCTTTCGGGGAACGGTCGGCAATGCTTCCACTGATCATCAGTGGTCGCCGGATATTGCGGTGTTGCCGGATGGGCAGAGTATGGTGATCTGGGAGGAGGCCCGCTATGAATCATCCGATATTTACGCGCAAAGTCTGAAAACCGACGGCACGAAACGCGGGCAAAGCCGCAGAGTCAATGAACAGCGCGACAGTCAGTTGCAATGGAAACCCTCGCTTGCTGCAGCCCATGACCGATTTTTTGCTGTCTGGCAGGATCACGGACAGACGCAGCCGGATGTCCATGCTGTATGGCTGAACACCTATGTGATGTCACAGACACCGGAGATCACGCTCGATGAAACTGCAGGGGTGAATCCGGTTGCAGCGGTACGCGATGATACCACGGGTTTTGCGGCCTGGAAGGGTCAATCTGATCCGGGGTTGATCAATCTCAGAGCTTGTCGAAGAGACGGTGAGCTGTCCATTTTGACCCGGATTGATGCAACGGAAACCGCCTATCGGCCGCAGTTTGAAACCGCCGGCGATTCGCTGTTGTTTTGCTGGATTGGTGAAAGCGGGGAAATATCTGCGGTTTACGCGTCGGCTTTTTCCTGGCAGCAGTTAACTTTGAATCGTGCTCCGCAAATTCCTGATACACCGCAGGGATTAAATGAACTGACCGTTTTGGATAGCGCGTATTATTCGCTGTCCAGTCTCGATCCGGAAGGCGATTCGGTGTATTACGAGATCGACTGGGGAGACGGAAGCCGCACAGGCTGGCAGGGCGCCTTTGCCAGCGGCAGTGAACAGACGTTTGTCCATAGATGGGAGCAAGCGGGCAGCTATACAGTCAGAGGACGCGCCAAAGACACGAATGATAACACATCAGAATGGAGTGAGGGATGGGTTGTAAGCGTGAATCCGGCCCTGAAAGATACCAGTGTTTTATCTTTTTCCGCTGCTGCGGGCGAGCCCGGCGATACCCTAAATGTGAATCTGCTTCTAAACAATCGCGAGCCTGTCATGCGCGCGCAGCTAACGCTGCTGTTTGATCCGCAGCTCCTTTCACCTCTTGATGCAGAGTTAACCGCGCGTACCGCCGATTTTGATGTGGCAGTCGAGGTGGATTCCAATGAACTGCATATTGATTTGAATGCCGGATTTGGTCAGGCATTGACCGCGGACAGCGGTGCGGTGCTGCATATTCCTGTAAAAATATCATCCACGATAATGACGGATACGGTCACCCGGATCGAGTATTCCCGGGCCCGGCTCACCGGTTCGCAATCCGATAGCTTGCCGGTACTCACCGCCGCCGGAGTAATATCGATCAACTTGCCTGTAAATCGGCCGCCGGAGCAGCCGGCGGCCCCTGCCGGACCGGATGAATTGCAGGTGTCAGAGTCCGGTGAATTTATAGTACAAACGGTTGATCCGGAAGGCGATTCGCTGTATTACAAGATGGACTGGGGAGACAGCTCTTTTGCAGACTGGCAGGGTCCGTACACCGGCGGCAGCGAACAGCGTTTTGAGCACAGCTGGTCGACATCCGGAACCTATGCCGTTCGGGTTCGGGCCAGAGATGCGCAGGATCATCTTTCGGAATGGAGTGAAGTAAAGTCGGTGCAGGTGAATTCAGTCTTTCGTCGACAGTTTTTAATGCTCGGGGATGTTGCAGCTCAGCCGGGTGACAGTGTGCCGCTGCCGGTCACTTTGATCAATACCAGAACGGTTGCTGCTGTCCGGATGATTTTAGAGTATGATCCGGATTTATTAACTCCCGGCGCAGCGCAACTGACGCCGCGGACCACGGATTTTACGGTTTCGACAGTCGTGGATTCCGGTGAACTGCAAATCAATCTTGATTCCGATACGCAGGCGCTGCTGACTGCCGACAGCACAGCCCTGTTGACTTTGCCCGTTTATATCGAATCCGGAATTGCCCGGGATACACTGGCCCGTTTTACATTCAAGACCGCAATTTTAGTTGATGCAAACGGTGATACGCTTCCTGTATGGACAAAGTCGGGCAGCGTGGTCATTCGTGTGACTGAAAATTTACCGCCGGTCGTTTATTCTGCACCTGTTGGCTTACAGGAGCTGCAGGTTGCGGAAATGGCCGTGTTCACCCTAACTGCCGAGGATCCGGAAGGGGATTCACTGTATTATTTTATATCCTGGGGTGACAGCAGTGTTACGGGCTGGCAGGGTCCGTATGCCGGTGCTGTTGAAAAACGCTTTGGACACAGCTGGAGCGAACCGGGCGATTATGCGGTGGTGGCGCGGGCTCGGGACATGTACGAGCATGTTTCGGAGTGGAGTGATACGCTGTGGGTGAACGTGACCTATGCGTCGGATGTTAATGAGAATGGTCATAGCATCACCCAGTTTTCGCTCCTGCAAAACTATCCCAACCCGTTTAATCCCTCAACGCGTATTTCGTATGAGGTTCCGCAAGATGCGCATATCCGGATTAAGGTGTTCGATGTCCGCGGCGCCTGCATCCGAACCCTGGTGGACCGGGAAAAAACAACCGGACGCTATACGCTCACCTGGAACGGGCGCGATGAGCGGGGAAACCGCGTACCCAGCGGGGTTTATATCTACCGGCTGGTGACACCGGAACAAACTCTGGCGAGAAAGATGGTTTTGGTGGAATAGGAATTGTGGAATGTTCGATGAAAATAAATTGTCCCAATAAGCTATATGGGGGATATGGCATTCAGTTTATTTTGTCCTTGTCTTTTCTTGCGTCTATGCAGGGATAGTTATACGTAGAGTCTTGATCTGATTATACGTATAGTTTCAACTGTCTCGTCCCCAGCCTCGCGGATGCTGCACTCCAAAATTCGCCCTCATCGTACGGCTCCCGGACGTGCGATGAGTGGTCGCGGCACAATAAAATAAAAGGCACCAGGCCATGCCCCTTTCATTTGTCGCACAACAAAAACAGTTGTACGACAAATGACGGATTCTGGCGGAAACCTAACTCCCAATCTACATCCTGCACGGCAGTCTCGCGGATATTTCTCTCTAAAATACCCTTTCATCTCAGTGTGCAACCATGCAGGAGTTGCAGTTTTTCGTGTGTTTCGCGTATTTCGTGGTATGATTTTCAATCCCCGTTAATTTATATTGACAATAGGCACACATTTTACTATATTGAAACATGATTTTTTATGATTGGAACAATGTCAAGAATGAACAATTAAAAAAGATTAGAGGAATATCCTTTGAACAAATCACGACTCAAATCGAGACCGGATTTTTACTGGATATTGTCGGGCATCCCAATCAGGAAAAGTATTTGAACCAGCGGATCTATATTGTCGAATATGAAAATTACGCCTATTTGGTGCCCTTTGTTCAAAATAAGAACAGTATTTTTTTGAAAACGATTTATCCCAGCAGAAAAGCGACAATAAAGTATTTGAGGTGAGTTATTGTGAATAATAATAAATATCTGGACGCTGAAGAAAAAGAATATATTGAATCTTATGAAAATGACGAATGGCAGTCCGTAGATGATTTAGAAAGAGAAAAAAAAGCGCACGCACAATATGCGAAAAATTCATCAATTAAAAACAAACGCATCAATATTCGCATGACCGAGCGAGATTTATTAAATTTGAAAGCCGAATCAAAAATACAGGGGCTCCCTTATCAGTCTTTGATCTCGAGTGTTTTACACAAGTATATAAACGGCACACTGGTGGAAAAAGAGTCATAATCGCTATGAGATTTTATCTTGGCCGGTATATTATCAACTGATATATCAATAATTTGTTCAATTACAAGCGCTATCTAAAGAGTTTTTATCTTGAAAGTAGAGGAATTCAAATACAAACTATTTATTGAAATGAGTTTGTGAGTCTTGAAACATCAAAAAAAAGTTGCATTTCAGCAAAGATTTGCGTTTTATATAAGCAGTTCAGATAGCCGGCACCCGCCGGGTATCCCCTGTTTTTTGAATGAGGTTGGTATGAAATGCAGATCAGTTCTGGTTCTCCTGTTGTGGGGGTGTCTGTTGTCAGGCGCCTCTGCCGTCTACGCTGCAGATGTATCTGTCAATGCACGGTTCAGGCAGCTTTACAGTCGTATCGACAGCCTGAAATTATCCTACACCGTCGAATTAACCCCGCAATTCGCCGCCCGCATTACAGATCCCGACCTTGGGTTCAGCGGACTGGTCATTCCGGAGCCGGTCAAATCCTATTGGCAAACCCACAGCCCGGCGCCTCCGGTCAAACCGGGCCGGCTTCTGCCCGATCGCTATGTGTTATCCGGATTTTCCCCGGTCAAGGATCAGGGATATTGCGGCGCCTGCTGGGCGTTTGCGGCGTCCGCTTTGATCGAGTATCATGCCGACAGCAGTGCAGATGTCTCGGAAAAGGAAATGATTGAATGCATCCCGGCAGTGATTGTCAGGAGGGGTGGTACGGATCCGCGTTAAAGTATGCAGAGGTCTACGGGGTGGTGCCGGAGGACTGTTTTCGTTATGATCAGGATGATGACGATGACTGCGGCGATAACTGCACTGATCCGCCGTGGAGAGCCCATGTATCCGGAACGGATTTTTTCGGACGCTGGGCTGTTTCTGATGGCTCCACGGTGGTCCGTTTGAAAAATCTGATTTACGATTACGGTCCGGCGGCGGTGACGATGCAGATTCCGGAGGACGGAACATTTTATGCTTATTCGAGCGGTGTCTATCATCATCCCGGATCCGCCTGGGCGTATACGAGTCATGCGGTGGTTGCGGTGGGATGGGATGATCAAATGGGGGATCACGGTGCGTTCCGGGTGCGCAACAGCTGGGGGACTCGTTGGGGCAAAGACGGTTATTTCTGGATTTCCTATAAAGATGTGACGACCAATGTACAATTCGGCAGTTATGCCTGCAAAGCGCTCACCGGCCGCATCAAATATGAGAATCAGAACACAGCACCGCAGATCACTGATATTACTGTATCTGACAATCCGGTTTCGCTCTACGATGATCTTGATATAAGCGTAACGGCGGTTGATCCGGATGATCAACAGATCGCGCTGCAGCTTGATTTCGGTGATGGTACCCCGATTGGTGAATACAGCCGCCTGCAGTCGAGCGGCAGTACATGGCGGTTCAAATATGCCTATCAAACAGAGGGTGTGTTTGAGCTGCGCGCCAGAGCCCGGGATGAAACCGGTCTGGCTGGAGAATGGTCCAACCCTGTATCGGCGCAGGTTCAAAAAGACCGCTATATCCGATTGCTTTATCCCGTCGGCGGTGAAACTCTGACTGCTGCGGCCTATTACGAGCTGCAGTGGGAATCCCTGCTGGCCGATCAGTTTAATCTGTATGTTTCCACGGATTCGTTGAACTGGATAGAGATCGATACAGAATATGATACGCTCTCCGGCCATGCCGATGATCGAATGCCCCGTCCCGATCTGTATACGGCCAACTGGCATGTTCCTCAGATCGATGTGGAACAAGGCTGGATCAAGGTCGAAAATGCAGGGGATGCATCTCACTTTGATGTCAGTGATTATGCGTTTCGGATTCAGGATCCGGGTGTCCGGGTTGAATTGTGCATGTCGGACCGCATTGGTTTACCTGGCACTATGGTTTATGTTGATATCAACATGGACAATTCATACAGCGATAGCGCAGCGGTCGGCGACCTGTTTGTGATTCTTGAACAGAGCAATCTAAAAGGGTTCAGCATTGGAGCCGCAGAGACAACCAGCCGCTCCTCCGGATATTCGATTCAGACCGAGATTGATTCCTTACACATTCTCATTTCTTTATTATCGGGAAACGAACATATCATGGTTTCCGATACCGGATCGATTTGCCGTCTGCCGGTACTCATTGCTGAATCGGCCGCAAGCGGTGAGTGCTCAGTTTTGAACGTCTCCGCTATAATGTTGTATGACGAGTCCGGTGATCCGCTGCCGGTGAACCGTCCGGACAGTGCGCGCGTTTGCGCCTCGCCCTGCAGGTTGTGCGATGCCGATGCGGACGGTGAGATTTCGGACCTGGATATTTCGCATATTGTGAATTGCGTTCTCAAACAGGATAGCTGCTATGACTGTGCGGATTATAATGGTGATTTCAGTATAAATGTTCTGGATGTGGTCGGCTGTCTGAATAAAATGGCCGATTCCGGTCGGACCTCCGGACAAAATGCGCAGGATACGGTTGTGGTTGTCCCCGAACTCTACAGTGCTGACGGAAAGGATTACATCCGTCTCACCCTGTCTTCCGGTGAAGATATTCAGGGATGTGAATTCATATTGACGGGTGATGTTACCAATTTATCTGCCGGAACACATTCGGATTCCGCTGCTGTCCGGTTTTATGCGGCACCGTCTGCGGAAGGTCTGCACGTGATCGGTTTCACAGATATTCAGCGCAGCGAATTGGTACATCAGAAAAGCATTTGGGTTCCGGTGCAGGGTTTGGAGACCGCGGGATCCCTTTATCTGGACGGTTTGGTTTTGGCTGATGTGGAAGCCCGGTCCATCGCCTGTACACTTGAGGTCAATCAGCCGGTATGGCCCACGGGAATGAATAGACAGGAGCAGGAAAAATCCGTCATCTTGTCAAACTATCCCAATCCGGCCAATCCGGGGACACATATCCAGTATAGCCTGAACGAACTGTCAAATATAAAACTGGTGATCTATAATTCGACGGGGCAGGTGGTCCGTCTTTTGGATTCAGGTGTCAAAATGCCCGGTACCCATAAAGTATACTGGGACACCCGCAACAACACCGGACAACCGGTTGCCAACGGCGTGTATTTTTATACCCTGATCAAAGATGCAAAACGAATAACCCGCAAACTGATCGTATTGCAATGATTTGCTATGGTTTGTTTCCGGGAAAGCTTTTGACCGTCTGTCCGCTTTGGGGGTATGGATATTTGCAATTCCTGGATGTGCTGCAAAATCTGCTTCAATATCCCCTGCTGCTTACTATTTACTCTTTACTATCTACTATTTATTTCCCTGCATTTCACGCAAAAATTCCGTATTTTAAAAGCTTGTTTAGACCGGATAACTGGATCAAACGGATCAACAGGATTGTTATCTGATTAGATTCCGGCTGGAACATTTATTTCTGTATCATGTTAGAGATCTGTGCTTATTTAAGGAGACAATGTGCAACGCAAACAAAGCATTCGAAATATAGCCATTATCGCGCACGTGGATCACGGAAAGACCACGCTGGTGGACGGTATGCTGCGGCAGAGCGGCATTTTCCGTGAGAATCAGCAGGTGGAGGAGCGGGTCATGGATTCCATGGACCTGGAGCGTGAGCGCGGTATTACGATCATGGCGAAAAATACCGCGGTTCTGTATCAGGACTGCAAGATCAATATTGTGGACACGCCGGGACACGCTGATTTTGGCGGCGAGGTGGAGCGCAGTCTGAATCTGGTGGACGGCGCCATTCTGCTGGTGGATGCCAGTGAAGGTCCGCTGCCGCAGACGCGTTTTGTGGTGAGAAAGGCGCTGGCCAAAAAACTGCCCATGATTCTGGTGATCAACAAGATCGACCGTCAGGATGAACGCATCGAAGAGGTGCTGAATTATGTGTACGATCTGTTTATCGATCTGGATGCCTCGGACGAGCAGATCGAGTTTCCGGTGCTGTATACCAATGCCAGAGACGGCGTGGCGCACCGTGAACTGGACGACGGATCGACGAATTTGAAACCGCTGTTCGAGACGCTCATGCGGCATATTCCCGGACCGGTGGCGGATGATGCGAAAAAACCGCAGTTTCTGGTCACAAATCTGGATTACGATTCTTATGTGGGCCAGGTGGCGGTCGGGCGTCTGTTTAACGGCACGCTGGCCATGAATCAGATGTACAGTCTGTGTGCTGAAAACGGCGTGGTGCCGAATGTGTCGTTTTCAGCGCTCTATACGTTTGAGAATCTCAAACGCAAACAGGTGGATCGGGTGTTCGCCGGAGATATCATTGCGTTGTCCGGAGTGGAGGATGTGAAAATCGGAGATACCATCTCGTCGCTTGAAGATCCGGAGCCGCTGCCGCGCATTTCCGTGGATCAGCCGACCCTGTCCATGCTGTTTTACGTCAATGACAGTCCGTTTGCCGGCACGGACGGCACCTATCTGACCTCGCGGCATCTCAAGGAACGCCTGGACCGTGAACAGCTGGGCAACGTGGCCATTGAGATCAAACCCACACCGCGTCCCGACGCCTTTGAAGTCTGCGGCCGCGGCGAGCTGCAGATGGCGGTGCTGATTGAGACCATGCGGCGCGAAGGATACGAGTTTATGGTGTCCAAGCCGCAGGTGATCACTCGAGACATCGACGGCAAGACGCACGAGCCGGTGGAGCATGTGTACATTGATGTGCCGGAAGAGTTTGTCGGCGCGGTCACGGAAAAATTGTCGGTGCGCAAAGGCCGCATGACCAATCTGGTCAATCACGGTCACGGTCGGGTGAATCTCGAATTCAGCATTCCGTCGCGCGGACTCATCGGATTCCGCAGTCATTTCCTCACTGATACCAAGGGCTCCGGAGTGATGAATTCCATCTTTGACGGCTATCAGGTGTGGTTTGGTCCGATCCCGCAGCGCACCTCCGGGGCGCTGGTGGCGGACCGACCGGGCCGGGTGAATCAGTACGCCAGTTTGTCCATGGTGGACCGCGGCGAACTGTTTCTGGAAGTGGGCACCGAGGTGTACGAGGGGATGATCATCGGTGAGCGCAACCGCTCCGGCGACCTGGATGTGAACATCACCAAAGAGAAAAAACTCACCAATATGCGCAGTTCCACGGCCGAAGCCACGGTCACCCTGCGGCCGCCGCGCATGCTGTCCCTGGACCAGTCTATCGAGTTTATCGCCGAGGATGAAGTCGTGGAGGTGACGCCGAAAAACATTCGTCTGGCCAAAATGGAGCGCAGCAAACAGAAACGCGCGGCGCAGCAGAAAAAAGAAAAATGGGGCAAGGCGTAGGGCTGTATTAAAAATAAATGAATCAAGTCCGAGCTGTGTTTTGGGCAGCGTATCATTTCATGACTGGGGCTAAAGGCCCCTCATGGGTGTTGGATAA
This sequence comes from candidate division KSB1 bacterium, assembly GCA_034521575.1. Classification (NCBI taxonomy): domain Bacteria; kingdom Pseudomonadati; species Candidatus Zhuqueibacterota bacterium. Next base: position 2,407,332 of record JAXHMJ010000005.1, read on the forward strand.
TATTGAGGTCCACGCGCTAAAGCGCGTGGCTATGAAACGGTCAGTACGTTGTGGCTTTTCTCTAGCCGCGAGTTTCAGCTTGGGAAATGAAATTCCCCATTCAACCCTTTCTTTTTCGGTGACTGGAATGTAACTATTTGTGATGTGAGTAGAACAGCAAATCAGTTACATGATATCAACGTTTGTACGATTTACTGGCACCCTTACTTATATCCTTGACGCTTCGATGGCTCCATAATTTTTTTTGCCATTCTGTATAATCGAATGGAGACTTTATAATCAAAGAGATGAATCTTTCAGCATCAACATCTCCCAGTTCTGCAATAAGAGCTTCCAGCCCCTTTATTTTCAGTTCTTCATCGGTTTTCATGATACAATATTCCTCACAAAATTTATAGGATCAATGATTTTGATTTCATCATGATTTTTTATTTTATTCAATATATCATCATCTGTAGTTATGAAATAGTCGCACGATCCATATATAGAACAAGCAATGTGTAAAGCATCTTTGCTTTTAACGCCATTTTTTGTTATCTCTTCTGCTTTTTGTATAATAGAGTCGGTTTCAGAAATATTGATAACAGCATGTTTTCGCCATAACTGGATTGAACGTTGCCGTTCTCGAAAAGGATTCACTGAATTTTCATACTCCAGTATATAGGACCACACGAACTCTAAATTACTGTTAATGATCCTGTTTTGAATAAATAATTTTGCTTCTGTTTCTAATCTAATTCTTGTTTGTTTCTGATCGTCAAAAGGACGATTAAAACAGCAATTGTCAAGGTATATTCGCATATTTTGCTCTGGATTTCAGAATTTATACTTTAATATACAGAATACTTTATACTCGGTCAATATTTTATTAGCAGATTGGATTTAGAGACTTTTTACTCTGGTATTTTCTATTATTTCAAAGGAATATTGTTTTTATCCCCCTGTTATTGTATATTGAAAACTGCAAACAACCGGCTGCAGCGCCTGTTTTTTGATCGGCGTGCGCCGGAGATTTTCATAAATTCACGGAGGACCTATGTCTGAACTCACTGCATTGCAGCCCCAGCGGCTCTGGAAATTTTTCGACGACCTGCGTCAGATCCCGCGGCCGTCCGGCCAGGAGGAAAAAGTGGCCGATTATCTGGTCAAATTTGCCAAGGATCACAATCTGGATTATAAAAAAGACGACGTGGGCAATGTGCTCATCACACATCCCGGATCCAAAGGTTACGAATCGTCGCCAACTGTGGTTTTGCAGGCACATACGGATATGGTGTGTGAAAAAAACTCGGATGTCGACTTTGATTTTGACAAGGATCCCATCAAGGTCAAGATTGAGGACAACTGGGTGACGGCGGACGGCACCACACTGGGCGCGGACAACGGCATCGGCGTGGCTGCGGCGCTGGCGATCCTGGAGGATGATTCGCTGACGCATGGTCCGCTGGAAGCTCTGTTCACTGTGGATGAAGAACGCGGTCTGATCGGTGCGGTAAGCGTGCCCACGGACTGGCTCAAAGGCCGCAAACTGATCAATCTGGACAGTGAGGATATCGGACTGTTCTCCATCGGCTGCGCCGGGGGCGCGGACAGTCACGTCACCCTGCCGGTCAAACGCCGGGCGCCCAAAGGCAGTCAGGCGCTCAAAGTGCACGTGTCCGGTCTGCGCGGCGGTCATTCCGGTATCGACATTCATGAAGGCCGCGGCAATGCGGTCAAGATTCTCAACCGATTGCTGTATCAGCTGAACAAAGATATTGATCTCGAACTGGCGTCTCTAAACGGCGGCGACAAGCACAATGCTATCCCGAGGGAAGCGGTGGCGCATATTGTGGTGGCGGACCAGGATGCGGATTCGGCGACCGAAAAGCTCAACGCTGCGATCGAAGAGATCAAAACAGAATTTCATCCGGTGGAAGAACATATCAATCTGACTGTAGAACCGGTCAACACCGGTCTGCAGGTTCTGGACCCAGAGTCGCAGGACGTGCTGATGGCCCTGATCTTTGCCTATCCGCACGGGGTGCTGGCTATGAGCCGCACCATTGACGGTCTGGTGGAAACCTCCAACAATGTGGCGTCGGTAAAAACCTCGGATCAAGAGGTCAAACTGCATCTGTCCGCACGTTCCTCCAATGACGCAGCCCTGCAGGCGACTCTGGACAAATTTGTTGCGATTACCAAACTTGCAAATGCAGAGATTGAACAGCCCGAGGGCTATCCCGGCTGGATGCCGGATGTCGATTCCGAGATTCTGAAAATCGCTATGGATACCTATAAACAGGTCACCGGTGAAAACGCTCAGTACGAAGCCATTCACGCCGGACTCGAATGCGGGCTCATCGGCGAGAAATTCGACGGCATGGACATGATTTCGGTCGGTCCGACCCTGAAACACCCGCACTCGCCGGATGAGCGTGTGGATATTGAGACGGTGGATGTGTTTTACAAACATGTGCTGAGGATGCTTGAAGTATTGGCTTCGCAGTAGGTAGTAAACAGAATATAAAAAACCTGGATTGTTGAACTGTTGAAGCGTTGAATGGTATAAGCTTTTCAACGCTTTAACGTTTAGACGATTTAATATTGTAAATAACTCACAGCAAGAAATTAGATTCATGCCTGTCAACGATTCTATTGTCATTCGCGGGGCGCGGGAACATAATCTGAAAAATATCACCCTGGAGCTGCCGCGCAATAAATTTATAGTTATTACCGGCTTGTCCGGTTCGGGAAAATCCTCACTGGCGTTTGATACCATCTATGCCGAGGGGCAGCGCCGCTACGTCGAGTCTCTTTCCGCGTACGCGCGCCAGTTTCTCGGATTGATGGAAAAACCGGATGTGGATTACATCGAAGGATTGTCCCCGGCGATCTCGATCGAACAGAAAACCACGGCCAAAAATCCGCGTTCCACGGTCGGAACTGTGACCGAGATTTACGATTATCTGCGCCTGCTGTTCAGCCGCATCGGTACGCCGTACTGTTACAACTGCGGCAAAAAGATCGAGCGTCAGACCGTGCAGCAGATCGTGGATTCGATTATGCATCTGGATGACGGCTCGCGCATTCAGGTGCTGGCGCCGATCGTGCGCGGCCGCAAGGGCGAATACAAGGAGGCGTTTGCCGAGGCCAGGCGTGACGGATTCGTTCGTGTACGCGTGGACGGCGAGGTGCGCGATCTGGATTCCGAGATTCAACTGGACAAACAGAAAAAGCATAATATCGAAATTGTGGTTGACCGCCTGGTCATCAAACCGGATATTAAAACCCGTCTCACCGATTCGGTCGAGACGGCGATAAATCTGGCCTCCGGGATTATACTCATCGATGTGCAGGGCGGCACAGAACAGCTGTACAGTGAAAATTTCGCCTGCATCGACTGCGGAATTTCCTACGAAGAGCTGGCGCCGCGTATGTTCTCGTTCAACACGCCGTTCGGCGCCTGTCCCACCTGCGACGGACTGGGCACGAAAATGGAAATCGATCCGGATATGGTCATCCCGGACCGCACCAAATCTCTGAACCAGGGCGCGGTGACGCCCTGGGGCAACCTCAAGGACGGCTGGTACATTGCTCTGGCGCGCGGTGTTTGCGAGTATTTCGGCGAGAGTCTGGATACCCCGGTTCAGGATCTGAGTCCTGAATGTCAGCACGCATTGATGTACGGCACGGATGAGGAACTGGAGTTCAACTATGCGTCCAAATCGCGGCGCCACACCGGCACATTCCGGACAACGTATGAAGGCATTGTCGGTAATCTGGAACGCCGCTATCGCCAGACCAACTCGCAGCATATCCGCGACTGGATCGAGGGATTTATGAACCTGATCAACTGTCCGGACTGCGGCGGCGCGCGTTTGCGCCAGGAAACCCTCGCGGTGCGTATCCGTGACAAGAACATTCATGACGTGACGGAAATGTCGATTAAACATTCCGCTGATTTTTTTCAAACTTTGGATCTGAATGAGCGAGAACAGCACATCGCCAAACAGATCCTCAAAGAACTGCGCGAGCGGCTGGGATTTCTGAAAAACGTGGGATTGGATTATCTGACCCTGTCGCGTTCCTCCGGCACATTGTCCGGCGGCGAGGCGCAGCGCATCCGGCTGGCCACGCAGATCGGATCGCAGCTGGTGGGCGTGCTGTATATTTTGGACGAGCCGTCCATCGGACTGCATCAGCGCGATAATGTGCGCCTGATCCGCACCCTGGAGACCCTGCGCGATCTGGGCAACACGGTGGTGGTGGTGGAACACGATCAGGAGACTATCGAAAAAGCTGATTTTCTCGTGGATCTGGGTCCGGGCGCCGGCGAGCACGGCGGCGAGATCGTGGCCATGGGCACCCCGGACGAGGTGTCGCAGCATCCGGATTCCATCACCGGCGCGTATTTGTCCGGACGCAACAGCATTCCCGTGCCGGAAAAACGCCGTCCCGGTACCGGTCATTCGTTCTGTCTCTGTGGCGCCACAGGTAATAATCTGAAAAATCTGGACGTCAGCATCTCGCTGGGTAAATTCATCTGTGTTACCGGAGTCAGCGGCAGCGGCAAGAGCACGCTGATCAATGAAACCCTGTATCGGATTCTTGCCAAGCATTTCTATCGCAGCCGACAATCGCCGCTGGGCTACAGTCATATCGAGGGCATGCAGCACGTGGACAAGGTGATCGACATCGACCAGTCGCCCATCGGCCGCACACCGCGTTCGAATCCGGCTACGTACACAGGTGTGTTCACGCCGATTCGCGATCTGTTTTCGCAGCTGCCGGAATCCAAGCTGCGCGGTTACAAACCGGGACGATTCAGTTTTAACGTCAAGGGCGGCCGCTGCGAGGCCTGCGAGGGCGACGGCATTATCAAGATCGAAATGCATTTTCTGCCGGATGTGTATGTCACCTGCGAAGTGTGCAAGGGCAAACGCTACAATCGAGAGACCCTGGAGGTGCAGTACAAGGGCAAATCTATTGCCGATATCCTGGACATGACCGTGTCTCAGGCGCTGGAGTTTTTCGCCAAGATCCCGGTTGTCCAGCGTAAACTCAAGACGCTGTACGATGTGGGACTCGGGTACATCAAACTGGGGCAGCAGGCCACCACGCTTTCCGGGGGTGAGGCGCAGCGCGTCAAGCTGGCCACCGAGCTGTCCAAACGCAGCACCGGCAAGACTGTGTACATTCTGGATGAGCCGACCACCGGTCTGCATTTCGAGGATATCAAGATGCTACTGACCGTGCTCAACCGGTTGGTGGACCGCGGCAATACCGTGATCGTCATCGAACACCAGCTGGATGTCATCAAATCCGCGGATCATATCATTGATCTGGGACCCGAAGGCGGCGACCAGGGCGGGGAGATCATTGCGACCGGCACGCCGGAAGAGGTGGCGCAGATTCGGGAATCGTATACCGGGCAGTTTTTAAAACAAGAGTTGGGATTGTGAGGGGTGAATTGTGAATCGGGAGTTGTAAAAGGGGGATCGATTATTTTTACGTTGATAGAGGATTTTGTTTGTATTTAATAATATTGATGGCTATTATTATTAATAAACGGCCTAAAGCTTTAATAAGAGAAGATTAATTAAAGAAAAGGCCATTTTTATAAAGAAAATACAATGAAATATTACAAATTGGGGCAATATATTGCTCAAAAATAAAAAGTAAAAATTGACCAATAAATAATCTCAACTCATTGATAGCATAATATGGATTAACTTTTTATTTTTTTGCGATTTTTGCTTCTTTGCGTGAATTGGTTGTTTAAAGCAGATGCACGCTAGAGGCAAAGATATACAGAGAAATCTGAATATTGGCTTTATAATTATCTTTACGTCTTTCGTTTAAAAATTTTCCCAATCGGTTCGTGATAGATTCAAAATAGATATGATCGAAAGATATTGACAACTATATCGTTAATTCGGCAAGCGGGTGAACGCGGATAAAAACAGGAGGCTTGTTATGAAGCGTTTAAAGCTTTTGGTTCTGCTATGGGGGATGTTGTTCTGTTGTGTTACAATGGCGCAATTGCCGCTGTCATCCAGTCCTGTTCAGACTCCGCATCCGATTGCCGATCCCGAGATTTCGCTGATCGGCGAGACCTGCATCATGCTCGAATACGAATCCGTGTATGACGTGCACACCGAACCCGATCCTGTGAATTATCCGAATATGCGCAGTCAGCCGGCCCAGTTTGACTGGTCGCGGATTTTATCGGATCTGGAGACGGTGGTAAATCCCGTCAACTATGATTTTGTGCTGCTCTATACCCTGCGCGAGGTGCCGGGCTGGATCAAGAACGGCTATAAACGCTATGTGGCTGCTCAGAATATCGGACTGCCCAACGCCGGATACGGCGCACCGATGTTCCCGGCCTGGACCCGCCTGCGCTCTATTTGTCACATGAATTCAGTGGATTTTCTCGATCGCGACAATCCGTCGTTTCCGGATCTGCCGCGCTACGGCAGCAGTCTGGTGGCCATCCATGAAATGGGACATTTTTGGCTGGTGTACATCACCCGCAATCTCATGACCGGACATGCCGGTTGGGACCTGTACCTGTATCCGCTCGGATACCTGGCGTCCTATGTGCCGCACTGGATGGGAATCTGGGAAGGAGACGGCCTGCCGGGCCTCATGCTGACCGGGCCGAACGGGGTTGAGTTCAATGCCTGGGATTTGTATCTGATGGGACTGATGGGATACGACCAAGCCGTTGCGTACGAATACAGCATCAAACACGACGGCACTGTGTATAATATCGATCTGGACGACCTGATCGGCGCTTTGTCTGAGGCCGCTCCGGATTATTACAGCGGCGACGGCCGCCGGGCGCCGGATATTGATCCAGAGTCCGACAGTCTGCAGACGCTGATCGCCATGATCAAGGGTCGGGATGATACGCTCACGACCCGGCGCCGTGATCTGGCGCTAAATCTGGCCATGCATCTGCCGCCGGACTGGCGCACCGCTACCTGGGGCCGCTCCGAGATGACAGTCGGTATTGATCTGGCCGGGGCGCATATGAACGACCAGACGCAGGCGGGGCACGCCTACGGGTACTGGTTTGAAAAAGATGTCTGGCGCTGGCAGGAATTTGCGCCGCAGCTGTCGGTGTTGACCGGACTGGATATTTACATCTGCCGGAACGGGAATCCCGGCAATCTTGTATGCGAGATTCGCACTTTAAGCGATTCCGTGCTCATGCGGAAGGTTATTGACAAAGGCTGCACTCCGGTTCAAGACTGGATGCATGTATTTCTCGGCGACAGCATTCGGCTGAATCCCGGGGATATTTACCGCATCTATGTGTCGGCGGATTCCGCGTCCGGGTCACCGTCAAATCGCTATTTCTGGAGGGGCAGCAATGAATCTGATTACAATTCCGGATGCCGAACCAGTGTCTCGGAAACACATCCGGATTTTGATTTTGCGTTCCGCACCTACGGTCGTCCGGCGCCGATGCAGGTCGAGGCCGATCCGGCCCGGAAACCCGCACAGGTGGTTTTGCACGACAATTACCCCAATCCGTTCAATCCAGTGACCCGTATCCGCTACCGGTTGAACCGTGCGAGTCCGGTACGTCTGCAAGTGTTTGACATCCGCGGACGCCGGGTGGCGTTGTTGGTGGACGCTGTACAGTCGGCCGGAGCGCATGAAATCGAATTCGACGGCCGCGGACAGGCCAGCGGCGTGTATATTTACCGCCTGCAAACGCCCAGGACGGTCCGGACGGGCAAGATGGTGTTGGCAAGGTGAGCAAAACGTAAGAAAAAGGGTTGTGATGGTGTTGTAGCATGAACAGTGGCCCTGGCTGTCCTGTGCTGACCCCCTGATCCCGATAAATCGGGATCTGTCTCCCTTGAAAAAGAGGAATAAAAAATATAAGCGCAGGTCTCGTCTCAGGGGGGATACACTCAATTTTCCTGCATAAACAGTCCGGGTCATTTTTCTCTCTTTATTCAAGGAGGGGTAAATTCGGCAGGTGGGTACTGCCGCTGCATTCTGCGCTGATCGACGATTTCCGAGTCCCCCATCATTTTCTTTCTTTTTCTATAAGAACTAACTAACACTTTAAACATTTATTACTTGCATCTTTAACAAAAATTCAATAAGATTCAAAAAGCATAAAACGCGGAGTAGCGTATGGGGTTGTACAGGAACAAAAGCAGGAAGCATCCGTGTCGGGTGAGCGATGAGCGGCAGGGTTTATGTCGCTGGCCGGCGTCAAACTGCGCCCGCCTGTCTTTTAATGTTGATATATTCTGCCGGCTTGAGACAGTGAACCCGTCGATTTAATTGAATGGATATCAAGACGTTGATAAATTGAGAAAAATATAGCAGCAAAATACCAACAAAGCGAAATAGTCCATAGCTGTTTGCCAATAAATAAAACATGTTCAATTAAAAATAAGAATCATTATGAAACCTTTAAATTTGTCTGTAACTATAATACTTTTTTTGGGTATTATTTCGTATGGGTCTGGTCAACACCATGAATTTGATCCGGAACAATATTGTCGGAAACATCGTAAAGCCATCCAGCTCATTGTTGATGGCGAAATTGAAGAGGCAATTGAGTTGGCCGACTCATTTGTTGATGAGAATTCAAAAGATATTGAAGCTGTTTATGTAATGGCCGTTGCCCATGCCCAAAAAGGTGAGATAAAAAAAGCCATGGATTATGTCGAAAAGTCACTGGAACTGGGCATTCCCTTTTCACGATATTTAGCCGGCCCAAGGGATTTGCTCAGGCCACTCATTAACAGCAAGCCCTTCCGGCAACGTGTGAAAGACAATGGTTTCTATCTGCTTCATGGTCCCATGCTGAGTAACGTAACAGACTCCCGGGCTGAGTTTTGGGTGCGGACATTCAGGGAATATCCCGTCTCTGTTTTGGTAAAGGAACCGGGTACAGAAAAGATCATACGATCCGAAACAGTGAAAACGGATGCTTCCCGGGATTACACGGCAATCATTCCGGTTACAGGGTTGAAAGCAAACACGGAATATCGATACCTCATTATTGTCGGGGGCAAAGAATTTGGAAACAAAGCCACGGATAAACGATGGGTTTTCCGAACCTATCCGCCAACAGGAGAGCCTGGCCAAGTAGCGGTTGGATTCGGTGGAGGCGCCGGATATACCCCGTTTTACAACCACATGTGGAATACGCTTTCGGCAAACTGGCTGCCGGCATTCCTTTTCCTGGGCGATAACGTGTATATTGATCATCCCAAATATCCCCAGGTGCAGGATTATTGCTATTACAGGAGACAATCCTCTGAGGAGTATAAAGAATTTGTTTCAAGAACCTCTATTTATGCCATATGGGATGATCATGATTTTGGCGAGAATGATTCCTGGGGTACCCCCTCTAAAGACCAGCCCGAATGGAAGATTCCGGTGTGGAAGAAATACAAGGACAACTGGAACAATCCCTATTACGGAGGAGGAGAAGAAATCCCCGGTGTCTGGACCGATTTTTCCATCGGAGATGTCGATTTTTTTATGCTTGACGGCAGGTACTACCGGTCTTCTCCGACATTGGAGCATCCGGATATGTTAGGTGGAGCTCAGAAAGAATGGCTGTTTGAGAAGCTCAAACAATCCGGGGCAACCTTTAAAGTTATAGCCTCTCCCGTACCCTGGTCTTTTGGTGTAAAAGGCGGAACTCAAACTGTTTACGGACCTTCGGGCACAGTGAAACCCAATGATTCGGAATCCAGTCAGTTTCCTCCGTATGAAGCAACTCAAGTACCCCGGACATCTGATACCTGGGAAGGTTATGCCGAAGAACGGGAAAAAATATTTTCCTTCATCGAAGAAAATAACATTGAAGGGGTGGTGTTGATTTCCGCAGATCGCCACCGCTCCGATGCATGGAAGATTACCCGGGAAGATGGATACGATTTTTATGAGTTTGAAAGCTCAAAGCTGACCAATGTGCATACACATCCTGTTTTTCCAGAATCCATCTTTGGGTACAATGAAAACTGTTCTTTCGGGCTTTTGGAATTCAATACTGAAAAACGAGACCCCGAAGTGACCTATAAGATCATAAGCATCGACAATGAGGTGATGAATCAGATCACATTAAGACGTTCCCAACTGGAATTTAATCGGTAGTTTTTGTTATTGATTGATGTTTAAAACCAGGGTTTTGTTGGAAATCAACCCTTGTTGGCGAAAATCCGCTTGCCGCTGTCCGGCAAATGCACTTGAACCGAATCTGTTTTTCGTGCTGCATGCATCCCTGCATCGATGATGCGGGCATAAAGGGGATCGCCTGGGATATGGCAGGACTGTCAAGGATCAGGGTGGTCAGATACCCGGCCATACCTTCATTGACGAGTTCCCGGACCAGGGTCAGCGGCTCGTCCGGACGGCGCTGAAAATGCAAATGACGCTATGGCTAATCCGGACTGTGCAAGTTATTTAATTTTATACATTATTTTTTCACAGTTCGTTCAGAGCAGCAAAGCCAGAGATCAGCTAAATTTAATGGCGTTTGACCTGTGGAACAACCATCGGGTCTATGTTTTGCATTGACGTTTTCAGGTGGAGCTTGAATGATGGGATTGATTTTTTCTGATACTGGAAAATTTAAAGAGCTCTGAATTTTTCTGATAATAGAAAATATTTTCCGATAGTCGAAAAAAACTTGTGTTCCAATAAATATATTAAATTTAGCAAAGAAAAGGGGTTAGTTTTTTATTAAAACTGAAGAGGAGAAATGGAAATGTAAGAATTGTGGTTCGGGTTTGAGTGTACATAGAGATAATTGTTTAAATTGTGATTACAAATAGAGATAAAAAACGCACGGTAACAAATGGTATAGTGCATGCGGATTTCAGCGGTTTGCGAAGGTATGGTGCTCGTAAAAAAAGCCGGGGTAAACTGCCAGGTTTTCGCTTTGTAATCCCGCACGACACATATTGCCAACCGTTATGTCACATTAAATAGACGAATTGCAGATAATTATGGATATGAAAAAAATATTTAAAATTGCAGGAAAGCTTTTATTAGGATTTTTGATTCTATTGATTTTGTTGTCACTAACATTGTTTTTGATAACTAGAGGTGATTATTCTGTGCCCTATACCGTTGAAAAGGATACTACAATTCCGCATATCGAAATAGACAATGTTATTTTCCATGCTGAAACATTTGGAAATGATACCAATAAAACAGTGATAGTAATTCACGGAGGTCCCGGGAACGATTACAGATATCTTCTTCCGCTAAAAGAATTGTCAAAAAAATACTTTGTAGTTTTTTATGATCAGCGAGGAACCGGTTTATCTCCAAGAGTAGATGCCGGTGAACACTCTTTAGATAATTCATTGAAAGACTTGGGCAATATCATTAATTATTACGCGCCCAATGATAAAGTCAATATTATTGGGCATTCGTGGGGAGCCATGCTTGCCACAGGCTATATAGCTCAATACCCTGAGCGGGTCAGCAAGGCCATCATTGCCGAACCCGGCATGCTAACCAGCGAAAAAGGAAAAGAATACATGCAAAAGTTCAAGATTGACTTTGGTTGGAATGTTTTAAAATCAATGACATTAATTGTCTTTGAAAGTCTTCACCTGAAAAACACCGACAAGCAAAGTCGTATAGATTATATTTTTGGCAAAATAGGCACTTTGGATGTTAAAGGCAACCCTATGCGAAAGTATTTTTGTAATAAAGATATAACCAACGGTTATTTACCATTTTGGAGGTTAAGTGGTGTTGCGTCGCAATCAATAATAAAGAAAGCAATGGATGAGAACGGAAACATACAAATAGATTTGGTGTCCGGATTAGAAAATTACACAAATAAAGTATTGTTTATCGTTGGAGAATGCAACCAAATTATTGGTGAAGAGTTTCAGCAAGGACACATAAAATACTTTCCTAATGCTAAAATGATAGTTGTAAAAGATGCGGGCCATACGATGTTTGGAGAAAAACCCGAGGAATGCATTGAGATAATAGAAAAATATTTTGATACAGAATAACGTGGCGTAACACGCGGTCATACACAATGCGGGAGAATATAGTAATTTGAACAAGTGCACAAAAAGCATAACAACGGTTTGATAGGGGATCGCCCTGAAGCCCGCATTGCGCATCATACCATCAACCGTTGTGAAAAACCAACCAAATTTGGGAGCAAACTATATGAAAAAATTTCAAACCAAACCATTGCTTTATTATGTTATTATTACTTATTGCATAACATGGCTATGTTGGATTACTGCCATTTTAATGGGTTATGAAGAAATATCATTTTTCAAATTGTTTTCCTGGGACTTTAATAATTCGAAACAAATGATACTTTTTTTTATTTTTAGAATAGGTGTTTACGGACCGTTATTAGCTTCAGTGTTGGTAACTTTTTGGAGATTTAAACGTGATGGATTGAAAAATCTTTGGAGGCGGATAATAAAATGGAACGTCCCTATAAAGTGGTATTTATATCTATTGCTTATTCCCATTGGTATAAATTTATTTGCTGTGTTGGCAGGCGTTTTAACGGGCTTGTCATTTGATGATTTTTTTCAAAGTGAAATTCCCTGGTCATTAATTTTGATATACTTTTCTTACCAAATAATTACCAGTGGAATGGAAGAACCCGGCTGGAGAGGGTTTGCACTTGGTCATTTACAAAATAAATATACTGCCGAGAAAGCAAGTTGGATTTTAGGGTTAATATGGGCTATCTGGCATTACCCGTTATTAATATCTCTCTATCATAATCAAGCGATAATTTCAATAATATTTTCTTTAGCCGGTTTTACAATGGTTATGATTGGGCAGACCATCATCTATACGTGGTTTTACAATAACACAAAGAGTATATTTATTACCATATTACATCATGCCTGGGGTAATACAGCAACTGCATTTATTTTAGGAACTGTAGCCACACATAATCCTATGATCGGTCTCCTCTCCGGTATTTTTACCTGGGCAATAGCAGCCCTGTTATTAAAAATATTTGGCGGGGAAACGTTAACCAAGGATGAGATGATTTCTATGGACTTGACATAACACCAAATATAGCACAGCGGGGCGATTCGTTGTTATTCGGCATTCCATCTCCGTTTTAAAATAATTCTCGATGGAAAAAGACACGTTCCAAAATCCCCTGCCGATGCTATAATTGCGGAACGTTGATAATATACTGAACGTCATTGAAGAGGATGCCAAACCTCATGTCGTTTTTGACCATAAATGTGTGACTTTGCATGTTCGGTCCGGCAGCAGTACTGCCAAATGTGCTGAGGGAGTAAAAAGTCCTGTTCAATTATAAAGTTATACGTCATGACGCTGCAAAGGATTACGTAGAACTGGAGAAATGACCGGATAACCAATCTTGTCGATTATGTACCACTTGAATTTGCGGGACACTCAGAACAAGTGTCTGGTATGCATGCCAGCTCTGTCCGGTGTGCAAAAAGGACTCGAACGTTTGATAGGCGTGGATGATACAACCATATGGCGTTTGAACGCTGTATTTTGTTTCAAACGAAAAAGCTTGATTGGTGACCCCCAAAAGCGCCCATAACAGAAGCACAGGTTTTTTCATTATTTATTGATCCGGACATTGTCAGACAGGTTTGAGTTTGATATGCATACGGATTCGGCCGCATCAAGTTTCAGAACCCGATTGATCTGTGTCCTGTTTGTCTCGGCAACAGGCTCTTGCTTGTAAGGATTCACACTGTTTTGACCGCAGACCGCCCCGGAATGAATCAGCCAGATAGATAATATGGGTCTCCTGGTGAAATTTTCTTTTGCGCCTCAAATGATGCGATTTATGATTTTTTCAGCAGTGTTTTCAGCTCGTTCCAGCTGTGGGTGTTGAGCACGTCATCCGCTTCGAGCCAGCCGCGCCGCGCCTGACCGATGCCGAAACGCATATGATCGAGATCGTCTGTGGTGTGCGCGTCCGTGGAAATGGCCAGTTTGATGCCCTTTTCTTTGGCCATGCGGCAGTGCGTATCTGACAAATCCAGGCGAACGGGCTGGGCGTTCAATTCTAAAAAACAGTTGTTGTCCTTTGCCGCGTCCATTACGGCGTCCATATCCAGTTTATAGGGCTCGCGTTCTCCGATCAGTCGGCCGGTCGGATGTGCGAAAATATGGAAATGCGGGTTTTGCATCGCCTTGATGACGCGTTTTGTCTGTTGTTTTTCGGTCAATTGGGTGTTGTAATGGATGGAACAGATCACGATATCCAGTTCTTTCAGGATATCGTTGCTCAGATCAAGCGACCCGTCTTCCAGGATATCTACTTCGATGGATTTGAGAATGCGGAAATCCTCGAACGATGGGTTCAATTTTTCGATGCGCTGCAATTGCTGTTCGAGTTTTTTGTCATCCAGTCCCCCGGCCACACTGACGCGTTTGGAGTGATCCGTGACCGCCAGGTATTCGTAGCCCTTTTTCCGGGCGGCCTCGGCCATGTCTTTTAGCGAAAATTTGCCGTCCGAGGCGGTGGTGTGCGACTGCAGGTCGCCTTTGATATCGGACAGGTCGATCAGTTCCGGCAAGTCGTTCGATTCGGCGGCTTTGAACTCGCCGTTGTTTTCGCGCAGTTCCGGGGGAATAAAAGGCAGTCCCACCTGCTCATAAACCTCGGTCTCGGTTTTGCCGGCGATGCGTTTGCCGCCTTTATAGACGCCGTATTCATTAATCTTGAATCCCCGGTCCACCCCCATTTTGCGCACGGCAATATTATGGGCTTTGGAGCCGGTGAAATAGTGAAGCGCCGCCCCGTATCCGGCCTGCGGCACGACGCGCAAATCCACCTGCAGTCCGTTGCGCAAAACCACGGATGATTTGGTGTCGCCGTGCGCCAGAATTCGCTCCACATCTTCATACCGGACAAATGGGTCCATGACATCCGCATCCTGCTTCCAGCTCACCAGGATATCCACATCGCCTACCGTCTCTTTGCGGCGCCGATAACTGCCGGCGATATCGAGCTGTTTGACGCCGTCGATGCCCTGCAGATAATCCTGCAGGGGTTTGATATAGTCTTCGGCAATGGCCCACCTGAAGCGTTGTTTTTCGCCGCTTTGCTGCAAACGCTCCAACTCGTCCAGGATTTTGTCCTGGGTTTTCTGGCCGAATCCCTTCAGAGCCTTGATCTTGTCCGATTTTGCGGCGCTTTCCAGATCGGACAGACTTTTGATATTCAGTTTGTCATACAGGGTTTTGACGCGTTTGGGACCCAGACTCTCCATTTGCATCATGCGCGGCAGCGCTTCCGGGAGCTCGGCTTCGAGTTCTTTGAGCTGTTTCAGGCGGCCGGTCTCTGCGATTTCCTGAATCTTGCCGGCCAGATCCTGTCCGATGCCCGACAGGTCGCTCAGGTTTTTGCCCTGATCGAGCATGTCGGTTATGTTTTGCGATAATCCGGAAATGGTAGCCGAAGCCTGCCGGTAAGCGCGCACACGGAACGGATTGGCGCCTTTGATGTCCAGCAGGTCGGCAACTTTGGACAAACTATCGGCAATATCGCTGTTGTGTATGGGCATAATGTGTTCTCTTTTATTGCAAAGCTGTCATTGATTGTGTTTCATCTGGCGTCTTGTCGCGCTACAGACAAAGTTCAAACGCCCGGGTCCTGTTTTGCCTGACCGGGCGCTCATTATTAATAACAAATCAGAGATGGCGCTTTAAAGATGCGCGAAGGTAAGATGCTGATCCCCCCGAGAGACGATATTTACTGCAGGTGTGCACCAGATCCCCGACCTGCGGCGACCCGTCGACAATTTTGAATGCAATATTGTTATCCAGGGTCTGGATCACCCGGCCTTCTCCGATAGATGCATAGTCGGATTTGCTGCCGCGGACGATTTCACAGAGTTTGCCTTTGCTGAAATATTCCGGGCGATCGGCTTTGACCAGGAAATAACCTTGTTTGATTTTTAAAATCTCATAAAACAGATCCTCGACCCTCTGTTGATCCTGAGAGTCTGCCCACACCGCCTCCGTATCGGAGTCGGCCGGTTCGGGTTCAAAGGCATCTGTTTGCTGTACGGACTCTGCCTGTGCCCCTTGCCGGTTCACCACCTGGCCGGTGATTACGGTCATCGCGCCATGCCGCATGCCCAGCAGTCCGAGAATCCAGGGACCTTGCGGCGTATAGGATACATGCGCGCCGATTAGGGCATCGCCGCCCATCTGTTCAACCTCCGGGATGATCTTGGCGTCAAAAACAAATTGCGGGCTTGCGTTTCCGCTTTTCATAAAGATGCCCAGAATGGGGATCGGCAGGTAGGCCTCCTTTTCCACGTGGATCAACTGACCCCGCGGAGAATACGGCGTGGCGCTTTCGCTGCCGGGATCATCGCCCAGGGTGACAAACAATTCATCGGGAGACGGATAGCCCACTTTGTGGGTGATGCTGGAGGCACAGTTCAATAACAGAGACAGAATGGCAAACAGCACAAGACATAAAGAGATGTTTTTCAATTTGATCTCTCCTTTGAATGATTTGCATTTTCTGTTTTAGCATGCAGTCAAATGTATCAAACGCTATACATTTGAAAATTGTCCAAATCGATTAATCTTTTGAATCCAATGCGTCTGGCTCCTGTATGGTCAATCTGTTGGCACGCGCGTATGTATTCACGCTCTGTCAACAGTGTGTATTTCTGTACAAATAACCCCGACATTACTCTCCAAACTTAGTATTTTTTATGTTTGAATGCAAGATATTTTTCCAGATAACCTATTCGTACATATTTTCCGGGTCCATACGGCATAGCTCGAACAGGACGTCCGCGATTTTTTCTGTCACAGCTCTGAAAAACCGCTCCCCTTTGTCTTTTGAGGCATGTTGGGGATTTCCCACACCTGTGTCGGCTGTGATTTTGGACCACTTGCGTTCGGTCCACAGCCAGTGTTCAGAGAATTCTTTAATTTTGAACGATTTTACTTGTCCGTTTCCCCATTTTTTTTTGGCAAGCACGAGTTCGGGATTCAGATAGAGCAGCAGGCTGGTTTCCATTTCCTCGGCATGGTCACCCGGGTTTGTAAAAAAATCAGAGCGGTCCAGAGCCTCGAACCAGTTTGCCGTGCACAGGAACATGTTTTGAAACTCGAGGCCCAGTTCCCGCAGCATGGGTTTGAACTCATTGCCGCCGTGACTGTTGAGCAGCATCAGCTTGTGAATACCCTGACGGTTTAATACGGTTACGAGGTCACGCAGGATGGCCTGCTGAGTCGAGGGGCTGAGGTTCATGTCCAGATAAATATCCGTCTGGCCGGTGTTGACGCCGTAGGGGATGGGGGGCAGGACAATCAGTCTGGCGCCCTTTTCCCAGGCGATGCGGGCGGATTCGGCAGCAATGGCTTTGGATTCAATGACGTCACTGGAATAGGGCAAATGATAATTATGGGCTTCAACCGCACCCCAAGGCAGCACTGCCAGGTTAAATTTGGCGTTTTTGATGTGGTGCCAATTGGTTTCAGCCAGGATATAGGGGCGCATGGTCAGGTCCTGTTTTTTACAAGATTTTTGCAAAACATTACTTTTATTTTGTTGGCAGATTCACTTTGCGTTTATCTTCTTCCGGGTGCTGACGGTACAGAATGGCCACATGCCCGATCAGATCGACCAAATGACAGCGCAGTTTTTGGGTGATCTCTGCAACCAGGTCTTTTTTCTGATCCTTGAACTCCAGAAACCGGATTTTGATCAGCTCATGATCATTCAGCGAATGGTCAATGGCGTCCAGGACTTCAGTTGATAGTCCGTTTTTTCCGATAACGGCCACCGGGTTGATGGAATGCGCGAGTCCGCGCAGTTTGCCGCGTTGTGAACTGGTGAGTAACTCCATAGGTTTGGTCCTTTATACTTAGGGGTCAATATAGTCGAGTACGCCCAGATAGAGCCAGTTGGCGACGGCCTGACGATTGTTTGCCCGCACGAATCGATCCTGATCGCGTTGATTTTGAATGTTGCCCAATTCGATGTAAACGCTGTTGACCTGGCTGTGTTCCAGCATGTACAGGTTGCGGGTGGTGATCAGGCTTTTGTATCCGCGACCGGGCTGGTGCTCGTCGTATTTGTCGCGTACGGTTCTGTACATGGACAAAGCAAGTGCTTTGCCGATGCGGTCGTTCTGCTTGTAATAATAAAAAATATCCACGCGTTTTTTCCCGGATCGGGAATCGACGTGCAAAATAATGCTGTATTGATTGCTGCTGCGGAAGCGGTTCTTATGTTTGAGCGCGTTGAGAATATTGGCGCGTTTTTCGAGACGGTTGATGGTGTAGCGGGATATGGCTTCATTGCCCCAGTAATATTCATCCCGGTCTCCCTTGAGAATGGCATCATCCCGGATGCCGTCATCGGGGTCGCGGACAATAATATAGACCAGGGCGCCATGTTTGATCAGTTCCCGGCCCAGTCTCAGAGTGATATCATAGGCGTATTCGTCTTCGTGCAGGTGGTAACGGCCGCGCTTGCCGATCGCGCCGGGATCGGGTCCGCCATGCCCGCTGACCAGGTAAAAAATACAGTCCTTGAGCCGCTGATCTTCGACTGTCACGCGCGAATACTTTGGTCCGAATATAGAGAAATTGTATTCCTTGCCAGGATTTGATTCGCCGGTGTCCTCTGCATCAGAATCTTGGGGTGTTTTCAGTTCCGGATTGTCCCGAAACCAGTGCAGCGGCACCCAGAGCCGGTTGTCGTCCGTATACAGTTCATCGCGCAGGCCCAGCAGGTGCATGCGTTTGTTGTAACGCTCCAGTTCCTTTGCCCGGTCATAATCATCGATTCCCAGGGTTGAACGAATGGTTTGTCCGTCAAAACGGACAACAAGGATTGGCATTTGATAGAATTGACCGCGAACCAGCGTGTCATCGCCGTCCAGACGGTCTTTATTCAGGGTGCAGAAGGATTCGATGTACGGTTGGGTGGTGGGCAGTTCGTATCGCCGCAACAGCGTATAGATTCCGTCTCCGTCCCGGGTGCCGGTCTCTACATAAGTAATCGCATGGGCAGAGTAGGGGCTTGCAAGGAGGAATAACAGCCATATAAATACAAAAGGGTTCCGGCAGCTGTGTTTCGATTTCAGTGAGCTCTGCATGCGGTTCATATCATTCGGATACGGTCGGTTAACAGGTCTGATTCCGGAATACCCGGTTTGTTTTCGTCCGGATAGCCGATGGCAATAATCGATTCCACTTTAAATTCAGGCGGCAAATCAAGTTTTTCTTTGATATAATCGCTTGCCGATCCGCTGTGATCCGGCTTGCGCCTGCGGATCTGGATCCAGCAGCTGCCGAGTCCGAGCGACTGCGCGGTCATTTGTAAAAGAATGGAAGCAATTGAACAGTCTTCGATCCATACATCGGTTTTGTCAGTATCCGCGGCAATTACAACCCCCAGCGGGGCGTGCTTGAGAAAATCCGCACCGTGCGGTTTGGCATTGGAGAGAATGTGCAGGTATTCGGGATCGGTAATAAAAATAAACGTCCAGGGATGACGGTTGCGTGAAGTCGGGGAGCGCAAACAGGCTTCTTTGAGAAGTTCAATTTTATCGGATTCGACAGGTTTTTGCTGAAACACACGGATGCTTCGCCGCCGGCGCAGCAGATCGATCATGGTTCGGCTCCTTGCTAAAATTCACGTCATTTGGTCTATAATTTATAAAAAAATGACAGACATCAAAACCGTTTTTTTTGGAATGCCGGCCTATCGATCCGTAAAAGCCCACCGGTACTGCCGGTGGGCTCAAACGTTTAGTGCCAGGTGATCAAACCCATTTCGTATTTATTGCCGAGCAGCGGATGGACGGGGATCACCCGGATCGTGAATCCCTGACGGCCGGTACGGTCAGCTGGCACATCAGTCCGGTAATGGTGGTGTTTGGACTGTCCGTTCACGGTCATTTCTTTAAACTGTCCGTTTTTAATGGACCCCTGTTCATCTACGGATCCGTAAAACACTTCCACGCTGACATCATCCGGTGTCAGTTTTCCGAGATCAACGGTTGCTTCAATGGTCAGAGATTCTCCCATTAGAATATCGCTGCTGGTTTTTTTAGTACTGATAATTTTGACGGAATCCCAGTTGGCGCGTATGTTTTGACACCAGTTGGCCAGTTCTACAGCCGGTTTTTGCTGGTCTGTGTTGATTTTTTCATACTGTTCCATGGCCGGTAGATAATAATCATGCGTGTACGACTGGACCATGCGGTAAGTGTTGAAATACGGTCCGACCATCTTGATGCTGTTTTTCATCATTTCGATCCATTGCACCGGCAGGCCGTTCTGACCGCGTTCGTAAAAGGCGGGAATAACCTGTTGTTCCAACAAGTGATACAGCTCTTCAGACTCGACTCGATCCTGTTCATCCGGATCATTATACGTTTCGCCGCGTCCGATGGCCCATCCGGATTTGCCGTCCATATAATAGCCTTCGTCCCACCAGCCGTCCAGGACACTCAGGTTGAGCGCGCCGTTGGCTCCGGCTTTCATGCCGCTGGTGCCGCTGGCTTCACGGGGGCGGCGCGGGTTGTTGAGCCAGACATCAACACCCTGAACCAGATCGGATGCAATATCAATGTTATAGTTTTCCAGAAACACAATGCGCGAGCGAAAATTGTCCTGGCGAATGACATTGATGATATCGCGGATAATGCCTTTACCGATCTTGTCGCGCGGGTGTGCTTTGCCGGCAATGATGATTTGCACCGGACAGTCTTTGTTCATGAGAATATCGTGCAGGCGGTCCAGATCTTTGAACAGCAGGAATGCGCGTTTATAAGCCGCAAACCGGCGGGCAAAGCCGATGGTCAGGGCTTCCGGATTCAGCACTTCGTTTGCTTCTTCGATCTCGGCCTGAGAAGCCCCGGCATTCTGCATTTGGTTTCTCAGATGCTTGCGGCTGAATGCAACCAGGCGTTCACGCCGGCGCTCGTGAGTGCGCCACAACTCTTCGTTGGGTATCGCGTCAACATGCTCCCAAACACTTTTGTCAGCCGGATTTCGGTACCAATTGGGTCCCAGATAACGGGTAAACAGCTCTGACATATCTTCGGAGACCCAGGTGCGGATATGCATGCCGTTGGTGATATGTCCGATGGGCACTTCTTCCTTTAAGACATTCGGCCAGATATAGGACCACATGTCGCGGGCTATGTTTCCGTGCAGTTTGCTCACACCGTTGTAGGTGCTGGCCATGCTGATGGCAAAAACAGCCATATTGAACTTGCCGTCGGTTTGCTGGTACTGAACACCGCCCAGATTTAAAAACTCGTCGTCGGGAATGCCGAGATCTTTGTAATGCGGTTTCAGGTATTGGGTGACAAGATCAGGCGCAAACATATCGATACCCGCCGGAACCGGGGTGTGGGTGGTGAATACATTGCTGCCGCGTGTGGCCATGCGCGCCTGCGCAAAAGACAGTTCCGGATTTTCCTGCATGAGCATTTTGACGCGTTCCAGCGCCAAAAAGGCCGAGTGACCCTCGTTCATGTGGCAGACGGTCGGGGTGATGCCCAGCTTCCGCAACGCCTGCATGCCGCCGATTCCGAGCATGATTTCCTGTTTGATGCGCATCTCATTGTCCCCGCCGTACAATTGCGCGGTGATCTCGCGGGTTTTGGCCGGATTGGTGTCGAGATTGGTGTCGAGTAAATACAGATCGACCCGGCCCACATGAATCTTCCAGACCCGGGCCGTGACCGCACCATCCGGATAAGTTACATCCACCGTCAAAGGATTTCCCTGGTCATCTGTGACAAGCACAGTAGGCAGATTGTAAAAATCATTGATTGGATAGGTTTCCTGCTGCCAACCGTCACGCGAAAGGTACTGCTGGAAATAGCCCTGCTGATACAGCAATCCGATACCGACCAGAGGCAAACCTAAATCACTTGCTGATTTCAGATGATCCCCGGCCAGTATTCCCAGACCGCCTGAATAAATGGGCAGACCATTGGCCAGACCATATTCCATGGAAAAATAAGCAATGGTGACATCTTTTTTGTCGCTGTATTGCTGCTGGAACCAGGTTTTGCGTTCCATATAGTTTTCGAAATTGGTTTTGACTCGCTGCAGGTACGAGATAAAACCGTTATTTTGGCTGAGTTTGTCAAGGCGTTCCTGGTCGATCATGCCGAGCAGCTTGACCGGATTGCGCTGCAGTTCTTCCCACAGATCCGGTTCCAGGCGGCGGAACAGCGCCTTTGAGTTGTGATCCCAACTCCAGTACAGATTATAAGCCAGTGTTTCCAAATAGGACAGCGATTTTGGAAGATTCGGTGGACATGGTATCGCTGGACTGTATACATGAGCCTCCTCATAATTTTTAAGCTTGAGACTGTGAAAATTTTTGAAATAATGCAAAACATGGAAACGCTTCCATGTGCAGCGATAAGGTAATAAAAAGATTAATACCAATCAAGTTGTTTGAGCTTTTATGCGGGAGACAGGTGATTGTCCGGGTGCATTGCTCGGTCAGAGTGGTGAAGATGAGCAGTAAAAAGCCGGAGGTTTGGTCACCTCCGGCTTTTTATTATTTGTACTCGTTCAGCGCTTTCATATAATTGGCTCGCTCAAACGCCGAAGGTTCGGCGCATGATTTCTGGCTGAGACTTCCTTTGAGAATATCCAGAGAAGCATATTCTTTTGCTTCGAGCCATTCGTTCATGCCGTTCAGAACGGTTTTCAGGTGTTCCGGGCCCTTTTGCAGCAGAGCTGCGCACAGATTGGCGACATCGGCGCCGGCGGCGATCATTTTCAAGGCGTCCTGCGCGGTATGCACGCCCGTACTTCCGGCGAAACTGACATTCAGCTTGCCGTACAGAATGGCGAGCCAGCGCAACGGCAGGCGCAGATCGTTCGATGTGCTCAACACCACACCGGGTTCCACCTCGAGTTCTTTTAGATTCAGATCCGGTTGATAAAACCGGTTGAACAGCACCAGCGCGTCGGCGCCCGCATCTGCAATTTTCCGAGTCATATTGCCCAGTGCGCTAAAGAAGGGGTTCATTTTCACCGCAACCGGAATATCTACACTGGATTTTACAGCCTTGACGATGGAGATATATTCGTTTTCCACGTCCTGTGCGGTCTGCTTGGGATCTGTTGATAAAAAATAAATATTCAGTTCAAGACCGTCGGCGCCGGCATCCTGCATTTTTTTAGCGTAATCGATCCAGCCGCCTTTGGTCACGCCGTTGAGACTGGCAATGATCGGAATATCCACAGCCTCTTTGGTTTTACGGATGTGATTCAGATAATCTTCCGGTCCCAGGTTAAAATCCTGTTCCTGGGGGAAATACTCGAGCGCTTCTGAAAAATGTTCGGCGCCTTTGTGCAGATAAAAATCCAGTTCTTCGGCTTCAAACGAGATCTGTTCTTCAAACAGTGAATACAGAACAACTGCGGACGCTTCTGCATCCTCCAGCTGCTTGATGCCTTCAACGGTTCGCGACAGCGGTGAAGCTGACGGGACCAGCGGGTTTTTTAGCTTGAGCCCCATATATGTGGTTGATAAATCCATAAAATTGTCCTCTTTTTGTTTCCAATGCCCTAAAGGCGGCGCCTGAACAGACGCCGCTCTTGTTTGTTTGATTATTCCTGACCGTTACCGTTGCCGTATTCGATGGCGGCCCATTCTTCGTACAGGTGCCATCTGGATTTGACGTCTTTTTGCGCCATATCGATGAGCATCTTGGCACGTTCGGGTTTGGATTTGGTGAGCATTTTAAAACGGGTTTCGCGGTAGGCGAAATCTTCGTAAGAAATACTCGGCGCCTTGGAATCCAGTTTGAGAGGATTCTTGCCTTCTTTGGTCTTGTCGGGATCAAAGCGGAACAGGGGATAATGTCCGGATTCGACCGCTGCTTTTTGATTGTCAAGACCTTTGCTCAGATCAAAGCCGTGAGCGATACAGTGTGAATATGCCAGAATGATACTGGGTCCGTCATACGCTTCCGCCTCGTTAAAGGCGCGAAGGGTCTGCATGTCATTGTATCCCATAGCAACGCGGGCCACGTAAATATTGCCGTAGGTCATAAAGATCATACCCATGTCTTTTTTGGGCAGCGGTTTACCCGCAGCGGCAAATTTGGCCACAGCGCCAAGCGGCGTTGCTTTGGACATCTGACCGCCGGTGTTCGAGTAGACCTCGGTGTCCAGAACCAGCACGTTGACATTACGTCCGGAAGCCAGAACGTGATCCAGGCCGCCGTAACCGATATCATACGCCCAGCCGTCACCACCGAGAATCCAGACGCTCTTTTTGACCAGATAATCGGCCAGAGACATCAGCTGTTTGGCATCGGGCGAGTCAATGTCTTTCAGTTTATCTTTTAGCGTTTTTACGCGCTCGCGCTGTTCGTAAATACCGGCTTCATCCGATTGATCCGCTTCGAGCAGAGCCGTGACCAGCTCGTCACCGATCTGCGATGAGAGAGTTTTAACCAGTTCGCGTGCAAATTCGACAAATTTATCGATGGTCAGACGGAATCCGAATCCAAATTCCGCATTGTCCTCAAACAACGAGTTGGACCAGCTGGGCCCGCGTCCGTTGTCGTCTTTGGTGTACGGGAACGTTGGCAGGTTGCCGCCGTAGATGGACGAACAACCGGTGGCGTTGGCGATCAGCATGCGGTCGCCGAACAGCTGCGTCATCAGCTTGACATAAGCGGTTTCGCCGCAGCCTGCACAGGAACCGGAATACTCGAACAAGGGTTTCAGCAGCTGCGATCCTTTGACTGTGCTTACTTTAACGTCACGCCGATCCATTTCCGGCAGATTCAGGAAAAAGTCGTAATTTTCACGTTCCTGGAAACGAATGGGCGGCTGCTCAACCATGTTGATCGCTTTTTTACCGGGTTCCTTTTTGTTTTTGGCGGGACAGGCCTCGACGCACAAACTGCATCCGGTACAATCTTCAGGAGCGGTCTGTACGGTATAAACCCAGCCTTCCGGGAAGCTGCGTCCGCGGGCCTCGGCATGTTTAAAGGTCTCGGGAGCGTTTTCCAGATGCTTGGGATCGTAGGCTTTTTGCCGGATGGCGGCGTGTGGACAGACCAGAGCGCATTTGCCGCACTGGATACAGACCTCGGGATCCCAGGCCGGTATCTCGAGAGCGATGTTTCGCTTTTCATACTGCGTGGTACCGGTGTCAAATGTACCGTCACAGGTAAATGCACTCACCGGAACCTCATCACCTTTGTTGGTCAGGGATTTTTCAGCGACCGTGCGAACAAATTCCGGGGCGTGTTCCGGAATGATCGGCGGAATGTCGGAATCGCTGGTCACCTTGCCAGGCACATCTACTTTGTGCAGATGTTCAAGCGTCTGATCTACAGCATCAAAGTTTTTCTGTACAATCTTTTCGCCTTTTTTACCGTATGTTTTTTTGATGGCGTTTTTAATATACTGAATAGCCTCATCACGCGGCAATACACCTGAAATGGCAAAGAAGCAGGTCTGCATGATCGTGTTGATGCGCGCACCCATGCCGGTTTTCTTGGCGACTTCGTACGCGTCGATGACGTAAAAGTCAATGTTTTTATTGATGATATCTTCCTGTACCGGCTTGGGAAGTGTGTCCCAGGCTTCGTCAGGGCCAGCCTGTGTATTCAGCAGAAATGTTGCGCCGTCCGTTGCATTGTCCAGAACATTAAAGCGTTCCAGAAAAAACTGCTGATGACAGCCGATAAAATTGGCTTTATTGATGAGATAAGTCGAGTGAATGGTTTTCGGTCCAAAACGCAGGTGTGATTTTGTCACCGACCCGGCTTTTTTGGAATCATAAACAAAATAACCCTGGGCATAATTGTCGGTTTCCGTTCCGATGATCTTGATCGAGTTTTTGTTGGCGCCGACGGTGCCGTCAGAGCCCAGACCAAAGAAAATACCGCGGATGACATCGTCACTTTCGGTGGAAAATTCGGGATCGAAATCGAGATTGGTATGTGTGACGTCGTCATGGATACCGACCGTAAAGTGGTTTTTCGGGGTTTTTTCTTTCAGATTATCAAACACACCTTTGACCATAGCGGGTGTAAACTCTTTTGAAGAAAGTCCGTAACGTCCACCCACGATGCGGGGCAGCTTGTCAAGTTTACCTTCGGCATGCGCTTCGGACAAGCCGGCCAGAACATCTTTGTAAAGCGGTTCGCCGTGTGCGCCCGGCTCTTTGGTGCGATCCAGAACAGAGAGGCTTTTGACGGTTTCAGGCAGAGCTGAAAGCAAATGCTCTATGGAAAACGGACGGTAGAGGCGTACTTTGATCATACCGACTTGTTCGCCCTGGTTGTTCATATACTCGACTGCTTCCTGAGCAGATTCAGCGCCGGATCCCATCAGCATGATAATGCGTTCGGCTTCCGGATCTCCATAATAATCAAACAGATGATACTGGCGTCCTGTTAGTCCGGCGAATTGATCCATGGCGTTCTGTACAATTTCCGGGCAGTTCTGATAATACGGATTCACAGTTTCACGCGCCTGGAAAAACAGATCCGGATTCTGTGCCGTACCGCGAATTTTCGGGTTTTCCGGGCTCAGGCCGCGCATACGATGCTCAAAAACTTTTTCATCGTTGATCATGGCTTTCAGGTCATCCATAGTCAGCTGCTCGACTTTTTGGATTTCGTGTGAAGACCGGAATCCATCGAAAAAGTGAATAAACGGCACGCGCGCTTCCAGAGTTGCGGCTTGTGCGATCAGGGCAAAATCCATAATTTCCTGGATCGAGTTGGAGGCGAGCAGGGCCCAGCCGGTAGAGCGGGTCGCCATGACATCGCTGTGATCACCGAAAATCGACAAGGCATGAGTGGCCACACTTCGGGCCGATACGTGAAAAACCGTAGAAGTTAATTCGCCTGCAATTTTAAACATGTTGGGAAGCATCAATAGCAGGCCCTGGGACGCGGTGAATGTCGTCGTCAGAGCGCCTGTCTGCAGTGCGCCATGAACAGCGCCGGAAGCGCCGCCTTCGCTCTGCATCTCAGTCACCTGGGGAATCGTACCCCAAATGTTTTTTTGACCCGCCGCAGAATAGGCGTCAGCCCATTCTCCCATCGGGGAAGACGGCGTGATCGGATAGATTGCTATCACTTCGTTGAGTTTGTGGGCTACATAGGCGGCCGCTTCATTGCCGTCTATGGTTACCATTTGTCTTGACATATATTTCCTCCGTCAAACAAGTTGTTGTTATAGTAAAAGAGATCCCGAGGTTAATTACGTTAATCTGCAGTTTAAAATTAGTTAAAAAAAAGAAGAGATGCAAGGATGAAAACGACCGCAACTTGTTCACATTACAATGAATTACATTTGATTTCGTTTTGAAAAAAAGTTAAAATCATCAAGAAATTTCTTGACTATTTATCAGATTTTGTTATCTTTACATTTCTATGTGGCGCTTTAGCTCAGTCGGTAGAGCAACGGACTGAAAATCCGTGTGTCCCCAGTTCGATTCTGGGAGGCGCCACTTTAAGCTCCTGATGACGATCAGGAGCTTTTTTTTTGCCCCCCTGCCGGTCCATACCCTTTTGCTTTTATCAAATAAGAGGAATAAATATACGTTCTTTCTGTTATAGTAACCCTGTCTCTAATAGACGGGAGCAATGGAGTTAGGGTCTCCTTGTTGAATCCTTTAATAGAGTAGAGGTTGCTCGGAGGTTACGGATATGAAGATAAAAGCGATTATACTATTTGCTCTGATACTGTTTGTGACGGCGGTGCAGGCACAGGTGGTTCCCAACGAGGGTGAAGCTGTTGTAAATGGAGATGTTTCGGAATGGACATCTGATGACTATGCCGTTGATCTTTTAAAAGCCTGGGGCAAGGAAAAGCTGGGTGAATTGTATCTGCGTTATGATTGCGCGGACCAGGTCATGTATGTTTATGTTAAGATGACAGAGGGTGAATATGTTCAGGTTCAAAGCGGAGATGAGGTCTATATTAAGGTCAATGGTAGCAAACGCGTCTCAAGTGACGATGCTTCGTTTGCCTGGGTGGCGTTAGACGATAATCAGGCACAGGGCTGGGAAGCATCTTTTACCCTGACTGAAGGCGCTTTTTCTTTTGATATACACACCAATGTCTGGCAGGATAATGAATCTCAAACCATGGGCTATAAAGATTTTGATGTGCTCATTGAATGTGAATATGATTACGGTGACGCCACGGGCACGCCTCCGGCGTATAATGTGATGGATCAGAACAGAATCCGACTGGGCGGCACAGTGGACAATGAAACAGAACAGCAGGAAGACGGTTTTTGCGCCGGCGGTGACGACGCGCTTGACGGCAATGATGATGAAGATGGAGTAACATTCAAAGAAAACGGTGTCGAGCTGGCGTTCAATAACTATATTATGAGCTTTCAAAAAGGCAAGACCATGCAGGTGAGTGTAAACGTTTTTAATCAATCCGGAAAAGATGCTGTTCTGCGCGCCTGGGTTGATTATAACGGTGACGGGGATTTTCGGGACGATCAGGAGGATATCATCAATACGAGTTTTAATCACGGGACCGAGACGGTCTATAATACAAAATTTATCGTGCCGAATGAATCCTTTGTGGTTGAGGATCAAACCGTATTTTTCAGATTTCGTCTGCAGGCGGTCGGGGCTACTGTACAGACCAACAATACCACAGGAGAAGCATCGACTGTGCTTGGCGCTGAAAATCTTGCGGCCGTTGAAAACACAGTCGATTCAGAAGGGCGCGGCGGTTACGGGGAGGTCGAAGACTATGGCGTTCAGTTCACCGGCAGCCCTATTGCTGTTGTATTGTCGCAATTAGCAGCAGACGTTGAAAATGACCTGGTGCATGTCAGATGGACTGCTGAATCCGAAGTGGATCATGCGGGTTATAATGTATACCGAAGTACAAAACACAATGATGGGTTTGTTAAACTGAATGAAAAGATGATTTTGTCCTCTCTATTTGATCATCGAGGCAGTTCTTATGTCTACAAGGATCAGGTCGCTGAGAACGGTGAGTATTTTTACCGGCTGGAAGCCGTGAATCTGGACGGAACATCAAAGCTTTACGGACCTGTAACTATCAAAGTTTCCGGATTGTCCGTTACCTCGGTAGAAGATCAGTTGTTGACTGAATCCTTCAAGCTGAACAAAAATTACCCGAACCCATTCAATCCGGTGACCACGATTTCCTTTAATCTGCCGAGTCAGGAAAATATTGATCTTCGGGTCTATGACATTCAGGGCCGGCTGGTCAACACGCTTGTGTCCGGCAGCCTGTCCGCCGGTGAGCACCGTATCGTCTGGGATGCAACCAGCCAGACTGGCGAGCCGGTTGCCAGCGGAGTTTATTTTTACCAATTAACCTCCGAATCGTTCAACGATACACGTCAGATGACGTTGATCCGTTAACGTTCATACGCGTGCCATGCCTCCCCGGGCATGGCACGCTTTTCAGGGGCGTGTTTTTATTGAATGAAACAGAGTGACGCATGGATAATCTCAGCCATTGAAAAGAGGGGCGGGAGAGAGGTTGTGATTCTTTTCGGGGATGGCTTTTGCTGTTGAGACTTTATAAAAAAATGATTATATTTTATTAAAATGTCTAATCATGTACCCCGTCGTATCCCTGGAAAACAGGAAAATTCCGAGTTCAATATCCGAATCTACAGCGGCACTGAAATAAAGAGGGAGTCATTAATGAGTCAAACACCGTTGGTTTCAAATTCACGTCAACAGATTTTGCTGCGTATGGGTGTGGACCGCATGCCGCCCCTTCAGCTTGCTACGGTCAGTATAACCAGCAAGTTTGAAGAAAACACCTTTAACGACCGTGTCATGCGTGAACGTCTGCCCAAGGACGTCTATCGCAAACTGTGTGACACCATCCGTAAGGGCTTTAAACTGGACATGACTATTGCGGACAGCGTGGCGCATGCCATGAAAGAGTGGGCCATCAGCAAGGGGGTTAGTCATTTTACGCACTGGTTCCAGCCGCAGACCGGTCTGACAGCAGAAAAGCATGACGCGTTTTTGGAACTGGATGGCAACAATATGGTGGAACGCTTTCGCGGCAATCATCTGGTTCAGGGCGAACCGGACGCATCATCGTTTCCCAGCGGCGGCGCCCGGTCTACGTTTGAGGCGCGCGGCTATACCATGTGGGATCCTTCCAGTCCGGCGTTCATTATGGAAGGCCCCAAGGGCGGGATTTTGTGTGTGCCGTCTGTGTTTATCAGCTATACCGGCGAAGCCCTTGATAAAAAGACGCCGCTCATTCGTTCCATGCATTCGATCAATGACGCTGCATTGCGGGTGCTTCGGCTGTTCGGCAATACATCTGCGACGCGGGTGACTACTACCCTGGGTACGGAACAGGAATATTTTCTCATCGACAAGGCTTTTTACAATCTGCGTCCGGATCTGCAGATCACCGGCCGCACCCTGCAGGGCGCTCAGCCGCCCAAAGGTCAGCAGATGGACGATCATTATTTCGGCGCCATCAAGGAACGGGTGCTGGCGTTTATGCAGGACGTGGAGGAAGAATACTATAAACTCGGTATTCCGGCCAAAACGCGTCATAATGAAGTGGCGCCGCATCAATATGAAGTCGCGCCCATTTTTTCAGAGAGCAATGTGGGAGCCGACCGCAACCAGATCATGATGGAAGTGCTGAAAAAAGTCGCCAATCGTCACGGTCTGGCGGTGCTGATGCACGAAAAACCGTTTGCCGGCATCAACGGCAGCGGCAAGCACAACAACTGGTCCATGCAGGATTCGGACGGCCGGAATCTGCTGGATCCGGGCGATACCCCGGAGAAAAATTTGCAGTTTCTGTTTTTTCTGATTGCCACATTAAAGGCGGTGCACCGATACGGCGATCTGCTGCGCATGTCCGTGGCATCCGCCGGCAATGACCACCGTCTGGGCGCTAACGAAGCGCCGCCGGCCATTATGTCCGTGTTCCTGGGCGAACGCCTGAACACCATTCTGGATGACCTCAAAGAGGGGCGTAAAAGTCGCAAAACCGAGGATTATATTATCGATCTCGGCGTCAGCAACCTGCCGTCGATTTTTCGCGATTACACGGACCGCAACCGCACCTCGCCGTTTGCGTTTACCGGACAGAAATTTGAGTTCCGCGCTGTGGGTTCTTCCGCCTCTGTGTCTCTGGCCAATACGGTGTTGTCCGCTGCTGTAGCTGAATCCAGTCACAATCTCTGCGATCAGATCGAAACCAAAATGCAGGGCGGGGCCGATTTGAACGATGCTGTGCTGGCGGTCCTGCAGCAGTCGGTGCGGGAAACCGAGACTGTTCGTTTTGAAGGCAACAATTACGACCGTGCCTGGGAAAACGAAGCAGAAAAACGAGGATTGCCGAATGTCAAGCGCACCGGATATGCTCTGGATGCTCTGGTGGATCTCAAGAATATCAAGATGCTGATAGACCAAAAAGTGTTTACCGAAAAGGAAATTCGCGCCCGCTATAACATCAAACTGGAACAATATATCACCACATTGGAGATCGAAGCCGAAGCGTTTTGCGATTTGATCGAGACGCGGGTGCTTCCGGCTGCGCTGAACTATCAGAACCAGCTGGCGCAGACCGTAGCTTCACTGGTGCAGGTGGAACAGGTGATTGCCGGTGTATCGATTGAGCCGCAGAAAAAGCTGCTCAAGGCGATGTCTGAACAGATTGATCTGTTGATGAACGGCGTGAAGCAATTGAAGGAAATACGCCGCAAGGCGGATACGATCGATGATCTGTCGAAGCAGGCCAGATTTGTTGCTGATCAGCTGGTGGATGCTCTGGAAACTGTGCGAAAGCCCGCGGATGAACTGGAACGACTGGTTCCGGATGCCGAGTGGCCGCTGCCCAAATACCAGGAAATGTTGTTTATCATGTAAAAACGGAAACATATTTTGTCCTATCAAGTAAAAAATCTTGACTGGGATAAAAATTATAATTAAATTAACAAACTGAATAATGATGGGTTGACTTATGGCAAAGAAAAAAACACAACAGAATAAGGCGCTCGGAACGCGGAATTATGTGATATTTGGTATCGCGGTTCTGCTGTTAGTCGCGGGCTATGTGATTATGGCGCAGGGTTCCACCAACAGTGCCGCAGCGCTGACGGTCGCGCCGATTCTACTGGTGATTGCGTATTGTGTGCTTGTTCCGATTGCAATTTTGCTGAAACCCAAAAAGTCTTTGGGCGATTAGCTCAGCTGGTTCAGAGCACCTGCCTTACAAGCAGGGGGTCACTGGTTCGAATCCAGTATCGCCCACTGCGGAAAAAAAGCTTGCGATTGGATAGAATATTTACTATTTTTTCAAGCTTTCATATACGGGGTCGTAGTGCAGTTGGTTAGCACACCGGCCTGTCAAGCCGGAGGTCGCGGGTTCAAGTCCCGTCGGCCCCGCATTAATAGGAGAATCATTTTTTGGTTCTCCTATTTTTGTTTATAGTGAAGAGATATTTTCATTGGTGCGGGCGCAGCTGTTTAGCACATCCCGATGCTCGGGAAGGTCGCGCAAGTCGGGTTCGGCCCAGCCCGAAGGAGGACCCCCAACGGTCCTCCTTTTTTTGTTAGGCTAAAAAAGGGGGTCTATGTATTATACTTATATTTTAGAAAACGCTCAGGGGGTTTACTACATTGGACAAACGAATAACCTTAAAGAAAGAATAAAGCGTCATAATCGTGGTGGATCGCAATATACCCGTGGTAAGGGTCCCTGGCGGCTTGCTTATTATGAAGAATTGCCGGACAGATCGAGTGCAGTAAAACGCGAGAAGGAGTTAAAAGCGATCAGGAACAAGAAAGTGTTAAAAGAAATAATCGAGCAAAAGAATGGTTAGCACATCCCGATGCTCGGGAAGGTCGCGCAAGTCGGGTTCGGCCCCGCATTAATAGGAGGATCCATACGGGTCCTCCTGTTTTTGTTTATAGGCGAAAGGATTCTCTTTTTAATTCTTCCCTCTGTTAATTCCATTGCCCTGGTTTCAAACCTGTTCGTTTTGGAACTCTTTGCAAAACTTTTTCGCGTTCTCTGGCCTGTCTGTTGTTTTCTCATCCGAAGCACCTGTTTTGCTGCCCGTTTCAAGGTTTTACGGGAGAATGAGAGGAGTGCATTTGAAGCAATGTTTAATGCACCAGCCCGGCTTAAGACTTGATGTTAAATACAATATTTATAATAAATCGTCAGGTCTTCACTACAAGGGGTTTGAAAATACGTTTCATTGTAAATAATGAACTTGAAAAAATGACCAAAACAGGAAACAATAGTCGAACTTGCCGGCATAGAGGATAGCGGTTTCGATGATGCATTGCTACCCGTAGTTTTGGTTTTATTGAGAATTCTCTAGAAATTAGCGAAATGGAAAAAGAAAAGAGGGTGTTATAAGAATTATGTCGGCGGTCTTGCCGGTATACTCATGAATTGTTTGACATCCAAGGCTGTTCAGAAAACCGGTTGTTCAACGGCTGCAACGACAGCACAATGTTAGATATGAATAACATAAAGGAGGAGATATAATGAGTGAACATAAAAAATGTCCGGTAACGGGCGCGGTCGCAAAGCGGGGCAGCGGTGGCGGTATGACAAACCGGGACTGGTGGCCGAACCAGTTGAATCTGAGCATTCTGCATCAGCATTCAACGCTGTCCAATCCCCTGGGCGAGGGATTTAACTATGCTGAGGAATTCAAGAAACTGGACCTGAATGCCATAAAACAGGATCTTTACGCTTTAATGACCGATTCGCAGGACTGGTGGCCGGCGGATTACGGTCATTACGGCGGGTTGTTTATCCGTATGGCCTGGCACAGCGCCGGTACTTATCGTATGGGTGACGGTCGTGGCGGCGCGGGGTCCGGTACCCAGCGGTTTGCGCCGCTGAACAGCTGGCCGGACAATGCCAATCTGGACAAAGCGCGTCGGTTGCTGTGGCCGATCAAGCAGAAATATGGCAGTAAAATTTCCTGGGCCGATCTGATGATTCTGGCCGGCAATTGCGCTCTGGAATCTATGGGATTCAAGACATTCGGGTTTGCCGGCGGACGCGAGGATGTATGGGAGCCGGAAGAAGACGTATACTGGGGATCGGAAGCCGAATGGCTGGGCGACAAGCGCTACAGCGGGGACCGTGATCTTGAAAATCCGCTCGCCGCGGTGCAGATGGGATTGATCTATGTGAATCCGGAAGGTCCGAACGGCGAACCGAACCCGGTGGCCTCAGGTCGGGATATTCGCGAGACCTTTGCGCGTATGGCGATGAACGATGAAGAGACCGTGGCCCTGGTGGCCGGGGGACACACGTTCGGCAAATGCCACGGCGCCGGCGATCCCGCGCATGTGGGACCTGAACCCGAAGCAGCTGCTATCGAAGAGCAGGGACTGGGCTGGAAGAGCCGTCACGGCAGCGGTAAAGGCGATGATACCATCACCAGCGGTCTGGAAGGCGCCTGGACACCGAATCCGATTCAGTGGGATATGGGTTATTTTGATATGTTGTTCGGGTACGAATGGGAACTCACCAAGAGTCCCGCCGGAGCCTGGCAGTGGTCGCCTAAAAATTTAAAGGATAAAGATCTGGCGCCCGCCGCGCATGATGCGGAACAAAAGGTGCCGACTATGATGTCCACGGCGGATATGGCGCTGCGCATGGATCCGGTTTATGAGCCCATTGCCAGACGCTTCCACAAGAATCCGCAGGAATTTGCAGATGCCTTTGCCCGCGCCTGGTTCAAACTGACGCACCGTGACATGGGTCCGCGCTCGCGTTACCTGGGGCCGGAAGTGCCGGAAGAGGAACTCCTCTGGCAGGACCCGGTTCCGACGGTGGATCACGAGCTGATCGATGATGAGGACGTTGCCGAGCTCAAGAACCGGATACTCAAGTCGGGATTCTCTGTAGCTCAACTGGTGTCGGCGGCCTGGGCGTCGGCATCGACGTTCCGCGGCTCTGACAAACGCGGCGGCGCCAATGGCGCGCGCATCCGGCTGGCGCCGCAAAAGGACTGGTCGGTGAACCAGCCGGTCATGCCGGCGATCAAAAAGCTGGAGGATATACAGCAAACATTTAATAACGAACAGTCCGGCGGAAAAAAAGTATCGCTGGCTGATGTGATCGTTCTCGCCGGATGTGCCGGCGTGGAAGAGGCGGCCCGGAATGCCGGACAGGATGTGACGGTGCCGTTTACCCCGGGGCGCACGGATGCATCGCAAGAACAGACCAAAGTCGAATCCTTTACCGTACTCGAGCCGGCTGCAGACGGATTCCGCAATTACACGAAAGCAAAATATGCCGTACCTGCGGAACAGCTGCTGATCGATCGCGCGCAGCTGCTGACCCTGACGGCGCCCGAAATGACCGTGCTTCTCGGCGGACTGCGCGTGCTGAACGCCAACTTTGAACAATCAGCGCACGGTGTGTTCACCAACCGGCCGGAAACGCTCAGCAATGATTTTTTCATTAATTTGCTCGATATGTCTACCGAGTGGAAACCGGCATCAAAAGACAAAGATGTGTACGAGGGACGTGATCGCAAAACCGGTGCGGTCAAATGGACGGCCACGCGTGTCGATCTCGTTTTTGGCTCAAACTCGCAGCTGCGGGCTTTGGCGGAAGTTTATGCGAGTGATGATCAAAAATTTGTAAATGATTTTGTTGATGTGTGGAACAAGGTTATGAATCTGGACCGGTTTGATCTGCGTTGAGCGTGGTGCAGACCTATCTGGAAACCGAACACATGCTTGAAAAGATTCTCAAAAATTATTCAGAATACGATTACTGTTTCTGGAAAGTCCTGAATAAAGTGGATTGAGAATTTCTGGGCATCGCCGGAGTACTCTAACAGAAGATTGAAGGTACGGCGGAGACAGAGATATCCTATCGGATCATGCGCAGGTATTGGAATAACGGCTATGCAACAGAAGCAGCCGGGGCATGCAAAGAGTACGGAACGAACATATTAGGCAGGAAAAGGCTCATATCTCTGATCCGTCCGGGAAATATCGCTTCGAAACGGGTGGCCGAAAAGCTGGGCACCAGCGCATCGGAAATGGTTATTTTTGAGGGTGCTGAACATGTGCTTTATCTTTAGAAAAATAAAATAAGACGTTTTGCTGCAGGGAAACACAATTCTAAATATGTTTACAGAAAATCTGAGTTTTAATTGTTTGGAACTATATATTTGAAAATTCAGTCATGAAACAGTTTCCGGAAAAGCGGCCGTGTTAACAGAGTTTTCCGTTTCGATAGATATATTGAATTTATTAATCGCAAAAAGGAGTGTCCATGGAGATTCGTGAAACCACAGATTCGGATACTGGAAACATGTTATGGGTCGAAAAAAGAGCCTTTGGGGAGGACGAAGAGGCCAATCTCGTAAACGATCTTTTGGCAGATGCGAGCGCCAGGCCGCTTTGCTCCCTGCTTGCATTTGATGGAGACAGAGCCGTTGGTCATATTTTTTTCACCGCCGGGCGGCTGGAAAACGGTCCGCAGAGCGCTGTTGTATCCATATTGGCGCCGCTGGCGGTCATTCCGGAGTATCAAAAACAGGGGATCGGCGGCCAGCTCATCGAACGCGGACTGCAGTTGCTGACCGGGTCCGATGTCGATCTGGTGTTTGTGCTCGGACACCCGGAGTATTATCCGCGTCACGGGTTCAAGCCGGCGGGCGTGCAGGGATTTGAGGCACCTTATCCGATCCCGGACAAAGACGCGGATGCCTGGATGGTTCAGGAGCTGCAGCCGGGTGTGATCGGCCGGGTGTCCGGCCGGGTTCGCTGTGCAGAGATGTTGGATAAACCCGAATATTGGCAGGAATAAGCGTATACATGCTTTGAACAAAAAATCAATGTGCCCCTGGCGCCTATTACAAAGAGGGTTGTTGTGACCCTGGAAATGTTTAAAGAGCAAATTGACTGGCTGCTGCAGGGCGATCCTTCGATCCGCTATTAGGTTCTGCGGGATTTGACCGATGCCCCGGAACCCGATGTGCAGCGCGAACAGCGGAGAATCCTTAAAGCGGGCTGGGACAGGCAGCTGCTGGAGCTTCAGGATGAAACCGGAACCTGGTCCCAGGCTCTGTATTCGCCCAAATGGACGTCGACGTTTTACACCCTGCTGCTGTTGAAGCGGCTGGGGGCGGGACCGGAACCGGCGCTGCAGAAAGCCTGCCGGGTGCTGCTGGACAAAGGATTTTACGAAAAAGACGGCGGTATCAATTACTGGAAGACCTGGAAACAAGGCGAATGCTGTGTTATTTTCAGATTGACGATCCCCGCATGCACCGTATGCTGGAATATTTGTTCACCATGCAAATGAACGATCAGGGCTGGAATTGTGAACGTCCCCGGGGCGCGACGCATAGTTCGTTTCACACCACAATTTCGGTGCTGGAAGGGTACGCGGATTTGCACGGATTGCTATCATAGGTCAAGTCAATATCCTGCAATACTCGCCGTCCCTCCGATTCACGATTCCTCAATCCCGAATCTCCCAATGTCCGCGGGGCAAAAAACTAAAAAATCCTTTTGATTTTACAGGAATAATCGCTTAATTTCAAAAAATTGTTCAGTCACGCGTAAAAAACCGGGAGAACCTATGTACTGGCATTTAATCGTTATTCTGGTCTATTTTCTCATTCTGCTTGGCATTAATATTCATCGATCCAGAAAGATCAAGAGTCATGATGATTATATGGTTGCAGGACGCTCTCTGTCCATCCATGTGATGGTATTCACTCTGATTGCCACATGGATCGGCTCGGGGACGTTTATTGCCGGCGCCGAGTATGCGTTCAAGGCGGGGTTCAGCTCGCTCTGGATGCCTGCCGGCGCGTGGGCCGGTATCCTTGTTATTTATTTTTTGGCGGCCAAGATCCGAACATTCGGACAGTACACCGTCGGCGATATTCTGCACGTCCGCTATGGTAAATTTGCCAGATTGTTTGGCTCTATTGCCATTATCATTGCTTTTACCACGATTGTCAGTTATCAGTACCGGGCGGGCGGCTATATTTTGAATATTGTAACGAACGGGGATATCTCGGTTGCGACCGGTCAGGCGATCAGCGCATTTTTTATTATCATATTTACCGCGCTGGCGGGCATGGTGTCTGTGGCGCATACAGATTTGTACAATGGTATTTTGATCGTCGTGGCCTGTATTGTATCCGCGCCGTTTGTCATTATGAATGCCGGGGGATTGGAACAGGCGCACGCGGTGCTGCCAGCGGGTCATTTTGAGCTGTTCAGCTCGGATTTCGGCGAATATCCGGCATTAAAGGCGTTCGGATTTTTCTTTGCGACTCTGATGCTGCTGATGGGCGAACAGTCCATGTATCAAAAGTTTTATTCGGCAAAAAAACCCGGTGATGCCCGGACCGCAGCCGGATTGTGGATTATCGGTACTATTGTGGTCGAGGTGGTTGTGGTGGTCATTGCCATTTTTGCCGCTGTTAAATTCTGGGGCCAGGATATCGATCCCGCCTCGATTGTCATTCTGGCGGCCAATAACATGGTGCCCGCGCCGGTCGGATTGCTGCTGCTGGCAGCGGCCTGGGCCGTGCTGGTGTCCACGGGTATGAATTTCCTGTTGTCGCCGACGACCAATATCATGCGTGATATTGTGGATAAAACATTTCATAAAAAGCTGCCGGAACACCGGAAAATTATCACACAA
The DNA here is from genome assembly GCA_034521575.1 of candidate division KSB1 bacterium. Classification (NCBI taxonomy): domain Bacteria; kingdom Pseudomonadati; species Candidatus Zhuqueibacterota bacterium. The sequence goes on from JAXHMJ010000005.1 coordinate 2,446,005, forward strand.
AAAATACTGGTTCTGGTTTTAGGAATCTGTGCATTTGCTATGGTGTTTATACCCACGGTTTTGAATAAACCCATTTCCGTATTAAAATACGCCTATTTTGCCTATACCCTGTACGGGGTCTCGATTACACCGGTTTTACTGGCTGCATTGTCATGGAAACGGGCGACCAAAGCAGCCGGGATCACCTCGATTGTATTGGGAGCCAGTTTGGCGTTGTTTTTCGAATTCATTGCGCCCTTTGCAACGCCGGGTATTATTATAGACGGCGATCCCTGGGGCATTCCGTCTATTTTTATCTGTCTCTTCTTTTCAGTGGGGTCACTGGTTGGGGTCAGTCTGCTGACGCCCAAACCGGAGGATGTGGTGTTGAACGAGATATTCAACTGATTATCTCTAATTTTTATGAATTGTTTGTTTTTAAATCATTCTTTTGTTTTATGCTTTGCTGAGTGTGTTGCTTTTGTATCCTCTAAGATATCGATCCCGGCAGTCTCTGACAGTACGTACCCGGGTACGTACTGTTCGGAGGGATTTGAGGAAACTACGAGCTACGGTATGATCGGATATGAGGTCCCGCATCGGCTTTATCCCGCAGGATACCATGTATCGCCGGATCAGCCGCTGCTGTTTGTTCATCTTGCTTTGCAAAAAAACTATATTGCTTTATATCACATGGGGTTATATGTCATACCGGAGCTGCTGGAGTGGTTTAAGACGGAATATGCAAAGCACAGCCGCTACAAGCTGGATATGGGCAAGAGCTGTATTCGCTTTAAAAGGCTGGGTGTGATTCCGTTTAAACTTGTCGGTGTGCTGATGAGCAAAATATCGGTTCAAGACTGGATCAATATTTATGAACAACAACATAAACGCTAAACCGGCGGCTGCCGATTGCAATCGGGTAATTTTATCTATATATTTTAAATTGGCAATTTTAACAGAAAACAATGGCAAGTGCAGGGTATTGAACTCATTTGATCCGAGAAATATAAATGATTGATGTGAAAAAGCGACAGGATAACGACATGCTTTATGAGATTCAGAAAAAAGACATTCCTAAAGCCGGTGTTGTACTGGCCGATGCGTTCCAGTTCGATCCGCTTTGGAACAAGATATTTGAAGGAGAAGCAAACCTGGAAGCAAAATTCCGCGCCTGTTTTGAAACACCGGTGCGGTTTTGTTACAAATACGGCGAGGTCTATGCGCCGTCGGACAACCTGGAAGGCATTGCCGCTTATGTCCCGGGGAGTCATTCGAACATGACACCCTGGCGCATGCTGTTGAGCGGCGCTTTTCTGTCCGGGATGAGAATGGGGACCCATGTCGGGAGAAAAATGGCGCCTGTGTTCAAACCGCTGGATCAGGATCGCAAACAGCATATGAAAAACAAAGAGTTTCTCTATCTCTTTATCATCGGTGTATCCACGGCTCATCAGGGAAAGGGTTACGGCGGAAAAATGCTGCGGCATTTGATCGAGCAAAGCGATTCAGCTGGAATTCCCATCTATCTGGAAACCGAAACCAGAGACAATGTCGCGATGTATGAAACATTCGGGTTCAGGGTATTGAAAAATGGCATCCTGCCGATGATCGATCAGCCCATGTGGGAGCTGCTGAGGGAACCACGCTGAAGAAATCCAGGCTAACGCATTGGTTGTAAAAACCTGTCGCCTTTTTCCCGCGTTCCTTTACAATAAAACCGCGTGCCGTGCGTTTAATCTGTTGAATGTTCATGTTCATACGGAGGCGGATATGCGGAATTTTTACAGTTGTGTTCTGGGGGTGATTGTTATTGGTTTAGGCGGTTTTGCCGTTCGCGGACAGGCGGCGGGGGAAATCCATTATACGTTTGTACATACAGAGGATATCGGTCATATTGCGGTGCGCCTTGAAATGCCGGACACCCCGCGCTATTCCGAGGGGGCGCCGGTGGTTGTTGAGGTGTCCACCTGGTTTGTCATGTATAACGAATTTCACCGGGTGAACGATACGCGGCGCATCGGCGCGGTGACGGTGTCGTATTTGTGGCCGGGACGCCGGGACGCGGCAACCGGGATGCAGAGTGACGGCGAATACGATTACGGCGGACCGGATTGTCTGGCCGCGCTGCGCGATGTCATCCGGTTTGCCGCCGGCCAAATGCCGGACACGTCCGGACTTTATATCGATGATTACACCGACATGACGGTGCTTACCGGCAATCTGGGGTTGTTTGCCTCGTCGCACGCCGGGGTGATGGGCACCAATGTGCTGGCGTATTTCGGGCATGAACTGCCGGCTGTGGATTATTTCATCGGACGCGAAAACCCCACCCGCGACGAAATGTATCCCCTGGAACTCGGCCATTTCGAGGGCGCGCCGCGTCAGTCCAGCAAAGTGCGCAATCCGTTTTTCAATGAGGCGGACTATAGCCCGGATACGGTGCAGGTGGATTATTCGACCCTGGACTGGTACGGGCCGGAGGGCAATGACGGCCGGCCGTATTTCAAAGGAACGGATTCCAAACCGGAATATATCATGGCGCCGGACAAGAATCCGACCCTGTGGGGCAAACGCTGTTATTCGCGCGCTCTGACGCGTGCGCTGCTGGACAACGGTGTGTTTACCCTGCAGGACTGGCCTGCGGATGTGGCCAAGCCTCGGGAGGCGGATGCCTGGTGGGAGTACCGGACCACGGTGGACAATTATCCGTTGATCGGCGAGTATCAGTCCGGCCTGAAAGTGATGCTGGTGTTTTCGCGCTATGATCATGTACAGGCGGCGGACAGTAAACCGCATATTCATCAGGCCTGGGACGGGTTTTGGCATACCGCCGGACTTTGGGTGCGTATGAATCCGGACCGCTGTTATGCGCAATCGGTGAACCCGGATTATCGGACCGCGTTTCCCGACAATCCGGCCAATCACGAGCCGGACGACTGGTTCACGATCGAGGAGTGGGGCTTTCCTGCGGACAATCGGGTGCGCAAAGATATCTGGCTGGCATCGGTGGCGGAAATGGCGGACCGGGTATACAGCAATGACTGGCGGTCCGATCTGGACCAGCCCGTGCGGCCGGTGCTGGTGGAAGAGGCCGTCAGCGCCGTTCAAAGTGTGGAATCCGCGCCCGGCGGCATGTGTGCGCTGATCGACAATTATCCGAATCCGTTCAATCCGGCAACCGTGATCCGGGTGTCTGTAGAAAAGTCGGAGCCGGTTGATATTACGGTCTGGAATATCCGCGGACACTGCGTGGCACGGCTGCATGACGGCTATCTGTCTGCGGGTGCGCACCGGTTTGTCTGGGAGGCGCATGGAATGCCGGTGGGCGTTTATTTCTGTCGGATGGACGGTGCGTCGGTGTCGGCATCACAGCGCATGCTGCTGGTGAAATAAATGCTGTGCAGCAAAAGGCTGATTAGCCTCTTTTTGTATTCACGGTCTTTTGCTGCACGTTTTTACAGAATTGTTCTGATACGAGTCGGGTCTTGCGCCGCCTTTTCAGTTGTAAATAGCACTCGGATTTGAGCGGACGGTACCGGGCGATCAGGCATATGATGTGCGATGTAATGATGGGGGTATGGCTTCCTGGACACTGAGATCCTGAACGGCAGAACTGGAGCCGCGAGTTTTGCGCTGGGGTGGTGAGCGGATATGGCTATTTGACACTGTTTCTTGTTGTGGACTTGCTTTGAAATATTACGGCCAGGAATTTGTTCCAGTGTTGGAACCTTTTGCAGTTTTGGCGTAAAATAGTAAAGAACTGATAGGATTGACAGGAGGAACGGTAATGTATTTTTTTCATTGGTCCATATTGCTTTTGATTCCGGCTTTGATCTTCACGATCATTGCCCAGATCCGGGTCAAAAGCACATTTGCAAAAATGAGCAAAGTCCGGTCTGCGTCCGGTATGACCGGTCGGCAGGTGGCCGAGGATTTGCTGCGTCGCAATAATATCCATGATGTGCAGGTGGAGCAGGTGTCTGGAAATCTGACGGACCATTATGATTCCAAACACAAAGTATTGCGGCTGTCCGAGGGGGTGTATAACTCGTCGTCGCTCGCCGCGGTGGGCGTGGCGGCGCACGAAACCGGGCATGCCATTCAGCACGCCCGCGCCTATGCGCCGCTGAATATCCGTCACATGATTTTTCCGGTGGCCAATTTTGGCTCAAGATGGGGGATCTGGCTGTTTATCATCGGGATGTTTATTTCCCAGTTTCAGTTTTTAATGGACGTGGGGATTGCGTTTTTCGCCGGTGCTGTATTGTTTCATATTGTCACCCTGCCGGTGGAATTCAATGCCAGCCGCCGGGCGCTGGCGCAGTTGTCGGGCAGCGGATATCTGCGCGAGCAGGAAATCGGTGGCGCGCGTTCCGTTCTGAATGCGGCCGCACTGACCTATGTAGCGGCTGCCGCTATGGCGGTTTTGCAATTGATCCGCCTGCTGATCCTGCGGGACGAATAAGCGCTTTATACCTGACACTTTATGACAATATGGCACACAGTGATTCGCGGCAGATTTCAATAAAAAATGTCAAGATATTGATAATATTAAATTAAGCAGGGTGTCAACGGCCTTGGCACATTCATTGCATTAATAAAAAATAAAACGTTTTTTAAAAGAGAGGGATCTTTGACTTATGACAGATAAAATTCAAGATAATGAAAAAGAACGGACCTCTTCATGCTGATGAAGCGGAAGAGCAAGGTCAGGAACAGCCCGTGGAAAACGACACAGAAAGGCAGGAAGAACCGGAAAACGAAAAAGACAGCAATTATCTTGAACAACTGCAGCGTTTGCAGGCCGAGTTTTTGAATTATAAAAAGCGTACGGAACAGCGCATGACCGGCATAAAGAAAATATGACCCGGGAGATCGTGGCGCAGTTGCTGCCGGTAATCGATGATTTTGATATATTGTTCACTCACAGTAAAGATGATTCAACGGATAACGTGAGTCTGGACGGGATCAAAATGATATATAACAAACTGCTGGATACCCTGGGCGAGATGGGGCTGGAGCCCATCGAAGCGGAAAACGAAACGTTTAATCCGGCATATCACGAAGCGGTCTTGACCGAAGAGAGCGATAAAGAGGAAGGAACGATTCTCAAGGTCTGGCAGAAAGGTTTTACATTTCGTGATTCTCTGCTTCGGCCTGCAAAAGTCGTCACCGCAAAAGAGAAAGAGGCAGAAAACGATAGCGATGAATAGCAATAAGGATTTATTAAAATATTGGGTGTTCCCAGACTGCGTCTCAGGATGAAATCAAACGCGCCTATCGCCACCTGGCGAAAAAGCATCATCCGGACCGCAATCCCGGCGAAGAAAGCCGTTTTAAAGACATATCCGAGGCTTATTCCGTATTAAAAGACCCGGATAAACGGTCAAAGTACGACCAGATGCGGAAATTCGGCGGCGGATTCGGTGGTCAGGGAAGCAGCCAGGGCGGTCAATATCAGACGAACGGATTTAATTTTGAAGATATGGGTTCTATGTTCGGTGGCGGGTCCAAGCGCGGCGGCGGATTGGGAGTATATTTGATCAATTTTTCGGTGGATCTCCCGGTCAGCAACAGCAACAGCGCTCAGTCAAGGGACAGGATGTGACGGCAGAAGTTACAGTGCCGTTTGATGTGGCGTTAAAGGGCGGAAAGCAGTCGTTTTCCTACAACAACAAACGTCTGTCCGTCAATATCCCCGCCGGAACCGAGGACGGTAAAAAGATACGGCTGCGAGGTCAGGGTCAACAGGGCATGGCCAACGGTCCGGCCGGCGATCTTATCCTCACCATCCGCGTGGCTCCGCATTCGCATTTCAGGCGTGAGGGCCGAAATCTGTACACCAGCAAATCCATCAACATGGTTCAGGCGGCCTTGGGCGGCAAAGTCCGGGTGATGACCTATGACAAAGGCGCGGTGGATTTAAAAATTCCGGAAGGAACGCAGCCTGGAAAACGTTTTAAATTAAAAGAACTGGGACCCGAAATCAACGGGAGGCGAGGAGATTTGTATGTGGATATTCATATCGACGTACCGCGTAATTTAAGCGCCAAAGCAAGAGCCAAACTTGAAGAATTTGCAAAAGCTGCAAATTTGCCCCATTAACGCGCCCCGGATGCGTGCAGCATCTCTCCCGGTCGAAAGCAAAATCAATAATGAAAGGATAACCCATGAAATCAAAAAGAACAATTGCTTTAACAACCGTAGCCGTATTTATTGGTGTGGTCGTTGGGCTCGTATTGTCTTCTAGAATGGATTGGAAACTACCGAGTACGATTTGCGGCTGATCAACAAGCAAAAACCCGCAATGTAAAACTCGGTTCAGATGAACCGATTTCTGAAGAATTGTACGAACTGGATAGGATGAGTAAAGGATTTGCGCAGGTTGCTGATAAAGTCAAATCATCGGTGGTCACCGTCAAATCTACAAAGATGGTTGAACTGCAGCAGCCGGAACTGTTCCGGTACTTTTTTGATCTGCCGGAGAAACAGCCGCGTCAGGGCCTGGGGTCAGGTGTAATTGTTTCCCCGAAGGGATATATTATTACCAACAATCATGTGATTGCCGAAGCCGATGATATTGTAGTAGGCATTGATGAGTGACGAGTACGAAGCTGAAGTGGTTGGTCAGGATTGGGGAGAGTGATATCGCTGTGATCAAGATCGATGCGTCTGGATTGCAGCCTATTAAAATCGGCAATTCCGAGGATCTGCAGGTGGGTGAATGGGTTCTGGCGATCGGGAATCCGTTCAGCGCCCAGCTGGATCAGACCGTAACGGCGGGGATTGTCAGCGCCAAAGGACGAACCGGCCTGACGCGGGGCGAGATCAGTTTTGAGGATTTTATCCAGACGGATGCCGCCATCAATCCCGGCAACAGCGGCGGCGCCCTGGTGAATCTGAAAGGCGAGCTGGTGGGCATCAACACCATGATTTTTTCCCGAACCGGGGGTAATCTCGGCATCGGATTCGCTATTCCCGTCAACTGGGCCAACAATGTGATGGAACAATTGATCACACACGGCAAAGTTTCACGCGGCTGGCTGGGCGTGATGATCAGCAATCTGGATGAAGAAATGGCCGAAGCTTTTAATCTTGAATCCACAGACGGCGCTCTGGTGTCTCAGGTTGTCGATGACAGTCCGGCGCAAAAAGCGGGACTGAAAGAAGGCGATGTGATTATCAAGGTTGAGGACAAAGAGATCAAGAACAGCAATGAACTGGTACAATATATTGCCGGGCTTAAACCGAATACTAAAGTCGATGTTGTGGTCTGGCGCGAAGGTGATGAAAAGAAAATGACGGTCAAACTCGGTGAACGTCCGCAGGGCGGCCGTGTTGAGGAAGAACAGGCCGAGGAAGTTTTCAATCAAATCGGATTGCAGGTATCCAACCTCACACCGCAGGCCGCAAGACAATACGGCTATGAAGGCGAAAAAGGTGTGATCATCAGCGACGTCAAACCGGGTTCGGTGGCCAGCCGGGAAAATATCCGGGTCGGTGACCTGATTATTTCTGTCAATAGAAAACCGGTTAATGATATCAGCGACTTTAATCGTATTCTCAAAGACGCCGGCGCCAATGATGTGGTGCTGTTTAGAATGCGGCGCGGCAATACAAGCTTTTTCACCGCATTGAGAATACCAGACAACGAATAATCGTACAAGACAAAAGGCGCCGGAGATCCGGCGCCTTTTTTTACGGGGTTGACGGTTTGACATCATGTCACACTGACAGAGTGGCAGACCTGAATGACAGGCTTGAAATTGCGCTCTAATTTACCAAAAAAATATAAACAAAATAAAAACAATAGATAAAGTAAGATTGATCGGCCGTAATTAATTATGGCATAGCAGTTGCATGGATATACAGCAAAGAGGATACTAAACTTATAAATATAGAGAAAGGATGTGTTTTTATGGGTAAAGTCATTGGTATTGATCTGGGAACGACAAACTCATGTGTAGCGGTCATGGAAGGCGGAGAATCGACGGTTATCCCCAATGCGGAAGGCGGGCGAACCACACCGTCGATGGTCGCATTCAGCAAAAAAGGAGAACGCCTGGTGGGCCAGGTGGCCAAACGACAGGCGATTACCAATCCGGATAAAACGGTTTATTCGATCAAACGATTTATGGGACGCCGTTATGCTGAAGTCAAGCATGAAATTGAAGAAGTCCCTTATAAAGTGATAAGTGGTCAGAATGACGTGGCGCGTGTCAAAATTGATGATAAAGAATACACACCGCAGGAAATTTCCGCTATGGTGCTGCAGAAAATGAAACAGACCGCGGAAGATTATCTGGGTGAAAAAGTCACCGATGCGGTTGTCACCGTACCGGCCTATTTTAACGACAGCCAGCGTCAGGCGACCAAAGAAGCCGGTGAAATTGCCGGATTGAATGTTCAGAGAATCATCAACGAACCGACCGCCGCCTCTTTGGCGTACGGGCTGGATAAAAAAGCCAATGAGAAAATCGCTGTTTTTGACTTTGGCGGCGGTACGTTTGATATTTCCATTCTGGAAATCGGCGACGGCGTGTTTGAAGTCAAATCCACGAACGGTGATACACACCTGGGTGGAGATGATATTGATCAGCGCATCATTGACTGGATGGTCGACGAATTTTTGAAAAATGAAGGCGTTGACCTGTCCAAGGATCCGATGGCGGTTCAGCGTTTGAAAGAAGCGGCTGAAAAAGCAAAAGTTGAATTGTCCTCGACCGCGCAGACGGACATTAATCTGCCGTTTGTCACGGCAACGGATTCGGGTCCCAAGCACCTGAATTTGACGCTGACGCGTTCCAAGTTCGAACAGCTCTGCGACGATCTGTTTCAGCGAACGGTTGAACCCTGCAAGAACGCGATGAAAGATGCCGGGTTATCCGCCAGCGAGATTGATGAAGTCGTGCTGGTCGGCGGTTCAACAAGAATTCCGAAAATCCAGGAACTGGTCAAAGAAGTGTTTGGCAAAGAGCCGCATAAGGGTGTGAATCCTGACGAAGTGGTGGCGATCGGCGCCGCGATTCAGGGCGGTGTATTGGCCGGAGACGTGTCGGATGTACTTTTGCTTGACGTGACGCCTCTGTCACTGGGTATCGAAACCCTGGGCGGTGTAACCACCAAGCTGATCGAGAAAAACACCACCATCCCGACGCGCAAGTCCGAGGTCTTTTCCACGGCAACGGACAATCAGCCTTCTGTGGAAATTCATGTGGTTACAGGTGAGCGCGAGATGGCGGCGGACAACCGCACGCTCGGACGGTTTCATTTGGACGGCATTCCGCCGGCGCCGCGTGGCGTGCCGCAGATTGAGGTGACGTTTGATATCGATGCAAACGGTATCTTGAATGTGTCCGCCAAAGACAAGGCCACCGGCAAAGAGCAGTCGATCCGCATTGAAGCGTCTACCGGCTTGTCCAAGGACGAAGTGGATAAAATGGTGGATGACGCCAAGGCTCACGCCGCGGAAGATAAACAGCGCAGAGAGATGATCGATCTGCGCAACCAGGGTGATCAGCTGGTGTATCAGACTGAAAAACAGCTGAACGAGAACGGTGACAAGCTGGATGCTGATCTGAAAAACCAGGTTGAAGCCGGAGTCGGACGCCTCAAGGAAGCTCTGAAAACCGAAAACAAGGATGAGATCAAATCGTCAATCGATGCATTGACCCAGGTCATGAGTCAGGCCGGACAAAAGATGTATGAGGCTGCCGGCGCCCAGCAGGGTGCACAACAGGGCGGCGCTCAGCCCGGCGATGAACAGGCAGGCGGCGAACAGAAAACCGATGCTGAAGACGCTGACTATGAAGTGGTCGATGATGATGATAAAAAATAAGTTGTAAAACAAATATTTCATATAGATTGTATAGGCATATGTAAAGGCGGAATGCACAGTTCCGCCTTTTTTAGATTAGAGAAAGGAAGGCGTTATGCTGTCTTTTGATAAAATGACCATAAAGTCCCAGGAGGCGCTGTCCCAAGCTCAGCAGCTTGCCGGTGAGCACGGACACGCTCAGATAGAACCGATACATTTATTTCACAGCATATCATCAAGTTCGGAAGGCATTGCCCGGGCCATGTTTAAAAAAGCCGGGGCTGATCCGGAAGCCTTGTTCAGGCGGGCCGAACAGGAGCTGGCGCGCCTGCCGCGGGTGAGCGGCGGGGTGGGTCAGGTTACCCTGTCCAAAGAAACGGCGGCTTTGTACGAAACTGCGCACAAGGAAGCCAATCAACTCAAAGATGAATATGTCAGTATCGAGCATGTGCTGCTGGCTATGAGCGAGGATTCGGGAGCGGCCGGCCGGCTGATGCGCGAAAACGGTGTAAACCGGGATCTGCTGCTGCGAACTCTTAAAGAAATACGCGGGTCCCAGCGCGTGACGGATCAGAATCCGGAAGAGAAATACCAGGCGCTGCAGAAATATGCGCGGGATCTGAACGATCTGGCGCGGCGCAATAAACTCGATCCGGTGATTGGCCGCGATGACGAGATCCGGCGGGTGCTGCGTGTGCTGTCCCGGCGTACCAAAAACAATCCCGTACTCATCGGCGAGCCGGGTGTGGGCAAAACCGCGATTGCCGAAGGTCTGGCGCATCGGATCATCGAGGGAGATGTGCCGGAGAACCTGAAGAGCAAACGCATTCTGGCCCTGGATCTGGGCGCATTGATTGCCGGAGCCAAATTCAGAGGCGAATTTGAAGAGCGCTTAAAAGCGGTGATCAAGGAAATTGCTGCGGCCGAAGGCGAAGTTATTCTGTTTATTGATGAAATTCACACGCTGGTCGGGGCCGGAGCTTCAGAGGGCGCCATGGATGCATCCAACATGCTCAAACCGGCGCTGGCGCGCGGGGATCTGCGTTGTATCGGCGCTACCACTCTGGACGAATACCGCAAGCATATTGAAAAGGATGCGGCCCTGGAACGGCGGTTTCAGCCGGTATTGGTGCGCCAGCCGAATGTGCATGACACCATTTCCATTCTGCGCGGACTCAAGGAAAAATACGAAGTCCATCACGGCGTACGCATCCAGGACAATGCGATCATTGCCGCCTCGACCTTAGCGGACCGGTATATCACGGACCGGTTTCTGCCGGACAAGGCCATTGATCTGATCGATGAGGCGGCCTCCAAGCTGCGCATCGAGATCGACAGCATGCCGGTGGAGCTGGATGAAGTGGACCGCAAATGCAAGCAGCTGGAAATTGAAAAACAGGCGCTGAAAAAGGAAAAAGACAAAGAATCCAGAGAGCGTCTGGAGCGGGTGAACCAGGACCTGGCGGATTACGAAGAGAAACGCAATGAACTGCGCGCGCACTGGGAGATTGAAAAGAATCAGATTTCTGCAATCCGGTCTTTGAAAGAGAATCTGGAACATACCAAAGGCGAGGCGCAGCGTGCCGAACGCGAAGGCGATTTGAATCGCGCCGCTGAATTGAAATACGGCCGGGTTCGCGAGCTGGAAAAGCAGCTGGAAGAGGCCAATCAGAAACTGATTGATGTTCAGAAAGACCGGAGGATGCTCAAGGAAGAAGTGGAAGATGAGGATATTGCCGAAGTGGTATCCCGCTGGACCGGTATTCCGGTGAGCCGCATGCTGGAAGGCGAGCGCGAAAAACTGCTGAAAATGGAAGAGCGCATCCATCAGCGGCTGGTGGGGCAGGACGAAGCCGTGACCTCGGTGGCGAACGCCATCCGTCGTGCGCGTGCGGGACTGCAGGACAAGGCGCGTCCCATCGGTTCGTTCGTTTTTCTGGGGTCCACCGGTGTCGGGAAAACCGAACTGGCGCGGGCGCTGGCCGAGTTTTTATTTGATGATGAACATGCCATGGTGCGCATTGACATGTCCGAGTATATGGAACGGCATTCGGTCTCGCGGCTGATTGGCGCACCGCCCGGATACGTGGGTTATGAAGAAGGCGGTCAATTGACCGAAGCCGTGCGCAGGCGACCTTACTCGGTGCTGCTGCTGGACGAGATTGAAAAAGCGCATCACGAGGTCTTTAATATTCTGCTGCAGGTTCTGGATGAAGGCCGGCTGACGGACAACAAGGGCCGCACCGTGGATTTCAGGAATACGATCATCATCATGACGTCGAATATCGGCGCTCAGCTGATTATGCAGGAATCCGAAACAATCACCGAAGATAATCGCGAGGCGGTGTATGAAACGATCCGGAGTCAGGTGCTCAAAATGTTAAAAGACCAGCTGCGTCCGGAGTTTCTGAATCGCATTGATGATATCATTGTCTTTCATGCTCTGAACAAATCCGAGATCCGGGAGATTGTCGGTCTTCAGGTTAAATTTGTTCAGGATCTGCTGGCTGACAAAAATATGATGATCGAGCTGAGTTCCGAGGCCATGGACTGGCTGGCGGAACACGGGTATGATCCGGCGTTCGGCGCCCGGCCGCTCAAGCGTTTTGTGCAGAAGGAACTTGTGAATCGCATCGCCACGCTGATCCTGGAAGGTCGGTATGAACACGGCGACACGATACGGATCGATATAAAGCAAAATTTGCTTGATTTTCAGTGAAAAAAAGAATACTTTGCCTATTCATGTTTGGAACTTTAAGCTACAATAGTCGTTCAATGGACGATCATTATTTAAGGAGGAAGCTCTACATGAAACAAAGCGGGATACAGAGTACGATTTTTCTTGTCGCAGGAATGATTCTGGTTATGACGGTTGGCTGCGGAGAACAATTGACAGAGCAGCAGTTGCTCGCCAAAGTTCAGGATTTTCAGGACAGTCAGCAGTGGGAAAAAGTTGCAGACACTTACGACACACTGCTGCAATCCTATCCAGAGTCTGATAAAGCTCCCGAGTACATGTATAATTTGGGCATGGTTTACTCGAACAATCTTCAGGATTATGACAAAGCTGTTGAAACCTGGGAACAGTTATTGGAACAATATCCGGACAGTCATTTGCTGACCAACACAAAGTTTATGATCGGATACTGCTATGCCAATAACATCCAGGACCTGGACAAAGCGCGTGAAAAATATCAGGCGTTTTTACAGAAACATCCTGATCATGAATTGGCCCCATCCGTGAAATGGGAACTGGACCATCTCGGTCAGGATATTAGTGACATTGAACTGGAACTGAACGCTAATGTGACGGAATGATGTAGAAAACCTTTCCTTTTTACACAAATACAGATTGATTCATGATAAAAGAGCCGAGTTATTCGGCTCTTTTAAAACCCAACAGGCAAAATGGAGTCAGCATGTCATTATTGAGGCTGTATCCGACGGGTCTTGTGCTGCTTTTGCTCTGGATTCCTCTGTTCGCACAAGACACCACACGCACGCAGACGAACGACACAGGCATAGAAATCACAGCGTTTGTAACGCCCGATCCGGTGGCTCAGAACCGCAGTGCGAAACTGACTGTTCGCTTGATGTGGTACGGTGATCTGGATCGTTATGACATTCATCCCCTTGACACCCCTATTATTGAAAATTTTGAACTCCAAGGCTCCGGCTCGGCCAACCGCATCAATGTGCAGGACGGCCGTCGGACGGCGGTGCGTGAATATACCTATACCCTGAACCCTCAGGCCATGGGCATGGCTTATGTGGAAGGTATGATTCTGACCTACACGGATCTTGAAACGGACACAGATTTTCGACTGGTCACGCAGCGCATCCCGGTTCAGGTTGTAGAACCCGTCAAAGAAAGCGGGGGTTGGCCCTGGACGATGTGGGTGATACTGGCGGGCGTGCTGGTCGGTGGTCTCGGCGCAGGCGGCTATTTGTACAGGCGGCGCCGGATTGCGGAAACGGGAACGGAAGACGTGTCGGTGGCGCTCGAACAGGTATTCCAGCAGGAGCTGGTCTCTGAGGTAGATTTGAACGATCCGAATCTGAACACGGCCGAAGCCTATATCTATCTGTCCCGTCTGCTGCGCCGTTTTTTGTCGCAAAAATTTGATCTGCCCGGACTGGAGGCCACGACACCGGAGTTACTCAACGGGATGCGGTCCAAAGGGTTTTCTGCCTCCTTTACGGACTCGGTGGGCTCCATTCTTGAACTCGCGGATGCGGTTAAATTTTCCGGAAAACGGATCGGGAAACAGGATATGGATCAGTGTTATCTGCGCATCGAATCCATTTTGGACAAGAGTTCAAAGCAGGAAATCGAACAGTTTTTTGAAAACAGTCAAAACAATTCTATAAATGAATAGTCGGCATGGAGGATAACGTGAGTATAGACATCAATGCCATCAATGAAAAGATTGAAAAAGAGAGTCAATTTATTGACAAGATCAGGGAAGAAATCAGCAGGGTTATTGTCGGTCAGCATTACATGGTGGAACGGCTGCTGATCGGGTTGCTGTCTGACGGCCATATTCTACTGGAAGGGGTTCCCGGTCTGGCAAAGACCATGACAGTCCAAACCCTTTCAGATACCATCAAAACCCAGTTTCAGCGTATCCAGTTCACTCCGGATCTGTTGCCCGCTGATGTGATGGGTACAGTGATCTTTGAACAGAAATCCGGAAAATTCCTGGTCAAAAAAGGTCCGGTGTTTTCCAATCTGGTGCTGGCTGATGAAATCAACCGCTCGCCCGCCAAGGTGCAATCGGCTTTGCTGGAAGCCATGCAGGAACGCCAGGTAACCATTGGTGACGAGACCTTTAAACTGCCGGCGCCGTTTCTTGTGCTGGCCACGCAGAATCCGATTGAGCAGGAAGGCACCTATCCATTGCCGGAAGCCCAGGTCGACCGGTTTATGCTTAAACTCTCGGTTGGATACCCGGATCGAGAGGAAGAGCTGGAGATCATGCGCCGCATGACAAAAATTGAAACACCCACCGCCCGTGCCGTGGTGACTCCGGAAGATATCCTGAACGCCAAAAAGATGGTGCACGAAATTTATATCGATCCCAAGATCGAAAATTACATTGTTGATATTGTATTTGCATCGCGGAAACCTGCTGATTACGGTCTGGACGATCTGGCCGAACTCGTACAATTCGGAGCGTCTCCGCGCGCCTCAATTTTTCTGAGTATGGCCTCGCGCGCGCATGCATTTTTACAACGCCGCGGATTTGTCAGTCCCGAGGACGTACGCTCCATCGCCCTGGATGTTCTGCGTCACCGGGTGATTCCGACATATGAGGCGGAAGCGGAAGAAATTACCTCGGAAGACATTGTGCGCAAGATCATCAACAAGATTGAAGTGCCCTAACAAAGTCGAACGGAAATCAGAGAGGTTCTGTTGATACCCAAGGAGATATTAAAAAAGGTCAAGCGAATCGAGATCCAGACCCGGGGGCTGGTTAACGATGTGTTTTCCGGTGAGTACCATTCGGTATTCAAAGGGCGTGGTATGGAGTTCGCCGAAGTGCGTGAATATCAGTACGGCGATGACATTCGCAATATCGACTGGAACGTCACCGCCCGTCAGAATCATCCGTTTGTCAAAGTGTTTGAGGAGGAACGCGAACTCACGGTGATGCTCCTGGTGGATGTGAGCTCGTCCGGGGAATTCGGCACCTTTGAACAGATGAAAGGTGAAATTGCGGCTGAAATCTGTGCGCTTTTGGCGTTTTCGGCGATTAAAAATAATGACAAAGTCGGTTTGTTGATCTTTTCAGATACAATCGAGAAATTTATCCCGCCGAAAAAAGGAAAGTCACATGTACTGCGGGTGATCCGCGAAATATTGTACCACAAACCGCGCGGCAGTCAAACCGATATCGGACAGGCGCTCGAATATTTATCCCGGGTAACCCGGCGGCATGCTGTGGTGTTTTTGATTTCTGATTTTTTAAGTTCGGGTTACGAAAAGGCCCTGCAGATTGCCAACCGGCGGCACGATGTGGTGGCTATTACCATTACAGATCCGCGTGAAGTGGATTTGCCGGACGTCGGGTTTATTGAACTCGAGGATGCCGAGACCGGTGAAACGTTTTTACTGGATACATCCAATCCGGGTGTGAGAAGTGATTTTACGGAAAAGACCCATACCGCTGTCGCGGAACGGGAAAAGCTGTTCCGGTCACTGGATGTAGATACGGTGGATATACGGACGGATCAGTCTTATGTGGAACCGTTAATCCGGTTTTTCCGCATGCGCGCCAAGCGGTTCCGATAAATTTGTCAGCATTATGGAGGAAATATGCGAGCGTTAGTTGTCATCTTGTTATCTGTGGTTCTCCTTTCGAGCTGCGGTGACTCTAAAAATCAGGCGAAAAATGGCGATGAGATGCGCGAGTATGCCGGCGCTTTGATCAATAAATCATTGTACCAGCAGGCTGTGGATGTCTATGATCAGTATCTGAACGAATTCGATATAGATCCCCAGGAACGCGCCAATGTGAATTATATCATTGCCAATACCTATTTTGAACGCATCAGGGATTATGAAAAAGCTTTGTCCTATTATTTGAAAATCAAACACATGTATCCGGAGAGCGGATTTATGGACGAGGTGAACAAAAAAGTTGTGGCCTGTCTGGAACGTCTGGAGCGCACCGAAGATGCGCAGCAGGCACTTGACGAAGCCGTACAGATGGACGAAGGAGATGTCAGAAAACAGCGTCCGGGTGAGGTGATTGCACGCATTGGTGAACGCGAGATCACCCAGGGCGATTTGAATTTCGAACTCGAGCAGCTGCCGCCGAGTGTGCGCAATCAGGTGATGGAAACAGAGCAAAAACGTCAGTTTCTGCGCGAATATATTGCCACCGAGTTATTGTACGACACGGCCAAACGCGCCGGTCTGGACAAGGACCCTGAAGTGATTGAAGGAACGTTTCAGGCCAAAAAATCGTTGATGGTGAACAAACTGTTGCAGCAACGTGTGTCGGATAATGTGGATATCGACCGCAATGATGTTGAACTGTACTACAAGGCCAACACGGAACGGTATTCGGAAAAAGATGAGGACGGCAACATTGTGCGCGAAAAACCGCTGAACGAGGTATTTGAGCAGGTTCAGCAGGATTTGATGCGGGAACGCACTATGCAGAAATATCAAAATATGATCACGCGCATGTTCAATTCGGAAGGTGTAAAAATTTACGAGGACAGGCTGGAATAGCAGCGGGAAAGGCGTTGACGTTTTATGAAGATGCTGGCGACAATACTTTTAATCTGTCTGAGTCTGGCGGCTCAGGTGTGCGGACAGGTCACGGTTGAATCGATGGTGGACAGCAACACAATACTCATCGGTGATGTCATTACCTATTCCGTGATTGTGAAACATGATCCGGATGTGGAACTGGATCTGCTGGAACTGGCGGAGAATCTGGGTCAATTCGAGCTGCGGAATTACGATAAAAAAGAGCCAGAAAAACAGGACGGACAGATTGTAGAGCGGATCGATTACGAGATATCAACCTTTGAGAGCGGTGAGTTTGAAATTCCGCCTCTGCAGATCGGTTATCAGCTGCCCGGCGACAGCACCCGCTACCGGATTAAAAGCGAACCGATATTGATAAGTGTGGAGAGCCTGAACCCGGATGACAGCGGAGATATCCGCGGCATCAAGCCGGTGAAGACACCGTCCTACAACTATGCCCGGCTGTACCGCAATATTGCGATCGGTATGTTCGGCGCACTGCTGGTTGCAGCGCTGGTCTGGGTGATTCTGCGCCGCCGGCGCGGAGAATCGATTCTGCCGGGCCGCAACGCGCCGCCGCGTCCCGCGCACGACATTGCGCTTGAACGCCTGACGGCATTGCAACAGTCAACATTGATTGAAAATGAACAGATTAAAGATTATTACACGGAATTGTCTGAAGCGTTGAGAGAATATATTGCCAACCGGTATTTTATACACGCTCTGGAAATGACGACTCTGGAATTATTGCAGCATATGAAACGCGAGACGATTCAAAGCGAAACCATTGAACAACTGCACGACCTGCTTTCGGTCTGCGATTTGGTCAAGTTTGCCGGTTTTATCCCGGATGCGGGTGAGCACGAACGCCTGCTGCAGTCCGGATTCGAGTTTGTAAACAATACCAAAATCAGCCTGGCTGTCCCGGATATGCCGGAGGCGGATACGGAAGAAGCGGAAACAGAGGATGCATCTGCGGCATCCGGGGAGGTAAAGGATGCTTAGGTTCGCGAATCCCGAATTTCTGCTTTTGCTCCTGGCCGTGCCTGCAATGATTTACGGGTATATCCGGCGGCACCGAGCGCGCGAGGGCGGGGCCACATTGCGGTATTCAAATCTGGGACTGGTGAAAAAGGCCGGTTCCACAGCGCGGAAAAAATACCGGCACAGTTTGTTTGTGTTTCGGGTGCTAACTGTTATTTTTTTGGTGATTGTTCTGGCGCGTCCGCAATCCGGACAAAAAGAGACCGAGGTGCACACCGAAGGCGTTGATATTATTTTGGCCATGGATATTTCCAGCAGTATGCGGGCAGAGGATTTCAAACCGAAAAACCGTCTGGAAGCCGCCAAGATTGTGGCCACGGATTTTATTCAGGGCCGCCAAAACGATCGGATCGGTTTGGTGGTGTTTGCCGCGCAGAGTTTTACCCAGTGTCCCCTGACGCTCGATTACGGTATTCTTTTACAATTTCTGGAAAAAATCGAGATCGGTCTGATCGATGACGGTACGGCCATCGGTATGGCGCTGGGCAATTGCGTCAACCGGCTGCGCAACAGCAAGGCAAAAAGCAAGGTTATTATTCTATTGACGGACGGGCGCAACAACCGCGGTGAACTGGATCCGCAGACGGCGGCCAAAGTGGCTGAAGCGTATAATCTCAAAATCTATACGATCGGTGTGGGAAAGCGCGGTGAAGCTCTGTACCCGGTTCAGGATCCGGTGTTCGGCAAACGCTACGTGCGCATGCCCGTACAGATCGACGAAGAGCTGCTCGAAAAGATTGCATCGACCACCGGCGGCCGTTATTTCCGCGCCACCGATAAAACCAGTCTGGAACAGATTTTTGATGAGATTGATCAGCTGGAAAAAACCAAAATTGAGGTCAAGGAATATACCCGTTACCGCGAACTGTTCATTCCGTTCCTGCTCGCGGCGCTGGGTCTGATTCTTTTGGAAATTGTTTTGGCCAACACTGTTTTTCGAAAAATACCGTGATGCAAAAGGATGAATATGCTTAGATTCGGAAATCCCACTATCTTGCACTTGCTCTGGCTGCTGCCGCTTTTAATTCTGTTTTACCTGTATGCGTTCAGGATCAAACAGCGGGCTCTGGCGCGCTTCGGAAACCCGGAATTGCTCAAAAAACTCATGCGCAATACCAGCAGAAAACGTCAGGTGACCAAAATCAGTTTGATTCTGATTGCTGTTTGCTTTATGATTTTTTCGCTGGCCCGGCCGCAGATCGGCACCAAAGTCGAAACCGTCAAGCGCGAAGGTATTGATATTCTGGTGGCGATTGACGTTTCCAAATCCATGTTGGCGCGGGATATCCAGCCGAGCCGATTGGAAAAGGCCAAGCACGAAGTGGAAAGCTTGATTCATCGTCTTGAAGGCGACCGCATCGGTTTGATTGCCTTTGCCGGTGTTCCCTTTGTGCAGTGTCCGCTGACTCTGGATTATGGCGCTGCAAGTATCTTTCTGGATATTATGGATCCGGCGCTGATCCCTACACCGGGAACCGCTATCGGCGCGGCTATTGAAAAAGCGATGCAGACGTTTGATCAGAAAGAACGCAAACACAAAGTGCTGATCCTGATTACAGACGGCGAAGATCACAAGGGCAAGGCATTGGATATTGCCAAGCAGGCAGAACGCGAAGGCATCAAGATTTATGCGGTGGGAATCGGTTCTCCCAAAGGCGAGCCCATTCCGGCAGCCACCGGCAGTTCCGGGTTTGAAAAAGACCGGGAAGGTCAGGTGATTATTACCAAACTTGATGAAATGACCCTTGAAAAAATTGCACTGCAGACCGGAGGTAAATATTTCAGGGCCACCAGCGGTGAGAGTGAACTGGATCGGATTTATGATGATATTTCAAAAATGGAAAAAAAGGAACTCGGATCACTGAAATATTCGCAATTTGAAGACCGGTTTCAATATCTTGTTATTATTGCATTGATATTACTTTTGGTTGAATTTGCACTGTCGGAGCGCGTCAAGGTCAAACGTGAGTGGCGCGGACGGTTTATGTAAAGCAGTTAAACGATCGAGTAGGCTTATGATACGATATCAAAAATTATTTATTCTGTGTCTGGTTGTGTTTATGGCTGTGTCTGCCGGTTATGGAGCCCAGGAGCGTAAAAAAGTGATCCAGGGCAATGACCTGTTTGAACAGGAGAAATATGACGCCGCACTGGATAAATACAGAGATGCATTAACCAGCAACCCGGAATCCCCGCTGATCGAGTACAATATCGGCGCTTCGGAATACCGTAAGCAAAATATGAAACCGCATTGGAGCAGTTTGAAAAATCTTTAAAAAGCGATGACATTGACATACAGTCGGATGCATATTATAACATGGGCAACGCGCTGTACCGGATGCAGAAATTGCCGGAAAGCATAATGGCCTATAAAAAGGCGTTGGAACTGGATCCGGAGGATCAGGATGCCAAGTACAATCTGGAATATGTGCGTAAGAAATTAAAAGATCAGCCAAAGGATCAGCAGCAGCAAAACCAGCAGCAACAGCAAAATCAACAACAAAACCAGCAGCAGCAAAAGAATAAACAGCAGCAGGATCAGCAGAACCAGCAGCAGAACCAGGAACAGCAGCAAGCGGAGGAGCAGACACAGAAACAGCAGGGTGAGGAGCAGCAAGAGCAGCAGAAACAGCAGGAACAGCAATCCGAGCAGCGTCAGGCTCAACCGGCCGGAGAAGAAGAAAAGCTTTCAAAAAAGGATGCGGAACGAATTCTGCAGGCGCTGCAGGAAGATAAGGAGAAAATGCAGGATGCCCGCAGACGCCAGGTACCGGGCAACGCGCGTGTTTTAAAGGATTGGTAAACCCGATATGAAAACGATAAACTATTTTTGTCTGGTTGTTTTGTTGTTTTATGCAGGTTCAATGAACGCGCAGGATCTGAACGTACAAGCCAGTGTGGATCGCACCCGCCTCAGTGTGAATGACCGTTTGACATTAACCGTTGAATTATCCGGAAGTGACGCCCGGCAGGCGGGACGTCCGGATCTGCCGGATATGCAGGGCTTTTTACAGTTTCTGGGATCCGGAGGCACGTCCCAGAATATCAGTATTGTCAATGGCAAAATGTCGGCGTCCAAAGCATTTACGTTTTATTACCGGGCATCAAAAGCCGGTTCATTTACCATTCCTGCGATTCAGGTGACGCATAAAGGCCAGACCGTGAGCAGTGATCCCATTCCACTCACCATTATGCAGTCGGGAGCACAGCCGAGCCGGACGCCCTCTGATCAGACAGAGGGACTGGACGATCACCTGATGGTGCGCGCGCTGGTGGATAAAAAGCAAGTTTATCAGCATGAACCCGTGCACGTGACGTATCGGATTTACGCCAGAGTCAATGTAACCAGTTATGGAATTTCGAAATTGCCGGAGCTGACCGGATTCTGGTCTGAAGATTTTGATATGCCGTCGCGACCGCAAACCCGGCAGGAGGTGATCAACGGAAACCGCTATACGGTGGCGGACATCAAGCGTACGGCGCTGTTCCCCACGTCACAGGGGAAAAAAACCATCGGTCCGCTGGTCCTGGATTGTGAGATCCGCATGCAGCGGGGTTCGGGGCGCGACGTGTTTGATTCATTTTTCGATGATCCGTTCGGCCGAACGGTGCGCAAAAGCATCTCGAGCGAGCCCGTTGATATCACGGTCAAACCGCTGCCGAAAAACGGCCGCCCGCCCGGATTTTCCGGCGCTGTCGGGCAGTACCAGCTCGACGCTGGTATTGACAAGCGCCAGGTCGAAACCGATGAAGCCATTACCTTGAAAGTGACCCTTTCCGGAACCGGCAATATCAAGATGCTGCCGGTTCCGGAACCGGACTTTCCGTCTGACTTTGAATTGTACGATCCGAAAGTGACGCAGACTGTCAACCGCAGCGGGGACCGCATCACCGGAAATAAAACAGTCGAATATGTGCTCATTCCCCGATTTCCGGGCGAGCAGCGCATCCCGCCTGTGCGGTTTTCGTATTTTAACCCGAAAACAAAATCCTATGAAACGCTGTCCTCGCCCGAGTTTATCATATCCGTATCCAAAAGCGATGACACGTACAGCGCCCCGGCTGCCGGATTGAGCCGGGAAGAGGTCAAGCTTTTGGGACAGGATATTCATTTTATCAAACTGGAATCAGGTTCATTTCAGCGGCTCGGATCGCATTTTTATAACAGTTTAGTGTTTATCCTGCTGGCATTTATCCCGCTTGCCGGTATTGCAGGTACGGCTGTTTATAAAAAGCAGCGCGACAAATTGTCGCAAAATTACGCGTATGCGCGCCGGAAAAAAGCCAATGCCATGGCTATGAAACGGCTCAGCCGGGCCAAAGCGGTCATGAATGTGGATACGCAGAAACAGTTTTATTCTGAAATTTCCGACGCCCTGTACGGGTTCGCCGCTGATAAACTCAATAAGGAAAAAGCCGGGCTGCTCAGTTCAGAGATTGAAAAAGAATTTAAAATCCGAACTGTTCCGCAGGATTTCCGGAACGAGTTTTTTGATCTGCTCAAGACCTGTGACTTTATGAGATTTGCCCCTGCCGGCGGTACGGAAGAAGATATGGAACAGTTCTATCAGAGGGCAAAAGAAATGATTATCAAACTGGAAAAAGAATTTTAAATGAAAACGTTACTATTGATTCTTCTGTTTGCTGTTGGTGTTCTTTACGGACAGCAGCAAGTCGAGTACCTGTTTGAAAAGGGCAATGACCTGTACAAGGACGGCAGCTATGAGAAGGCCATTGAGGTCTATGAATCGATTGTTGCCAATGATTATGAGAGCGCTGAGTTGTATTATAACCTCGGGAATGCCTATTACAAGCTCCGGGATATGGGACATGCGATTCTATACTATGAACGGGCGCGGGAACTGGCTCCCGGCGATGCGGATATTTCGCATAATTTAAAACTGGCGGAACTGCGGGTTGTGGACAAGGTACAGTCGCCCCCCTCATTTTTGCAGCGCACCTGGCAGACGGTTCGCGATGCGCTGGCTCTGGACTATGTTGCTGCACTGACACTTTTTCTTCGGATGGTCACGAGTGTGGTGATCATATTGCGGTTATTGATGTCCCGGGCCGGAGTGCAAAAATGGCTTCGATTTGTGTTTTCGCCGGTTTTGATTCTGTTTGTTCTCTCACTATGTTTTTTTGTTCTACGGTTAAACTATGATGCTTCACATGACCAGGCGGTTGTTATGTCCGACAGGGTTGAGATCAAAAGCTCCCCGACGCCGGATGCGCAAACCGTGTTTGCCCTGCATGAAGGCGTCAAGGTTACGATCACCGATCAGGCCGATCAATATTACCGGATCCAGCTCAAAGACGGTAAAATCGGCTGGCTGATTCAAAACGCGGTCGAAAAGATATAGGTTTTGACTGATCCGCCGGGGGATTTTCAAATGAACTTTTTATTTTTTCTTGTTTTTTTGCATATTTTAGATTAAACTACAGATGGTATCTTTTCTCAATACCTGCTGATAAATTCAAAGGTGAAACTCTGGAACACGCGAGTCGTTGCGTTCGTTTCATTATTGCAGGATGGAGAATGAATATTTGTGTAAACAAATTTATTAAAGAGACGTCTAATCTGTGAAAAGAAGAAAAGAGAGGACAATCTCTTTGTAAACGTCTCGTATGGCAGCGAGCGAAAGGAGAAGGCCATGTATAACAATATGAAACGTAACCATTTGCTGTTGGCGTTTTTGCTGACGGGCTTGCTGAGTTTCAGCTGTTACACAACCTTTGGTACGCCGGGAATGCGTACCGAAAGTGATTACAGTGATTACTACTCACAAGACGAAACATCAGAGTACGGCGTGAATCAGTATCAGAACCAGGGTACACATGAAGAAGAGGTATTGTATCAGCAATACGATCACGATTTGTCCCTGTCCTATTATGACGCTCCGTTGTATATGGACTCTTATTGGTACGAGCCGTATTGGTATTACACCATGAACAATTGGTGGGATCCGTTTTATTCTTCCCACTATCATTTTGGTTATTATGATCCGTTCCGGTTGTCCTACTATCCGTATTTTTACGCACACCGGCCCTGGAATTCATTTTATTTCGGCTTTGGATATTCTTCCAATTACGGTTATTACGGAAGCGGATTTTACAATGACGGCTATTATTCTCCCTATTACGGGCACGGCTCATACGTCCGATCTGAACCTTACAAAAAGCGGACTGTCGCCCGGCGGAGTATTTACACATCAGACCGGCAGCAGCGTACGGTTATGACCAGCACCGGTCCGTCGGTCGTGACTTCCCGGTCCCGTGCCTATGACACATCTGGCAACAGGTCCCGGGACAATAGCGGATCTGTCTATTCATCGAGCCGGTCGCGAACTATATCAACCGGACCGCGTTCCGATGTGGTAACGATCCGAAAGCCGTCATCCAGCGATAATAACTCGTCACGAACCTATGTGCGGACGCGCAGCTCTAGCCGGACAAGGACATATACTCGAAGCCGTTCATCCGAGCCGAGATCGTCTGAAACCACAGTAAGATCAGTGGATAACAAGGTGCGTTCCAATCAGAACAGCGCTACACGTTCTCGTATATACCGGCGGTCGCGTTCGTCTTCGAGCCAGCCTTCGAGTGCCAGACGCTCATCATCGAGCAGCAGTAGCAGATCGCGCTCCTATTCAAGGCCGTCCAGCAGCAGTTCATCCCGGTCTCGATCCAGTTCGAGTTCAGGCTCAAGCTCGTCAAGAAGTTCGAGTTCCAGTCAAAGATCTTCGTCCAGCCGATCCCGGAGCCGTAATTGATATTTATCAGATTTGGAGAATTCCGATGAAAACCTTACGAATCGTATTTTTGTCTGTTTTGATAATCTTTCCTGTCAGCCGTGTCCGGGCTCAGCAGGATGTGTTTTTCTGGGGTCAGGAACTGGGCGTCGGCGCCCGGGCCATCGGTATGGGGGGCGCGTACACCAGTGTGGCGGATGACTATTCAGGTGTATACTGGAATCCGGCCGGTATTGGTCAAATGGACCGCAGTGAGTTTCATGTGGGACTGAACCGCAATACCATTGCGACAAAAACTGATTTTTTTGGTAATGAAACTTCAGCTGAGGACGGATTTACGCATCTGAATTCTCTGGGTCTGGTTTTCCCCTTTCCAACAGTTCAGGGAAGTTTTGTGATGGGGTTTGGCTTTCATCAGGCCCGCACGTTTGACAACCATGTGAACATGGAGGGGTACAATGAGAGTTGGGCTGCTTTCCCGGATTTTTTTGATATGGTCGCTCCGGATAATGAATTTACCACTGTGCTGGATAATGTACATCAGACCGAGTCTGTGACTGAAAAAGGCGGATTGAACAATTATTCGCTCGCTGCTTCCGTCGAATTTCAAAAAGAGTTGTATTTTGGAACAACGATTGGTCTGGTTCAGGGTACGAATGAGTATTCACTGCGTCTCGAAGAAAGCGATATTTATAATCTTCATAATGAAACTTTTGAGGATCAGGACGGCAATATTATCGTAGGCGACCTGGATTACTGGACGTATAATCAAAGTATCAATTCGAAATTTACGGGATTGGAAATCAAATTAGGGACACTGTATCGCCTGAACAAATTAGCCCGGATCGGAGCGGCGGTCACGCTGCCGAGAACGTTAAATATCACTGAAGAATGGAGTGATGAATGGGAAGAGGTTTATGACGATGGTACAACCTATACGACGCCGCCGGAAACATTTGAAAGTGAGTACAAAATCAAAGAACCTCTGGCCTTTTCTATGGGCGGATCGCTCGA
The DNA here is from genome assembly GCA_034521575.1 of candidate division KSB1 bacterium. Classification (NCBI taxonomy): domain Bacteria; kingdom Pseudomonadati; species Candidatus Zhuqueibacterota bacterium. The sequence goes on from JAXHMJ010000005.1 coordinate 2,471,878, forward strand.
ACTGCCGTTTGTCGCCAAGTCCAAGCTGCTGCTGGCCGCCGATATGGAGTACCGGGACTGGTCCGAGGCTGAGTTTAAAACCGATGCTCCGCTGGAAGGTGTGACAAAAAGCGAGGTTAATAATACAATTCAGAATGATCTGGGCAGTGTCGTCAATTTGCGTTTGGGCGGTGAACTGTATGTGCCGTTTATCCAGGGAAAACTGCGCGGCGGCTATATGTACAACCCCTCACCTTATAAAGATGTCGCTGTAAAACCGGATAAAACCTATTATACTCTTGGGTTGAGCTTTTTGCTGGATCACCAGATCAAGTTGGACCTCGGATATGTCCGGGGTCTCTGGGAAGTGGAAACCTATGATGGTTTGACCAATACTGTTGCGTTTGAGGATAAATCTCTGGATCAAATTATAGGGACCTTGTCTGTAAGATTTTGACGCGTATAAATTCCGCAAACTCCTTTAATGTTCGTATAAACTACCCGCATGCAATAAATGATGCGGGTAGTTTATGATAATAAAAAAGAAATCTGTTCTTGATTTAGTGTCAAACTATGCCTATCTTTTCAATTGCCTGCCTTGCTCAATAGGAATAAATGATACAAGTGTTTTTGAATGAGTGGAGAATGTATGCAAAAAACTATCATTTTGATTTTGACGTTGTTGGTTATTCCTTCTCAACTGTTTGCTCAGCGAAGAGGGTCACGGGATATGGGAGGCGGTATTTCGTTTGTGGCGCCGTCTGATTCGGCCAAGACACAATTGTTTGTATTCGGCGTTATGGGATATTATATGGATCAAGGGCAGTTGATCGAGTTTGAACCGATACTTAATGTCGATTTTTCAGACGGAGAGATTGACCTGACCAGTTTTTTAATTCTCAGCTACTCTGTGCGTGTTTTAACCATGGCTATGGGTGGAGAATATGGCGAAATCAGGCGTCGTTCCGAGGGAGGGGATGAGGCGGGGGTGTATTTTTCCGCCGGAGGCGGTCTGTGGCTGGATTCATATAAAGACCAGCTGGACAGCAAGGTTTACAGTGCGCCTCTTTTATCACTGGGGGTTGGGACTCATTCTTTACTGGGATCAATGGCCTCGATGAGAACCCAAGTAAAATATTTATACAATTTCCCGACCGGTAAAGAGCACACAGCTCCGTGGAGTACAGTTCTGGTCACGACCAGTTTTAGTGTCTTTACCAAATTATAGGTGTTCAAAAAGGTCTTTGATCCCTTTTTATTGTGGAGCCGTTTTTTCTATAAATTAATCATCAAATCCATGTAATTTTTGAATAATCACAGGCGTTTTCTTGTTATATTTGGTACTCATTCTAATTTGCATTTCAAACGCTAAAAAGGGGTTCTATTGTGATAAAAGATCTAAAGTCTGGTGATAAAATAGACGACAAGTTTGTCGTGCGAAAGAAAGAATTGCGGTCCAGAAAAGATTCCAAAGTAAAATTTCTATCCATCGAACTGGGAGACTCTTCGGGGCGCATGTTCGGAACCTTGTGGGACAAGGTAGAACGAACCAATAATAAAATAAATGTCGGGGATGTGGTTCATGTAAAAGGTTCGGTAATCGACTGGAAAGGCAGGAAACATATAACCATTGAAAGCGTCGAACCGGACGAAAAAAAATCGGAAACCGAAAAGAGAAGTTTGTGCCCAAATCCGATAAAGATATCCCGCAGGTAACCCGGGATTTTCTGGCACTTGTTGATTTGATAAAGAATGAACATTTGAAAAAGCTGCTCGAGTCCATTTTTACAAATGAATCGGTTCTCGATTGTTTTCAGACCGCAGCGGCGGGAAAATTATGGCATCATAACTACAGCGGCGGTCTGCTTGAGCATTCGTACAAAGCGGCAAAAATTTGTCTAAAGCTGGCAAGACTGTATCCGGACTGGATCAGGATTTGCTTTTGACCGGAGCCATGCTGCATGATATCGGAAAAATGAAAGAATATGACTGCAAAGGATTTATAGATTACAGTGATGACGGCCGTTTAATCGGCCATATCATGCTGGGATACGGGTTTGTCAAATCCTATATTGACAAGATAGATGGTTTTCCGGAAACACTAAAACGTGAATTGCTGCATTTGCTGATATCGCATCAGGGAAAACGGGAAAAAGGGTCCCCGGTTGAGCCCATGATGCGGGAGGCCTTTGTGCTCTATTATGCAGATGAGTTGGATTCAAAGCTTGGCGCTTTTGACCGAATCTACAAACGTGAATATGAAAAAGGAAAATCCTGGAGCAGTTATGTCAAACTGCTCAACCGATTTCTGTATTTTGGGGATGATAAATAAGTTCTGCAGCTTTTTCTGCTTGACATTTAGTTGAAAAAAATTTATATTATGAAACTTTATTAGATAGTATTCCGGTGTAGCTCAACGGCAGAGCGGGTGACTGTTAATCACTAGGTTGTAGGTTCGAATCCTACCACCGGAGCCTGTAAAAGGCTGAATGCAACGCATTCAGCCTTTTTTTATGTGTTTTCCGATTTTTCTTCCCTTTTTCCTTTAAAAAGTGTATCATTAGCAAATTTAAAAGACAATGCTGATCGAGAGGTGTATCATGTATCGTATTCTGCTTGTAATTTTGATTGGTTTTGCCGGTTTTCTAAAGAGTGACGAACTTTACACGGTAGCGTTTGATTTTCAACCCATGATTTCCGGAGTAGAGCAGGTTTATCTGGCCGGCTCTTTTAATGACTGGAAATCCGGTGAGCTGTTAATGACGGATCCGGATCAGGATGGTATGTTCCAGACCCATATCACTCTGCCTCCCGGGAGGTATTTGTACAAGTTTGTGGTGGATGGAAAATGGCTGACAGATCCGAATGCACAGGATTATGAATCGGACGGACACGGCGGCCGCAATGCGGTAATTCTTGTGGACTCAAGTTTTGCCCGAGTGACTTTTGAACGGGGAGACGGCAGCATTCTGACAACAAATATTCCTCTTGACGTCAGTTACCGCATGATCCATCCGTTTTCACCGGATTCTTTTTATTTTCAAATCCCCGTACATCGCAAGGATATACAGAGCGCGGAACTCTATATAAGCAAAAAGGGCGAGCGGATGCAGTATACGCTGCGAAAAACCGGACATGATGAAAAATTTGAATACTGGGGGACGCACCTTTCGGTTCAGGCGCCTTTTTCTTTTACATTTTTATTGACAGACGCTGATGCGGAGGTCTATGCCACTAAAACCGGCTGGAATTCGGTTCCGGCAGCGGATTCCATGTGGCTGGATTGTGATTCGAATAAATTGCCCACGTTTTTTGTGCCGGACTGGGTGCAAAGCGGTGTGTTTTATCAGATTTTTCCGGAACGCTTTCGAAACGGAAATCCGGACAATGATCCTGATTTTACCGAGCCCTATTACCAGGGTCATACCGAACTGCCTGCTGATGGAAAGACGAATGATGAATATTACCATTTGATCAGAGACTGGTATGATATCGATGGATTGTCAAAGAGTCCGTATCGCACGGACGGCAGACCAGATTATTATTCGTTCTACGGCGGCGATATACCCGGTGTGCATGAAAAGCTGGATTATCTGGTCGATCTGGGTATCACCATCATTTATTTCAATCCGCTCAATGCCGGAAAATCGAATCACAAATATGATCCGGTTGATTATCTGACCATTGATCCGCATTTTGCCACAGAAAACGAGTTTATAGATTTTGTTAATGCGGCTCACAAGCACGGTATCCGGATTATTGTCGATATGGCTTTTAATCACACCGGCGATTGGCATTATGCGTTTGTGGATACGAGGGAAAAAGGGCCGGAATCCCGGTATTGGCACTGGTATGAGTGGAACAAGTGGCCCCTGCCGCCCGAGGGCTGTCCCACACCCTGTGACTATTACGATTGCTGGTGGGGGTTCCCGCTGCATCCAAATTTGAATTTTGATCTGAGCCGGCCCAATGATCAGGAAAATGATTTTTATGACATCTGTAAAGCGGAACCCAATCAAGAGGTTGTGAATTATATTCTAAATGTTGCCCGCTATTGGCTGGGTTCTCTCGGAATTGACGGATTTCGTCTGGATGTGCCCAATGAAGTCCCGTTCTGGTTTTGGAAAGAGTTCAGGGCTGTGGTGGATTCGGTGAATCCGGATGCGTTTCTCATCGGTGAAATCTGGGGGGATGCACTACCCTGGCTGGGGCAGGATTGTTTCCACGGCACTATGAATTACAAATATTTTCGCGAGCCGGTTCTTGATTTTTTTGCACGCCGAACAATCGATGCACAGATATTTGTTCGCAGACTGGCGCCTGCGCAATTTTCTTATCCGTTGCAGGCGCGAAGAGCCATGATGAATTTAATGGGAAGCCATGATACGAAACGCTTTATAACACTGGCTGATGATAATATCCGGCAGGTCAAACTGGCGGCATTGTTTCAGATGAGTTATGTGGGCGTGCCGCATATATACTATGGGGATGAAATCGGATTGCACGGCGGCGCTGATCCGGATAACCGTCGTACATTTCCCTGGAATTGGAAGAAAGATGACTGGCGACGTGGATTGTTCGAGTATTATCAGCAGTTGATCGAACTGCGCAGGAATCATGCTGCTCTGGTTACCGGCACCTATGAGCCGCTGTTTGCGCAGCGTGGACTGGTGGCATTTGCGCGCCGTTCTGATTCCGAGAGGTTTGTGATTGCCTTGAACAACTCGGCGGATTCCGACACTCTGCGTTTAAGCGAACGGGATATGGGAGCATCGCGTTTAAGCGATTTGTTGTCTGAAATTACCTATAAAGCGGTCGGAGATACGCTTGTGCTGCCGCTGCAGCCTTTTGAGGGGATGCTGTTAAAATAGCCGATGTTATCCCCGGGAATTCTTCCGGGGATAAAAAAAGACCGGAATTAGAGTTTTCCAGGCCAATTTTAAAAATTTTTCTTGACAATAATTATTAAAATGATTAGTATAAGGCTGTGGAAGGGCTTCCACTTTTTGGGACTGCAGATGGAAGCCCTTCCAAGCGTGCGAGAGTTTTTTTATTGATGAATGGAAGGGCTTCCATGGCCGGAGCCAGTGAAAAACCGACAATTTATAATGTTGCGACTAAAGCCGGGGTGGGGATCGGGACCGTGTCGCGGGCTCTGAATAACAGTCCCAATATATCTCCGGACACCAAAAAACGCGTCCTCAAGGCGATTGAAGAATTGCATTATCAACCGCATGCCATGGCCAGGGGATTGGCCCGACGCAAAAGCCATATGGCTGCTATTATGCTTCCGATGTTTACCGGCTATTTTTATATGGAACTCATGCAGGCGATTCAGGAACAGGCCTCGCGTCATGAATATGATCTGATCATGTACAGTATTGACAAACCTTCAAAATCTAAAGATTATCTCAAGCGCGTTCTTCAGGAAAACCGCGTTGACGGCATCATTATGATTTCGTTGAGAATGGATGATAAATATGTGCAGCGGTTTGTTGATTCTGAATTTCCTGTGGTGCTGGTTGACAGTTATAACAAAGATCTGGATTCGATTACAGTGAAAAATAAAGAGGGCGCCTATAAAGCCGCCTGCCATTTGATTCAACAGGGACATCGAAGGATTGGTATGATTGACGCCCAGCTGAAAAGCTTTCCCGCACAAATACGGCTGGATGGATTCAAGCAGGCTCTCGATGAATATGGTATTCCTTTTGAAAAAAATTATTTGGTAATCAGTGATTCGATTACTGAACGGGATGGGTTTAACCGGGAGGCTGGATATGATGCCATGCAGAATATTTTGTCATTGAAAGACCGCCCCACTGCCATTTTCGTCGCCAGTGATATCCAGGCCGCCGGAGCCCTGCAGGCCATTCGGGAGGTGGGACTCAAAGTGCCGGATGATATTGCTTTGATCGGATTTGATGATATCGAATTGGCAAAATATCTTGGCATTACTACGATGAAACAGCCCTTGTTTCAGATGGGAACACTGGCTTTTCAGAGGTTGATGGAAAAAATGGAAACGCCGTCTTTGCCGCTCTTGCATAAAAGCTACAACACTGAACTGGTGATCCGGCAAACATGTGGCGCGAAATAACGGGTTAATTTTTGGAGACACAATATGAAGTGTACTCGAATAGCGTGTTTGATTTGTGCTTTTGCTGTTGTTATGGTGGCAATTTTGCCTCTGCATGCTGCCACCACGGGCAAAATTACCGGAACGGTTACCGATTCCGAGACGGGGGAGCCGTTGGTCGGTGCCAATGTCATCGTGCAGAGAACGAGTCTTGGCGCAGCTGCTGACGCTGACGGGGATTATGTCATTTTGAATGTCTCCCCGGGTCAGTATACACTCGTTTTTCGTATGATGGGGTACACCCCGAAACAGGTGCAGGAGGTGAGAGTGTCCTCAGATTTGACCACCACTATTGACGTCGAATTGTCCCCCACTGTGTTACAGGCCGGCGAGGTGGTTTCTGTGGTTGCGGAGAAACCTCTGGTCACCCGCGATTTGACCGCATCTACTTCAATGGTGAACGCGGAAGAGTTTGATAAACTGCCCGTCACCGAAGTGGGTGAAGCCCTTGAACTGCAGGCCGGTCTGATCAAGGATGCCTCAGGGGCGCTGCATGTGCGCGGCGGACGCGCCGGTGAGGTCAGCTACTGGATTGACGGTGTGCCGGTCATGGATGTCTATGACCGCAATACCGTTGTTGATGTCAACAAGGATATGGTTCAGGAACTGCAGGTCATCAGCGGCGCGTTTAATGCCGAATACGGACAGGCCATGTCCGGAATCGTAAATATCACCACAAAAGAAGGATTTGACCGGTTCGGCGGTTCTGTTACCTCGTATATCGGCGATCACGTCAGCACCCATAAAGAAAAATTTCCGCACATTAGCAAAATCAATCCGTTTGCCATTCGTAACTTTGAGGGCAGTCTGTACGGACCGATTATTGATGAAAAACTATCCATATCCCTGAACGCACGCCATATTTATTTTGACGGTTGGCTGAGCGGGACCAATGTTTACAATCCCGGTGCAGTGACCGGCAATCTTGTTTTACCTCAGGATTTTATTGATGAATATTTGCCGGAATACTCTGAAAGCGGTTCTATGGTGGATTCTGTGAACCGGGGATTCCCTTATATCGTCGGCAGTAATGACTATATGGATAGTCTGGTTGTGATGAGTGAACTTGACAATCCGGATTCTGTGAGCTTTGCCGCCCATTATGACAGTCTGAAATCTCTGCATCCGAACGGCAAGGGCGACGGTGACCCGGTTCCCATGAACTGGAACCGAAAGCTTTACCTGCAGGGTAAAATCAATTATCGCTTCACGCCGTCCATGAAGCTGGATTACACCTACATTCTGGATGACGTCGAATACAATGATTATGACCGCAATTATTTTCTCAATCCCAAAGGCGATCTGGACCGGTTCCGGACCGGAGAAACCCATATCCTCAGGTGGACGCAAACGCTGAGTTCCCGGACCTTTTACAAGCTTTCCATGTCTTATTTTACCAAAGAATATAAACATTCAACGTATGAAAATCCGCACAGTCCGTTGTATGTGCACCCGGACCTGTCGGTTCAGGATCCATATAGTTTCAGAACCGCAGGGACGAATAACAATCGTCTCAGACGTCAGACCACGACAATGCTGGGCAAGATGGATCTGACCAGTCAGGTCACCAAACGGCATCAGATCAAAACCGGTCTGGAGTTCCGGCAGCATGATCTGACCTATAACAATATTACCCTTCGCCCTGTTGCTTCACAGACCAGTATGAATTTTTTGTGGGAAGGGCCGTATATCGACACCCGTATTTTGCCGGACACTACGATTTATGCCAGCAGCTATCGCCATAAACCAGTCGAGTTTTCGGCGTATATCCAGGACAAAATGGAATACAAAAGCATGATTGTGAATGCCGGCATCCGCTTTGATTATTTTGAGCCGGACGGCAGGATGCTGGCAGATGAAAGTGATCCCACGATCACCAATCCGATTCGCCCGGAAAATCGTTATCACGACTGGGGCACGGACGGCGAGCCGAACACGTTCGATCCGGATGGTTCGGAAAACAATGGGTTGCGGGATCCCGGTGAACCGGCGGTTACCTTATCCGAACGCCGTGAATACTGGTATGAAAATGCCACTCCCAAATTTCAGATCAGTCCGCGGCTGGGAGTTTCATTTCCCATTACCGCACGCGGCGTCATTCATTTTTCCTACGGGCATTTTTTTCAGATTCCGCGGTTTGAGCTGCTGTATCAAAACCCGGATTTTGAGCTGGATTCCGGCACCGGGAATATCGGTCTGATCGGAAATGCCGATCTTGAACCCGAACACACGGTGAGCGGAGAAATCGGCTTGCAGCAGCAGATCACCGACAATATATCACTGGATGTGACCGGATATTTCCGGGATGTACGAAATCTGGCCGGTACACGCGCAGCGGAGATCGAGATTTACGGCGGTTCCGCCACTTATAGCAAAATCATCAACAGTGATTTTGGATTTGTCAAGGGGCTGATTTTGGCATTAAACAAACGATTTGCCAATCACTTTGGCTTTTCTGTGGATTATACCCTGCAGGTGGCCAAGGGAACCAACTCGAATCCCGAACAAGCACGAAATGCATTGCTGGGCGGATCTCTTCCTGAAGTGCAGTTGACGCCGCTGGAATGGGATCAGCGCCACACGGTGAACATGTCCGCCACCTATGGGTATGACACCTGGGGTGTGAGTGTCATTGGTCAGCTGGGAAGCGGATTGCCTTATACACCGCGGGCCAGTCAGGATATTACCACATTATTGACCAACAGTCAGAAAAAGCCTATGACCTATAATCTGGATCTGCGGGCGTTTAAAGATTTTTCCGTGGGTCCGGGAAATTTGAATGTATTCTTGCGGATTCTCAACCTATTGGATGTTATGAATGCTGTCTATGTGTATGATGATACCGGAAAACCCGGATTCACCCGGGACGAGGATATTGCCGCTGCCACCAATCCGCCTGAAACTGTCAATTCACTGGACCGGTGGTTCACCAATTCAACGCATTTTTCAGAGCCTCGTCGTATTGAATTAGGTTTTACTTACAGTTTCTAATTCTCCTGAAACAGGAATAGAGAGAAACAGGAGCTTGACAATGAAAAGATCAGTTTTAACATTATTTGTACTTTTATTAACCGTTAATATTGTTCGGGCACAAAGCGGCCAGGAGTTCAGACGCTCTTCCATTATGCGCGGAAATCTGGTAAAATGCGTGTTTGGAAACTGGGGTGTTCTTGGACAACCGGCGACCAAGGGGGCGCGCGGTGCCTGGATTTATGAAAATAACGGATACATCGGTGATGTCAGTCCCATGGTGGGCGCTGAAATTACCGTGGACGGTAAAACATTTCATTCCGTTGAAATCTGTCCGGCCGCCAGGCCTTCCCTGGACGCAGAAGTTTCTCCTTCCAACAAGCCCTGGGGATTTGAACCCAAGGCCGGGTATTTCAATGAATCTCAGCAGGGCGTTGCGCTTTACAGTGATCCGGCATCCTGGCCAGCGTTCTGGCCGGATAAAATGGATGATCCGGAAGATCCGGGCTGGTCCGGCTCCTGGAATGGATTCGCCGGCAAGACCACCACGGCATCCGAGGAAACCTATTTTGTGATGGATGACAATAACGACGAAGAATTTAACTTTGCCGATAATAATGTTCATAATGTGGCGTTCAAACCGGATTCCACCAATCCGAGCCGCAATGGATTGGGACTGGAAGTCCGGGTTCGGGGGATGCAGTGGTCCGATTTTCTGGCCCAGGACTGTATTTTCTGGCTGTATGAAATCACCAATACCAGTAAAACCGATTACGACAAGGCTGTTTTTGCCATGCTGGTCGGCACCTATGTGGGCGTGACCTCTACTGAAGATTTTGGCGAATACAATGATGATTATTCTTTTTTCGATGTGGAGAGGGATTTGACGTATACGGCTGATTTTGATAATAGCGCCAAGCGCAATCCCAATTGGACCGGTGATGTGGGTGTGGTCGGTTATGCTTTTCTGGAAAGTCCGGGCAACCCGTATGACGGCATTGATAATGACGGTGATGCGGCCGATAATCCGTTGGTCCCGGTTACAGCGCCTTTGTTTGGCCCCGAAGATTTTGAACCGAGAGTGATTGAGGCAGGCGACCCTATTGTGCTTATTGATAAAGACTATAACCGCACGGTCATCACCGTTGGCAGTGAAACACAAACCGTGATGACCCGCGGCGATACCATTGTCATTGAACCCGGGGTCACCGAGCTGGCCGAGGGCAATGAAATCCTGGTTGACGGGCGAAATGTGATCAATCCGAACGTTTATGACGGTATTGATAATGATCTGGACGGGTTGATCGATGAAAATTATTACCTGCATTATCGACAAATTCGCAAAGACGGGCAAGGTAATGTTCTTATTGACAAGCTGGCGCCGGTGCACCACGTGGATTATATCAATGGCGTGGGGCTGGACGATCTAATGATTGATGAACGCCGCGACGATGGCATTGACAATGACGGTGACTGGAATTCAGAGTTTGATGACGTCGGCGCGGACGGTATACCCAATACCGGAGACCGCGGCGAAGGAGACGGCATTCCGACGTTGGGCGAACCCAATTTCGACAAGACCGATGTTGAGGAATCCGATCAGATCGGATTGACCAGTTTTGAATATTTTACACCGGCCGGAGATATTAATCTTGCGGATGATGAAAGCCTCTGGGAACGTCTGCGTCCCGGTTATTTTGAGGTGCCTTCCTCAATCGTTAATAACAAACCGGAACGCGGTGAGGATGGTGATTTTCTCTACTCGTCCGGCTATTTTCCGCTGCGCGCCGGCGAAACCAAATATTTTTCACTGGCCCTGGTCTACGGCGAGGGCGGTGGTCCGGAAGTCGATATTGACGATTTATTAAAAAACCGCGAAACCGTGCAGAAAATTTACAACAGCGATTACAATTTCCCGCCGCCGCCGGAAACACCGACGTTGACCGCGGTTCCGGGTGACGGCAAGGTAACCCTGTACTGGGACCGGATTGCTGAAAAGTCGTTTGACCCGGTGTTAAAGACTTTTGATTTTGAAGGCTATAAAATCTACAAAGCCACAGATCATAATTTTAATGAAGTTTTCACCATCACGGACATGACCGGTACGCCGTCATTTTACGAGCCTCTGGCGCAGTTTGATCTCAAAAACGGTATCAAAGGATTTTTTCACCCGAGTTTTGAGTTGCTGCAGAACACCAGCGGGTCGTCCTTTGATCTTGGCAATGATACCGGACTGCAGCACAGCTATACAGATTACGATGTGGAAAACGGGCAACGGTATTTTTATGCGGTTGTTGCCTATGATCACGGAGACACGGACATTGATATTTTCCCCAAGGAAAACAGCAAACGGATCGACATTGCGCCCTCGGGCGAGGTTAGAACGTTTCAAAACACCGCAGTGGTGACGCCGAATGCTCAGGCCGCCGGTTATGAAGCGCCGGATGACAATCAGCTGTTGAGCGCCGAAACCGTGGGTACGGGCAGTGTCTCTTTTGAAGTGGTCGACGATCAGGCGCTAAAAGGTCACACCTATGAGGTCAGTTTTCTGGATACCGGAAATGACGGTCTGGACAATGATGGCGACTGGGATGTGCTAAAGCACGATGTGGGCTCTGACGGCGTGGCCGGTACAGATGACCCGGATGGCACGGAACAAAACGGCTTGCCGGACCCGGGAGAACCCAATGTCGATCAGAATGACCCGGATGAGTATTTTGTTCCCAAGACGCGTTTTTATCACGTCAAGGATAACAGCGGAGTGGAAACCACATTCCAGGCGCGTGATACGCTGTGGGTATCACTTGCGTATCAGAATATTATTCCGTCGTCCGTCGTTCTGCGTGATGAGGACGGAAAAGAGGTCTCGAAAGACTTGTGGGAGCTGAACGCAACCAGCGGACGAATCCGGGGTGTGACGTCGGGTGATTTAAAATACGGTAAACAATACACGCTGTTTTTTCAGTATTATCCGGTTTACCGCAGTCCTTATATGCAGAACAGTCCCTGGGTGAATGAAACTAAAGATACGGATGTCTTTGACGGCGTTCAGTTAGAATTTAACAATCATTGGCAAATTGTACTGGATACCACACGCACCTATTGGACAAACCGGAAAAAGGCCTATAATTTCAGTATTGAGATTATCAATACGAATATCGGATCAGAACAACTCATCGGTTATCGTCATCCGAGCAATTATCAAATAGAGTTTTATGACTCGATTGTTGATTCCTCCGCAGATTTGCCCGAGTATTTCGTAACCCCGATTCCGGTCAACTTTCGCATCCGTAACACAACCGACGATCGATATATCGACTTTGTTTTCAACGATACGGATCGCAGTGGCGGTCTGTCCCGTTTCGATGAATTGATCTTTTTAGAGGCCGGTCATAATGATTCACTTTTGTTCACCTGGGATATGTATTTCACCAGTACCAAAGACACGGTCTATACCTATGACAGTTCTGATACTCTTTTTGTCCGGTTTAAGAAACCCTTTCGGGCCTCTGATTCATTTGAATTTACAACCAAAGAACCGAAAATCGTGCAAAGCGAGGCAAAAACCGAGATGGACAATATCAAGGCTGTGCCCAATCCCTATGTGGTGGCTACCACCCAGGAACCGCCGCTTCCCCCGGCCATCACCAGCGGCAGAGGCACGCGAAAAATCGATTTTATCCATCTGCCGGTTGATGCTCAGATTCATATCTTTACCAGTCGTGGTGATCATGTGGTCACGCTGCAGCATGACGGCAGTATCTATTCCGGTACGTTGTCCTGGAATTTAAAGACCAAAGAAAATCTGGATGTGGCGCCCGGTGTGTATTTTTATGTCGTGGAATCCAATATAGGCGTCAAACGAGGAAAATTGGCAATCATTAAATAGAATGGATCGGAGTATATCTATGAAACGGTCGTCCTTTATAACATTATTAGTGATATGGATTTCGACCTTGATTGCAGCCAGTCATGTGCAAGCGCAATCCAAAGTTGGAACCAGCGCTGTTCCGTTTTTGGGAATGAGTGTTTCCGCCCGGGCTACTGCCATGGGGACAGCGTTTGTGGGTGTTGCTGATGATGCCACCAGCTTGTACTATAATCCCGGCGGAATCGTGAATTCCGGTCCTGTTTCTCTGGCAGCCAGCTATACGGACTGGATACTGGACACTCAGTTTAACTGGGTCGGTTTTATCTATAATGTAGACGGAAGCAATGCTCTGGGATTGAGTGTGACTTATCTGAATTACGGTGAAGAGCCAGTTACGACGGTTACGTCTCCCGAAGGTACAGGAGAAATGTGGAGTGCTGGCGATTTGGCGCTGAGCCTCTCTTATGCCCGCACTCTGACTGATAAATTCTCGATTGGAGGCTCTGCAAAGTATATTCAGAGCACCATCTGGAATGAAACAGCCACATCCTTTGCATTTGATGTGGGACTGCTGTTTACCACACCGTTTGACGGCATGAAACTGGGTATGAGCATTTCCAATTTTGGAACGGAAATGCAATACAGCGGACAGGATTTGATCAATCAGATCGATCTGGATCCTGACAAGCTGGGACATAATGAATCCATTGTTGCGAATTTAAAAACACAAACCTGGCCATTGCCTCTGTTTTTCCGGGTTGGTCTTTCAAAAACTATCTTTGAAACCTCTGAATATTCCTGGCTGCTTGCAATTGATGCCCTGCGTCCGAGTGACAATCAGGAGCAGGTCAATATCGGCAATGAAATCGGGATTTATGACCGCTTTTTTGTGCGCGCCGGCTATCAATCCCTGTTTGAAAAAGATCGTGAAGAAGGGCTGACCGCCGGTTTTGGTCTTTCCTGGCCCATGGCCAACGGCATGACCTGGAATCTTGATTATACTTATGCCACGTACGGCATTCTCGAAAAAAATATACACATGTTTGCATTGGGATTTGAACTATGACGATATATAGATTAAAAATCCATTTTACTAACCAATCAAGGAGGAAAAAATGAGAAACAAGCTAATGTTGACAGTTGTGGTTCTGCTGACAGTGACCGGACTGGTCGCTGCCCAGGATATGGTCACGGTGACGTTTTACGCCAATACCGCAACTGTCCCGGACACACTCAGATCCAATTCTATCGTTCAGGTTCGCGGGTCCGTGGCTCCATTAACATGGGGTGGAGACTCGCCTGTTATTCTTGAAAACGTGGAAGGCGATTACTGGATGGGAAGTTTTGAATTTCCCGCAGACACCACCGTTAATTTCAAATTCTATACCAACTCGATGCATGATTCCATTTATGCCGGAGCCGGCTGGGAACATGAAGGCTGGGAAGCCAATATCGGCGCCGGAGACCGTGTGCTGGAAACATCCGACTCTGATACGACCCTGCCGCTTCAGTTTGTAAACGGCCTGGAAAATGGATTGGATCAGTATTTCCGTCCTTTTGAGAGCAATGATTCCACGTTTGTGGTTTGGATTCGTGTGAATATGCAGGGATGGGAAGATTTCAATCCGGAGAACCATGTCGTGGGTATCCGCGGTTCCAATAATGATGACTGGGGCCAGACCGGAGAACTCGGCTGGGGAACAACCTATCCGCTGGAAGTTGAAGCCAATCATGCCAACGGCGGATCAATTCAGTACAACGGCGCCAATTTCTACAGCGCCCCGGTTCATGTGCCGAATCAATACGCGGATAATGGCATTGAGTTCAAGGTTGTTGTCCATAATGCGGGAAATCCCCTGGATGAGGACTGGGGCAACCTGGTTGCTGAAGAAGCAAACAATCGTCCCATTACCTTTACCGGAAGCGGAAATGATACCACAAATCACTGGTTCTGGTTTATGGATATGCAGCCCATTCCCACGGATCATGAGGATCAGGTGATTGTGGAATTCCGTGCGGACATGTCGGAAGCTTTGACGACAAAAGGCTTTTCTTTGGGTGACACCCTTGAAGTGAGAGCCGGTTATGCAGGTTCCGCCAATGAGACCGTCACCAAACAGATGCAGCGCCAGGGATTTTCCAATGTCTATGCTGCTGTGGAAACGTTGACCACAACAATTGGTAAAGATCTCTACTACCAGTTTTACAAAGTAGAGGATAATACCGATTATCGTGAGATTTTCTATAATTTCTACTATGAAGGAGATGATGTCAATCTGGCCGAACGCCGTGCCGTAGTGGTATCCGGTGAGGAAATGACCGTTGAAGACATAGAAGAAAGCAATGTCTCAATGCGGCGTATGCCGGTCTTCCGCAACACAGATGTGCTCGCTCAGGATGTGATGGTGACCTATACCTGTGATCTGCGTCCGGCGTTTTACACCGTTCTTTCCGGCAAGGTGCTCAATGACATTCAGGGTAATCTTGATATCTCCGATCCCGACAGTGTCATGGCCAAAGGCGTGGCGATGAACGGACCGGCTACCGGCAGCTGGAGCAACGATGTGGGCGCCGATTGGGGACCGCACCTGATGACGCTGGACAATAAACGCATGTGGGATGATGGCACACACGGCGATGCAGTGGCCGGTGACAGCATCTATACCATTCAATTCCAGTATTTCAAAGACAGCTCCGATGTGGTCGGACAGGAATTCAAATTCGGCGTCGGCGGCGGCGACAATGAAGGCGGCGAAGGCGGCTATGGAAACAATCATGTTGAAAACATAGATGATACCCAGTCCGAATTCACGATTGACGCGCAATTCGGCAGTATCAATCCTGCTTTTTATGATGCATGGGATTTTGATGCTCGCGAACCGCTGATCTCCGGTGTTGAGGAAAAAGGCCAGACTCCATTGCAGTTTGCCTTGATGAACAATTATCCGAATCCGTTCAATCCGGTTACAACCATCGAATACAGCCTTTCCAACACAGAAAAGGTTGAATTGAGTGTATACAATGTGATCGGTGAAAAAGTGGCCGAACTGGTTAATCAGGAACAAAGTGCCGGTGAATATTCCATACAGTGGGATGGTACGGATCAGATGGGCAACAAGGTAAGTACCGGTGTGTATATTTATCAGATCCGCGCCGGAAGCTTTACATCAACTCAGAAAATGGTTTTGGTTAAATAAACTATTTTCAATCTTGCTTGAAAAGGGGAGAGTTTCTCTCCCCTTTTTTTACAAAAGGGATATGGAATGAGGTTTTGGATTGTTTTTATAATTTGGGCTGCTGCTTCTCTCGCGTTCTCTCAGGACAGTGTCAATGTTGTCTTTCGCTATTCACCTTCATCTCAGGATGTAAAACGGGCGTTTGCGCCGGGAACCTTTAACAACTGGGGCCCGAACAACAATGGAAGGATTCAGCCGGACGCGCCTTCACAAATGACCTTTGTTGATTCTCTGAATTTATATATAAAGCCGATTTGGCTGGAAACCGGCGATACTCATAATTACAAATTTCATGAACAGTATGATGCAAGCGGCAGTGACTGGGCCTGGTTTACAGACCCCCTGAATCCCTTGATCAACACATCCGACAATAATAATAGTATTTTGAAGGTTGAACCGTTGATGGTTTTTCAGGTTGCGCCTCAGCCCGGAGCCATTATTCCCAAAGGTGAACGTTTTTTATCTGCCGGTATATTTGCTGCAACAGGTGATACGATTTTATTTGATCAGAGCACCGTAACGATCGATGATTCTCTGCAATTTCCACTCGCCGATTTTTATCTGCCCGACTATTCAATGCTGCATTTCCCGCTGTCAGACCTTGAAAGCGGCATGCACACCGGGTGCATCTCTGTCAAAACGACACAGGGCCGGACGCTGTCTAAAACAACATCTTTTACTCTCACCGGAGGCGAGGTGTTTTTTCAGACGCCGTCCCGCGACAGTGTGTTTGCCAGTCAAAAAACGGTTCGCTGGCAGGTTAATCAGGAACTGGATGAGCTTGAAAACGTGGTACTGCAAACGGTTGACGGACCGCCCTATGCATTCTCTCCGCGGGAGAATGGTGCCTATTCCTATACGGTTTCATTGAATCGGGGTATCAATCAATTTTTCATCCGGATTCACAAGCTCTCCGGTGACACGGTTCTCTCGGATACATTGACTCTTGTTCTTCCGGAAGCGCAGGCTCCGTCCGTCGATATTTCTATATCAGCTGATGAAAATAGAGTGATCCTGACAGGACATGCGTCTGATGTTCAGGATTCGACTTTGCATTATGCCTGGACTCAGCAGCCGTTGAATGCAGCGGCGCTGCCGGGCATTGACGAATATACAGGCTCTGCTTTGGAACGGGATATCCCTGAGCAGCCCGGACATTATTCCTTTAAACTGACGGTTACGGATTCTGATCAGAATCAGAACTCTCGGGTGCATTTTTTCACGGTGCTCCCCGACGGCAGCGTCGAAATTCCCATACATAAAACAGTTCCTTCCTGGGTGCATGACGCTCAGATTTACAGTTTGTTTTTACTCGGCTTTACGCAAGAGGGATCGCTGCAGGCCGCAATTTCCAGACTACAGCATATTCGGGATCTCGGCTGCACAGTTGTATGGGTTTTACCCGTCATGCAGGTGGAAGGGTCTCTGGATCAGCGCTATAACATCGGCTATAATATTGTAGATTTTTATTCTATCGATCCGGTGTACGGAAGCTCTAAAGATTTTAAAGATTTTGTCGATGCCGCGCATGATCTCGGATTGCGGGTTATTCTGGACGTCACCCCTAATCACAGCAGCCGTTCACATCCGATCGCCCTGGATGTCCGGGAAAAGGGCGTGTACAGCCCCTATTATGATTTTTATCAGCATGAAATTATTCCGCACAATGACAATGGGCTGGGTCAATCGGTCTCACAGGATGGCATTGTCTATTACAACGGATTTTCGGATGCGCTTTTAAACTGGAACTGGTCCGATGCGGAAGCCCGCGCTTATATGCTGGAGGTCTACAAACACTGGCTGCGGGAGTATGACATCGATGGTTATCGACTGGATGTATACTGGGGACCGCACCGTCGTTACGGCCGCAATGATTTTGATATTCCCCTGCGTCAAGCATTGCGTTCCGTGAAAAGTGATATTCTGATCCTGGGTGAAACTCACGGCACCGGCCCGGGCTCTGAAATCCAGTATGCGGATTTTCAGGGTGGAATGGATATGGGATATGACTGGTCCCTGAGCGGAAACCTTTATAATTACCCTTCTGTTTCCACGCTGCATGCCGCTTTGCGCAACGGCGGATACCGGCCGGGCGAAAGTTCATATTTTATGCGCTTTCTGGAAAATCATGATGAACTGCGTGTGGCGCACCGCTATAACAGTCTGGAAAAAACAAAACCGGTTTCATCCACTCTTTCTCTTTCCACCGGCATACCCATGATTTATCAGGGCCAGGAAGTGGGGATGGGATACAACATGCAGGGCAGCAAAGAATACCTGGCCCGGTCTGATGTTGCCTGGGAGTCCGAAGGCTCTTTTCTGCAGTCACATTATCAGTTGTATACCCATGTTCGCGATCAGTTTCCGGCGTTTCAACGTCAATATACCGACACCAACAAGGACGGGGTGATCAATCATTCTGACAAAGATGTGCAGCCCCGCCTGGATGCGTCCTCTCCTCATGTATACGCTTTTGCCAGGCCGTTTGAAAACCAAAACGGCCTGGCTTTGGTGAATTTCCGCGGCAATCCGGTGTCTGTTGCAACGCCGTTGCAATTATCCTATTGGGCGGAATTTTCCAAGGGGTTTCATCCGGATTCCCTGTATTATTTGAATCGTCTGGATCAAAACATGTCGCAGCTTTACACTGGAAGCGATCTGGATACGCTAAAAGTCGATTTGGCAGCATACGAGACTGCTGTTTATACAATCAGCAGGCAATCGGACAGCGTTCGGATTCAAAATCCGATAACCCGGGTGCGGGAGTATGGGAAAAAGCTGCCGACATCTTTTTACTGCACAGCCGGTTATCCGAATCCTTTCAATTCGTCGGTCCGATTTGAGTATTATTTGCCAATGTCAGGAACAATCGAGATTAATATTTTTAACGTTCTGGGGCAAAAAATCCGATCGCTTTTCAAAGGACAACAAGGGGCCGGCAGTTATGTGCTCCATTGGGACGGCCGTTCGAATCAGAATGAGCAGGTGCCGTCCGGAATTTACTTGATACAAACATTATATGAAGGACAGAAAAGAACACAAAGAATTTGTCTGATACGTTAACCAAGAGTTTTGGGAGAAGATATGACAGGTCTGGATTATACGATTGTGGTTGTTTATTTAACCGCGATTGTGTTTGTCGGAATGATGGCGCAGAAACGCGCATCAGCCGGAATTGATTCTTATTTTCTCGGGAACCGCGGATTGCCGTGGTGGGCGCTGGGCGCTTCCGGAATGGCCTCCAATCTGGATGTCGCCGGGACAATGGTTAATACCGCGTGGGTGTTTGCCTTGGGCGCTGCGGGCTTGTTTCTGGAAATCCGCGGTGGCGCAACTCTGATTATGGCGTTTTTGATGATTTTTATGGGAAAATGGAACCGGCGTTCTCAAGTGATGACCATGGCCGAGTGGATGCGCTTTCGTTTCGGCAAGGGCCGGGAAGGCGATCTTGCACGCTTGATCTCTGCAATCTCTACTATTGTGATTACGATTGCCATGATCACCTATATGGCGATCGGCTCGGGAAAATTTATCAGCACGTTTCTCGGATTTCCGGACCTTGGCACGGTCAAAGATTTTGTTGAACAGACTGAACGGGTGGAGCTGCAGGACTCCTGGGCAGGGCTTGAAAGCATGTATCTGAATCTGGATGAGGATATACGTGCCTCCCGGGCAGATATCCCGGAGATCGGCGCTGTGAAACGTATCTGGGAGGATACAGATCAGGCTTTTACACAGATGATGCAGGATCCTGCATCTATTCAAACGCTAAAGGATTTTAATGATGTATTGAACCGGATGGAAAACGGTTTGACCTCTTTGTCGCGTGCAGCCGAAGACACGGAGCAGGCAGCCGAACTTGTGCCCCGTATTCAGGCGGCATTTGAATTGACAAAATCCATTCGGCTTGATTTTTCCGGGATGACGGATTACAGGATTCTGTTAAAAGCGGAAACCCTGGCCGCCATGGTTATGATCTTTCTGGCCATGATATATACTGTGGCGAGCGGACTGTATGGAGTCGTTTGGACAGATGTTTTCCAGGGATTGATTATCTTTTTTACCGTTATGTTTGTATGCATGACCGCTCTGTTCAAATTTGGTCTGCCGGAGGTGTTTAATATCTCAATTCCCATGCGCGACGGTACATTTCAAATCTTTCAAATGTCAAAGTCCGCCTGGACTCATCCGCTGCCGCCCTGGAATCTGGGGTTCCCGGAAGGTTCTCTTTATTCCGTCTATAACCTGTTTGGCATTGCGATATTATTTTATCTTGTTAAAGTAACGTTTGAAGGCGCGGGCGGTGCAACCGGATATATGATTCAGCGTTATTTTGCTGCGAGAAGCGACCGGGAAGCCGGACTGTTGAGTCTGTTCTGGACGTTTTTATTAAGTTTTCGCTGGCCGTTTATCACCGCGATAGCGATTATGGGAATTTCATACGGCACGTCACAGGGCGTTATCAGTGATCCGGAGCGGGTTCTGCCGGTTGTGGTGAATGAACTCATCCCGGTGGGGATCAAAGGACTGTTGGTGGCCGGACTCATGGCAGCCGCAATGTCTACGTTTGATTCCACGGTCAATGCCGGTGCGGCGTACTGGGTCAAGGATATCTATCAGGCTTATATCAACCCAAAGGCCTCGGATCGCGCTTTGATGCTTCACAGCCGGTGGGCTTCGATTGTTATTGTTATCCTTGGACTGCTGTTCAGCCTGACCATAAGCAACATCAATGAAATCTGGGGCTGGATTACCATGAGCATCGGCGCCGGATTGATCGTACCCAGTCTGGTGCGCTGGTATTGGTGGCGGATGAACGGCTACGGCTTTGCCGTCGGCACCGCCGTGGGAATGACTGCCGCCATTGTACAGCGACTGATATTTCCGCATGTACCCGAATATGTCTCATTCAGTTTTGCATCCGGTCTATCATTCCTCGGAATGATTATCGCAACCTATGCAACCAAACCGACTTCTTCGAATGTGTTGCTGGATTTTTACAAAACCACGCGGTCCTTTGGATTCTGGGGACCGGTCAAGTCAAAATTGGCGAAAGGAACTCTGCAGGCTATCAAAAAGGAAAACAAACGCGATATTATTTCCATTTTTATGGCTGTGCCCTGGCAGATGGTGCTGTTCCTGACCTGGATGATGGTTATTATGAGAGAATGGACGTCTGTCGGCTGGCTGGCACTGCTGCTGGCAGGTCTTTCTGTCGGACTGTATTTTTCCTGGTTTCGGCATTTGTCTGCTGAGGTCAAGGTTGAGGATTAGGCATAAACCTTTCTGATTTGAAATCCAGAGTCAGAATATAACGATGTGAAACAACCGAGTAATTCTGAAAATAAAAATGTTTGAATTGACAGGATAAACGCTTAAGTTTAATAGATGAAACGATGTACAAGGATGGATAATGGATAAACGAGGAAGCGGACTACTATTACATATTTCTTCTCTGCCGTCCCCTTATGGTATCGGTGACTTTGGGCCGCGTGCTTTTGAGTTTGCTGATTTTATTAAAAAATCAAAACAACGGTTTTGGCAAATCCTGCCGTTAAATCCGACCAATGCGGGTACGGACTATTCACCCTATCTCAGTCAATCCGCATTTGCGATGAATCCTTTGTTGTTGAGTCCGGATATGTTGCAACGGGACGGGCTGCTGCTGGAACGTGAATGTGCAAAACGGCCCGAGTTCCCGGAGACAAAAATAGAGTTTGATAAAATTGTCTCGTTCAAAAAATCATTGTTCCGGAAAGCATTTGATCGGTTTAAAAAAAGAACGGATTTTGAAGAATTCCGCGGCTACTGTGAGGTTAACGGCTATTGGCTGAATGATTATGCCCTTTTTGTCTCTTTGAAAACATATTTTGACGAGAAAAGCTGGGTCGAGTGGCCAGCGCCCTATCGGGATCGTGATCCGGAAACCCTGAAAAACGCCAAGAACGATTTGTCGGATGATATTTATTTTGAAAAATTTCTGCAGTATCAGCTCTATAAACAATGGATGGGGCTGAAACATTATTGCAATGAAAGCAAAATAAAATTTGTCGGGGATCTACCCATTTATGTGGCTCATGACAGTGCTGATGTATGGGCCAATACAGACAAATTTAAGCTAAAAGAAAACAGATACCCGCAATTTGTTGCCGGCGTACCCCCTGATTATTTCAGTGAAACGGGTCAATTATGGGGAACACCGGTGTATAATTGGGACACGATGAGTCACGACGGGTACAGCTGGTGGCATAGCCGCATGGGACACAATCTGCATTTGTTTGATATCGTGCGAATTGATCATTTCAGAGGCTTTGTCGCCTACTGGCAGGTGGATGCATCCGAGGATACGGCTATAAACGGCGAGTGGATTCAGGCGCCGGCGCGTGATTTTTTCAGGCAGCTGCGCAACCGGTTCCCGGACCTTCCTATTATTGCAGAGGACCTCGGGTTAATTACCCCCGATGTGATTGATGTGATGCATGAATTCGAGTTGCCGGGAATGAAGGTCATTATGTTTGCGTTTAGCAAAGATATTGAGCATAATCCCCATATCCCCTTTAATCTCAGAAAAAACAGTTTTTTTTATACGGGCACGCATGATAACAACACGCTGCAGGGCTGGTATTATCATGAAATTGATGAGCAAGAGCGTGAACGGGTTAACCGTTACCTGGGCAAAAAGCCGAAACGCACGGAATTGCACTGGACTTTTATTCGTTGTGCCATGCAGTCAGTCGCCAATACGGTGGTGTTCCCTGTGCAGGATATTTTGGGCCTGGGCGGAGAGCATCGGATGAACAATCCGAGCAAACGCTCCGGGAACTGGCGCTGGCGCATGCCTGGCGGTCATCTTGATGATGAATTGGCTGAAACCCTGGCTGATATGGTCGAGATTTACGGGAGAACGGGTCAGTAAGCTCATATTTTATTGAAAAAAAGCCCCGATTTTTCGGGGCTTTTTTTTTATTTTGAATCACTTAGGGTCTGCTTCGGTTTTCATATTCGGGACGCTTCGGCTTGGGAGGAGCTGATTTCAATTCCTTTAACACATGTTCAACCGCACGTTTCAGTTGTGTGTCAACGCCGTTGGCCAGGGAACTTGGGTTCTCCGGCACGTGAATGTCCGGGGCCACCCCGTGCCCTTCCAGGAACCAGGTGCCGTCGGGGTTGTACATGCGGAACGTGGGTACAGTAATGAGTCCACCGTCAATCAGGCGGGGCGCGCCGGTTATTCCAATCAATCCGCCCCAGGTGCGCGTACCGACAAGCTTTCCCAATCCAGCTTTGCGGAAATAATCGGGGAATGCGTCTCCGCCCGAACCGCTCCAGCCGTTGATTAGCATGGCTTTAGGCCCGAAATGCGCCACCGGCGGCCAGGCCCAGTCTTTGCCGTCGCGTACAGCCCAGTAGGCCATCACGGGACGATCCAGTAATTCAATAAAGCGATCCGGAATTTGTCCGCCGCTGTTAAAGCGTTCGTCGATAATCAGCCCGTCCAGGTGATGCTGGGCTGCAAATTGGCGCACCAGTTCACTTTGTCCCTGTGTGCCGGTGTTCGGGACATAGATATAGCCGATTTTTCCGTCGCTTGCTTTTTCGACAAATTGGCGGTTATGCTCAATCCATTCGAGATGACGCAGACGCGTTTCCGCTTTCATCGGTTCAACGATAACCTTTCGTGCCCCCTCAAAAGTCGGACGGTCATTAACCGTTAACTCGACGGGGTGTCCCACAGCTCCCTGGAATGCGGCCCAGGGGTCCGTGTCGGTTTTGAGCGTTGAACCGTTTACCGCAAGAATATAATCGCCTTGTTCAACCTGCACACCTGATTCGCTCAACGGTGATTTGGTACTAATATCCCAGGGCGCGCCATGGATGATGCGCTTGACGCGGTACGTATCATTGTCAATATCCCAGTCGATACCCAGATAGCCCACAGCCGTTTGTTCCGGTTGCGGCTGATCGCCGCCCCATCGATAGGTATGCGATGCGTTCAATTCAGCAATCAACTCACCGATGACATAATTTACGTCCCCGCGGGTGACGGCATCATCAAGGAGTTTACCGTACTTTGCCCGCATAGCCGTCCAGTCTACACCGTGCATATTGGGATCGTAGAAAAAGTCTCTGGACAACCGCCAGGCATCATCAAAGAGCTGCTGCCATTCCTGTTTCGGATCAATGCGGGTTTCCAGCTCTTTTGTCCGCAATGGTTTTTCCAGTTTTTGATCGGCTGCTATATCAATGAGATAAAAATTTGATTCATTTTTGATCAAGAGTTTTTTTCGGTCAGCAGTGAGTTGAAAGGCATCTGCATCCTCAACGATGGTTTTTTCTTCCCGTTCCTCGAGGTCATAGTACATCAGCGGACTGTTGCTGTCATCCGGCATGCCGGTTCTGGGGGTGCGATGAAAAATAATTTTACCGGAAACCGCCTGCAATCCGGCAAAGTTTCCGTTTTTCACCGGAATGACCACAGCACGCTGTTCCAGGTTTTGCAAATCAATGTCCACGGTTATCGTAGAATCCTGTTCTTCCTTGTCTTTTTTCGAATCCGACTGAATATCGGTTTCATCATTTCTGGCTTTGAGCGGAGATTCTACATCGGTGCGCAGAGGGGCGGCGACGATCGTTGTGGTGTTGGCGTAGAGAAACGAATTGTCGACGTCACCATATATCGGGTCAAAATTGCGATTGGAAAGATAAAAGAGATACTTGCCGTCCGGATCAAAAACCGGAGAGTTGTCGCTGTAAAATCCGGATGTGACTTTTACTTTCTGTTTTTTTTGTGTGTCATAAATAAACACAGCGTTGTGTTCATTACCCAGACCGCGTGCATAGGCGAACCAGCGGCTGTCCGGTGACCAGTTGACCTGAAAGGTTTCCAGTTCCCCCTGGTATTTCCAGAGTGCCTGATCGACTTTGGTTGTTTTTCCGGACTCCATGTTGTACATGCGGATGGTCATGGCCTGGTCAATAAACACGAGTTTTTTATTGTCCGGCGCCCAAAACAGATGGTAGCGGAAACCGGGACCGTATTTTGTCAGGGTTTCGGGGGCTGATCCGTTTTGGGTATCGTATACTGTGAGCTCATATTCACCGCTTTGGTCACTCCAAAACGCCACTGTTTTGCCGTCCGGTGACCAGGCTGGAAATCGTTCGGCGCTTCCCGAGGAGCGGGTCAGGTTACGGATCACTCCGTGCTCCGCCGGTACGGAAAAGATATCTCCTCTGGCTTCAAAAAGAACCCGTTTGCCATCCGGCGCTGTCCAGAAATGCGAGATATGTTTGCTGACATTTTTTATCTTTGGTTTGAGAGTGGAGAGATCCGTCACCACCTCAATGTCAACGGGCGAGACCTTTTCAGTTTCGAGATCTAACAGATATATCTTGCCGCCGGCCTCGAAAACAATATCCTGAGGTCCCTGTTCAGGAAAATGAATATCGTAATCCGAAAAGGTGGTTACCTGGCGGTGGTTCTCGTTTTGCACATCATATGCCCAAATGTTGAAATGTTTTTCCGGTCCGCGATCGGATAAATAATAGATGGTTTGCCCGCACCACATGGGCTGTGAATCATTGGCGGGATTATCGGTTATTTTTTTTGATTGGTTACGGGTCAGATCAAAGATCCAGATATCCGGAGCCATGCCGCCTCTGTAGCCTTTCCAGGTGCGGAAATCTCTGGATATGGGAATATAGGCAAGTTTTTTGCCGTCCGGTGAAAAACTTGCATCCTCACCGTACGGGATAACCAGTTTATCCGGCAGACCGCCTTGCGGCATCGTTAAATAAAATTGATTATAGCGTTGTCTTTCGCTTTTCATGCTGGAAGCAAATAGTATTTTGGATCCATCGGCGGTCCAATCGAGCATCCGCTCTGTCATACCGTGATGTGTCACTCGCGTCAGATCGCCTCCTAATGCCGGAAGTGTGTAGATATCCGTATTTCCGTCGTAATTGGCGTTAAACGCTATGGATGAGCCGTCCGGTGAAAAGCGGGGAAACTGTTCATTGCCTTTGGGGGAACTGAGATGCTGGGCAACCCCGCCGTTTTTGTCAACAATCCAGATGTCACCGGCATATAAAAATGTAATGTGCTGTTCGGATACATCCGGATAGCGCAGCATCCGTCCGTCAATCTGAGCGTTAACAGGAAGAAAGTTAAAGAGAGAAAGTAAAAGCGCTGATTGCAGCATACGTCGAATCATGATCGACCTCCCATTTATTTGAATTTGATATCCATAAAGAGCAACAGAAAAAACGAAATATGAATTCCCGGTATATCTATAGATGATTTATGTGCTTACAACAGGTTTTGCAAATCGTCAAGTTTAAGCTTAAGCCGGCGCAGTTTCTGCGAATGGTGTTGTATTTCTTTTTCAAGTGCGTTCAAAGTGGACGCGTGTTCCCGAGTTTTCAGATCCTGAGACAGACGTAAGGAGGGCAGTGAAAAGAAAAAATATCCAGAGGTTCCGGCCAGCAGTGAAAGAGTGATCGGCCAAAACCAGGAGAACAAAGCAGGGGATCGAAATTTTATAAACAGGGTTATAAGGGCAGAGAACAGCAGCACGACAAAACTCACTGTGATGAAAATGCAAAACCGGGAAAGCCGGTGTTGGTTTTTCAAAAGATTTTCCACTTTGCCCTGGCGCTGCATCAGGTTTAACAGGATTTGCTCGTGGTGCTGTATTTGTTGATCAATTGAATTGAGCGAAACATCCCGCTTCATGGAGATGATATCACGCAGCACGAGCGCTTTTTCAAAATCGGGATTTTTACGCAGAGCGATACGATTGTAGACTGCCGCCTGCTGGAGGTCTCCTTCTTTGAGTTTATCCAGAGATTTACGATGATAAATATCTTTGGGCAGCCATTCGTATCGTTCTGCCAGTTTAGATCCCACCCGGGTCGCCGCAGAGATCACGGCGGAAGAGAATAACGGAATCATTGTTTATTTAAGAGCCAGAGCGCGTTCCAGGTATTCCACAGCTTTGGATATTTAACGCGCACCTCTTCCCATTCACCCGGTGTCAAATCGACGGGTTCCTTGCCGGTTGTTTCCAGAACGCCTGCATAGGCCTGTCGAATGCAGATCCCGGTTTGCATGCGCGATCCCCAGGGTGGCGCCTGCAATCTCCAGAACACCGTCGATAAAGTCCATCCCGGTCGCGCTTTCAAGGCCCCGTTCTACTATAAAACCGGCAATGCCGCCTATCATCCCTCTGGACGCAGATCGTCGTATTCTATTCATGTTGTTCTTTATCATTTTTTTCCTCTTTCTGTATGGATTGCAATGATTTTTTGATCAATTCATCTTTTTTTTGTACGACTTTTGTTAAACGCTTGACTTGCCGCTCAAGTTCACGCAATTTTCGATTTCCGAACAGTTTCCCCCATACTGCTTCCAGAATAATAACAATCGCGAGTGTAAAAACAACTCCAAATCCGAAACTAAACAATTCGATTTGCATAATAGTTTACTGTTTTGGTAAATATTTGATCATGACCAATTGATTACCATAGAGTGAGTTGCGAATATAATCCACTTTATCCATAGCACGGCGTATGATGTGCAGTCCCATTCCACCGCCCCGGCTCTTGGACGCCGCTTCGGTTATGTTGAATTCCGAAGCTTGTTCAGCATCAAATCCTTTTCCGTGATCCACAATGCTGATTTTGAGCATATCCTCCGCTTCATCGACGGCTACCTGGATTTTTGAATAGGGTGCGCCGCGCCGCGCGTGCTCAATGGCATTCAGGCAGGCCTCGTAAACTGCAATGTTGATGCGGCTGAGGTCGCCTTTGTTAAACCCCATCTCTTTTGCGTGTACGGCAACGAAATCGCAAGCTTTATACAGAGCGCTGTGCTCATAGGGAATGTCAATTACGCGATGCCTTTTAATTTCAGAGCTCGGGAGATTGGGATGTTCTTTTTGCGTGTCTTTTGTCTGTAGGGGCGATTCTGCAGGGGGGGGTACAGTTCGCGCTGCATGCGGCAGATGGGTTTCGAGCGCTTGAATCAGTTTTTCCTCATCCGGTGCAATTGACAGATAATCCGCCGGGTTAAATTCAGAAAGCGCTGACCTAAAAGTGCGCCCGGCGTTGACAATATAAAGATCGCCTCCCATTCTGCGGAGGGTTCCGGTGAGTTCGCACAGGAGAGCGGTGATTGCATCCGTCAGTGTGTCATTGAATCCGAAATCAATGATAAACGTATTGCTCTCTTTGCTATGGGTTTTTATTTTGTTGTAGAGAGATTGAATGAACTCGGTGTCCGAATCGATTCGGGTCGGGATTAGTTTTATGATTTCACCCTTTGGGCCCATTCGTTGTATCTGGATCGTATCTTTTTTTACCATAAATGTACTCTGGTCGATTGTCCAATAGAATATTTTGCTGCTTAAAAAATACGGTTATATCTTCTGGTTGTCAAGTTTTTTATTATGTATATGCCCGATATGACAAAAGTTAACAATATCACAGCAAAAAGTGATTGCACATTTATATAAAATTCATTATTATCTTATAGTTAAATGAATATGAGAGAATCATGGCAAAAGGCGAGCAGACGCGTCTGATTTTTGAGAACACCAACTCGACCCATCAATTGCTTGATGGTTTGGAATTAACCCGGCCACTTGTCGTGTTCGATTTGGAAACCACCGGGCTTGATATTGAACTGGATCGCATTATACAGTTTGCGTTTTTGCGGGTCAATCCAGACCGCTCTATTGAAGAATGGCAGGAATTGGTCAATCCAGCCATTCCTATCCCCCCGGAGGCTTCGAGAGTTCATGGTATTACGGATGATCAGGTAGCCGGTCAACCTGACTTTTCGCACTTTGCACCTGTTGTGCTACATTATATAAACAACAGTGATCTTTGTGGCTTTAACATTGCGCAATTTGATGTGCCGTTTCTGCAGGCCGAAATGCAGAGAAACGGATATCCTCTGGATACGGATCAAATTAGAATCATTGATGCAAAAACGATTTATCATATGAAGGAACCGCGCGATCTGGCTTCCGCCTATCGTTTTTATTGTCAGGCTGAACATAACGATGCTCATGATGCCATGGGTGATGTGCGAGTCACATTGGATGTGTTGGATGCTCAACTTAAAACATATTCTGATCTGCCCAGGACCATGAACGCGTTGGTGGCGTACTGTTCTCCCAGGGATGACCGTTTTGTCACCTCTGACCGCAAGTTTTACTGGAGACACGGCAAAGCATTGATTAATTTTGGTAAATATCGCGGCAAATCTCTGGAATTTCTTTCCTCCCATGATCCCGGCTATCTCAAGTGGATCATTGACGGAAATTTTGCCAAAGACACCAAAGACGTTTGCCGGGATGCATTGAACGGACAATTTCCCTCCCGTGAGGATATTTGACTGAATACAGGAGCAAAATCGGCAACCAAAACAGGACAAGCAACGAATTATGAAAACCAGTGTTATACTACCGCTACGGGGAAATCAGGAGCATTTGCGTAAAGCTATATTTAGTTTACAAAATCAATCATTCCAGCCGGATGAGGTGATTATCTCGGACGGGAATGCCGATGAAGAGGTGGTTGAATTCCTGAACCATGAAAAAGATAACTTTTCATTTGCGGTCCGCTATATTCGCCAATTGGAAAGCCGTGAAAACGGCGCACAGTGCCGAAACAATGCCATTCGGGCTTGCCGGGGGAGTATCCTGATTTTACTTGAAGAGTCGCTTGTTTTCAGCCGGGATTTGTTAAAGACGTTTATAGACAATGTACAGGAGAATAGCTTTGTCGTTGCTCATCCGGTCCTGCTGTCACAGGAACAAAGCGTCGGGATTACGCAGGAGGTCATCAAGGCTAATGATCTATTATCTGTGCTGAATGATAAACAGGCCAAACAACTGGACAAGGTCCTCAAAGACAAACAGTTTAAACGCTTTTTATTCCAATCCGGCTCTAGTGATATTGCTGCGGAATTGACAGAGGCTGCCTATTGCATCTGGAAACATGATTTGAAAAAGGTGAATGGTTTCGATGAAAAAATCACCGGCTGGGGAGGCGAATACATCGATTTGGGACGACGTTTATATAATGCCGGATTTCAGCGCAAGAATCCCGGGAAGAATGATTTTGCCTTGCGATTGTTTCGTGAATCACGCTCTGATAATAATCGAAATCACAACTATGAAAAACAACGTTTTGTTCAGATCAATAAAGGCGATTACGACTGTCTGTTCGGTCTGAGTAATCCCGTTAATGATAATATTACACTTTTCCTTGATATAAAGTAAAATACCATGAACGGGGCGGTTACTGCTACAATTATCACACTAAATGAAGAGGTCAATATCGGCCGCTGCCTGGAGTCTCTGAACTGGGCGGATGATATTGTGGTTGTGGATTCCGGATCCGGCGATGCAACGCTGGATATCTGCAGGGGCTTTAACTGCCGGATTTACAATATTGACTGGCGCGGATTTGGCGCCACCAAGCAATTTGCACTTGAACAGGCCGGGACCGAATGGGTGTTGTCCATTGATGCAGACGAAGAGGTCAGTGATGCACTGCGTCAGCAAATCAAAGATGTGATCAATGATCCGGCCTCTTTGAACGGATACAAAATTCAGCGCTGTTCCCGTTATCTGGGATCATTTATCCGTCACAGCGGCTGGGAACATGATCGTCCGCTTCGTCTGTTAAGGAAATCCTGCGGCAGATTCGACCTAAAGTCCGTTCACGAATCGATTCATCTGCAGGGGCCTGCTGGATTATTAAAAGCTCCGCTATATCATTACCCTTATCCGGATATTTCTACTCATATTGATAAAATGAACCGTTACTCTGAGCTGGGCGCCCAGGAACTGGCAAAAAAAGGGCGAAACAGTTCACCTGCTGCAGCTGTTCTGCATGGAACAGGCAAGTTTCTGAAAATGTATTTACTAAAGGCAGGTTTTTTGGACGGTGCGGCGGGCTTTGTTTTGGCAAAAAATTCTGCGTTCGGAGTTTATTTAAAATATATTAAATTATGGAAAATGAACCGCTGAAACTACTACATGTTGACGCCGGACGTGAGTGGCGGGGCGGCCAACAACAGATTGCCTATCTTTTAAAAGGTCTCTCTGAACGCGGATATTTACAGTATATGCTTTGTCCGGTCCAGTCCGGGCTCAACGATATTTGCCGTGAATACAGTATCCCCTGCTATAACGCATTGTTGCGCGGGGAATTTGATGTCCGTTCTATGCGAACCATTGCGTTGCTTTCACGCTTTTACGGTATCAATGTTCTGCATGCCCATTGCGCGCATTCCCTGGCTTTATGCCAGGGGTCGCGTTTTTTCTACCACAAACCGCGTTTGATTGCCGCCCGGCGTGTTGATTTTTCCGTGCGCAAAAAGGTCATCGGGGCATGGAAATACAAAAATCCCAGAGTCGATCGAATTATCTGTGTTTCAAAAGCCATTGAACGAATTTTGATACGTGACGGTGTGCCGCCCGATCGCCTCACCACCGTGTACAGTGGTGTGGACCTGCAAAAGTTTGCCGATTCTGTCCCGGTCAGGCGCGCTGAACTGGATATACCGCAACATCATTTCGTGATCGGGACCATTGCAGCGCTGGCCGATCATAAAGATTATCCCAATCTAATGCACGCAGCCAGACTTGTGCTGGATCAGCGTCGGGATATTACCTTTCTGGCCCTGGGAGACGGGCCGGAAAAAACCAAACTGGAACTCCTTGCCCGGGATCTTGATTTGGGAACACAGTTTAAATTTATGGGACATCAAACCGATGTCGGCTCGTTTCTAAAGGCTTTTGATCTGTTTGTGCTCGCCTCCAAAACAGAAGGTCTGGGAACCTCAATACTGGATGCCCAGGCCGCCGGTCTTCCGGTTGTGGCAACGCGAGCAGGCGGTATCCCGGAACTCATTCAGCATCACAGGTCCGGTCTTCTTGTCAGACCGCGTCAGCCGTTTGAATTGGCGGAAGCTCTGTTGAAACTGCTAAACAACAAGCCGCTGTGTGAAAAAATTGCCCGGCAGGGGAAAAAGCATGCCTCCCGTTTTGATTGGCGCCATATGGCCGGGAAGACGGCGGAAGTTTATCGAGAGGTACTTGACTCTGGCGATTATTAAAGATTCTATACAAATCATTCTTGTTCCGAGGTGTAGGGACTATCGAATCATTGATTTTAATATTGCTCTCAAAGACTGCGATATCAGCTGATTCTGCATGAAACAGAGTTTGATTCAGCGCAACTGGTACAGTTTTATGAAACGTACAGTCAGAGGAAAGCGTTTTAACTGGCCGCTTTTCCGATCATACCGAGAAATGTATTGTAAATGTCATCGGTAATTTTACTCTCGTTCTCGTCCAGCCCCAGCCGAACAATTACCATGTTCCAGCTGGGAATGACAAACAGATCATTGTTATTAAAACCTGAAGCGGCATAGGTATCCAAAGGCGCGTCCGGCCATTTTTTATTGCCATCCGGGCCGGTTCCGTTGATCCACCAATTGTAACCATAGGTGCCGGGACCTTTTTCCATGTACCCTGACAACGGCATATCGGCGGGAACCTGTACCTGAGTGGCCTGTGAAACCCAGGATTCATCAACGAGCTGCTCACCGCTCCAGTTTCCGTTGTTTAAAAACAACAGACCGAACCGGGCAAGGTCCAGGCTGGAAATTTTTAGCTGTTCATGATTGCCGGCACCGCAGACCACATCCCCGTCGTCTGCCGGCAGTTTTCCCCATTTCCAGTTCTCATCTGCAATACCAATGGGTTGTGCAATTCGATCGGCGAAAAGCTGATCCAGAGAGGTGTCGGAAATATGTTTTAATACATTGGCAAATTGATTCATTGCTGAATCCCAGTATGCAAAATGAGTGCCGGGATCAAACAGAGGATAGGGGTCCGGAGAAAAGGGCATCATGCTGGGTCCGTGTTTGTAACCGCCCTGAGGGTCGTCTCCAATGGCACGGTAGCCGGATGTCATGTTGGCAAAATGCTCCAGCGTGACTTGGGCATAGTAGGCATCGAGGGATGTGACGTATTCGCTTGCGTGTGTTTCCAGGGTGCATTTGCCGTCCTGAATCAGTAATCCCAGTATCGTGCTGGTAAACGTTTTGGCCACCGACCAGACACTATGAACATGATCTGCGTTCTCACCTTTCCAGAGTAGATAACCGTTTTTAACGATGACCAGTTCTTTACTGCTGTCACTGCCTGCATGTTCCGCAAGATACGATATGGCATTTTGCAGCTTGGCTGCGTCCAGCCCCAATTCGGCAGGGTCTTTAGTCTCCCAATCATTGCCTGGAAACACCTGGGCGTGAATGGATGTGGAATATATTAGAACGAGCAGGAAGAGAGTAAGTGTTTTGAAAAAGACTGAAAGTGGTTGCATGACATGTTCTCCATATTACCAAGTGTACCGGTATCAACACGGAGTAATAAATGAATCCCCGGTACAGTGCTGCGGGTCGATCAGTTGAAAGGACGCTGTAGAGTAGAAAAAATTACAAGCGGAATATAACAGGATTTTTAAACAATTGCAAAATATTCTACAAATATTTTGCATTAAAGTCAGTCCTTCGCTCTGCAATGATTATAATAGGGCTATTAAGTTGTTGAAAATAAATAGATAAAGTGCGCTTTTGGTTTTCCTGGGTGTGACAATTTTTTACACCTTGTGAAACAGGCTTGTCCACGATATGGCTAAATTCCTAAAGAAAAAAATCATTTGTTCTTTAAAATAAAACTGTTATTTTTACAATAGCTTAAAGCGGTTCAAAATTATGTATCAAGGAAAAGAGGAGAGCAAAATGAAAACATTTTCAAGGCGCGATTTTTTAACCACAGCCGGGGCTGCTGCGGGGAGCGTAATGCTATCATCTCCGGTGCATGGTTCGTCGCGTAAAAAACGTATAGTGCTGGTAGGCACCGGGGTGCGGGGAACAGGCTTTTGGGGCAGAAATATTGTGCAGCAATACTCTGACCTGGTCGAGTTTGTCGGATTATGTGATATCAATCCGGGGCGTTTAAAGTTTGCCCGGTCTTTTATGGGAATTGACTGTTCGGTTTACACGGATTTTGACACGATGATCCGGGAAACCAATCCGGATATGGTTATTGTGACCACAGTTGATGCAACACACCATCAATATATTGTCAAAAGTCTGGACCTGGGTCTGGATGTCCTGACGGAAAAACCCATGACCACAGACGAACGGAAATGTCAAGAGATACTGGATGCCGAAAGACGCAGCGGGAAAGAGCTTATTGTCGGATTTAATTACCGCTGGGCTCCGTATATGACAAAAATCAAAGATTTACTGCACAAACAGTCGATCGGTAATGTCCGGACCGTTGATTTTCACTGGTATCTGAATACGTATCACGGCGCTTCATATTTCAGACGCTGGCACGGACAGCGGGAATACAGCGGTACATTGTGGGTGCACAAGGCTACACATCATTTTGACCTGTTGAACTGGTGGATTGATTCCGAGCCTGTGGAGGTTTTTGCTTACGGCGACCTGGAGCATTACGGCAGCAACCATTCCTTCCGGGGTGATAAATGCCGGACTTGTCCTCACAAAGAAAAATGTAAATTTTTCTGGGATATTACTGAAAATGAGCATTATATGAATCTTTATGTCGCCAATGAAAAATATGACGGATATATCCGCGACAACTGTCTGTTCAGACATGAGATCAATATCTATGATAAAATGAGCGCGCAGATAAAGTATGCAAACGGCGTTATTGTCAATTATTCGTTGACAACCTACTCACCTTTTGAAGGGTGGAGGACGGCCTTTAACGGATTTGATGGCAGACTCGAAGCATGGCTGGATATTCCCTGGATCAGCGGAGCTTCGGTGGATCAAGCTGAAATGCATGCTGCAGAAATGGATCAGGGAGCCTCGGCCGCAGAACAATATGAACCGATTATTGTTCATAACAACTGGCAAAAGCATAATGTCATCAAAGTTCCGCATTCGCGCGGCGGACACGGAGGCGGCGATAAGCGAATGCAGGACCGAATCTTTTTAGACCCCAATGCTCCGGATCCGCTGGGTCACGCCGCTGGAAGTCGGGATGGGGCCATGTCTATTCTTATCGGTATTGCGGCAAGAAAAAGTATTGAATCCGGGGAAGCGGTGCGAATCGCTGAATTGACTGACCTGCAGCCGCGTGAGAAACGCTTGTAATTTATTCAACAGTGCAGCGGCTTTTGTCGCTGCACTGTTAACTTGATTTTTCCTGCTTTTTTGAATATATTAAAAACTCGTGTCGTTCCAAAGGGTTGATTGCCCCATTTGCGAGTGGTATTGCTTCGATTTGATTAAATCACTGTATAACCTTCAGGGTGCCATAAATGCTTACAACGGTAAAACGGCTATTTGTGCCTGCTGTCAATTATTGGGGTGCACGAAAAGAAACCAGACATTTTGACTATCCCCCTTTGCTGATCGGTGGATGCGGCAGATCCGGAACCACGATTCTGCTCTCGATTGTTTCCGCTCATCCCGCTCTGTTTACCATTCCTGAAGAGCTGGGGATGTTTAATCGCGCTGTAGAATCCGATGACGGCCATATTGTTCCCGGACGAATTGACAGGTTGTATCGGTACATTTTATTCAACCGAATCCCGTCTTCGTGCAGATTTTGGTGTGAAAAGACACCCAGGAATGTGCTCTACCTTGACAAGATCGACCGGTATTTTGGCGGACGGTTTAAATTTATTCATATCATTCGCGATGCCAGGGATGTCGTCCTGTCGCAACATCCCAGTGAGCCGGAGCGATACTGGGTGAGTCCCGAACGATGGGTTCGGGATGTTTCCGCCGGATTGGAGTATGATGAACATCCAAGTGTATTAACCCTTTATTATGAAAATTTGATTCTCGAATTCGAATCGACAGTCAATAAAATTTGTCAATTTTTAAATATTCCTGTAACCGAGGAGATTTTAAATTGGTATAAACATACGCAGGTCAAACAATCCCGCGCCTATTATGAAAAGGTTGAACAGCTTTTTCAAAAATCAATCGGGAAATGGAAACAGGAAAAACATCGCGAGCGGGTAAAGGATGTGCTGGGATACGTGCCGGCCAAAGAATTGCTGGAACGGCTCGGCTATTTGCAATCCTGATTTTTAACGGGTAGAGTAGATATGAAAAATAAAAAAGTGATCATTGGCCTGGGCACAGGACGATGCGGAACACAATCTCTGGTGGGACTTTTAAATCAGGTTCCTGATACGCATATTGATCATGAACGTTTTCCCATTCAGGCCACCTGGCTTGCCAATACGAAATATTTTGAAAGAATTTGCGCCTATCTGGAGCAGAGAGAGGAGAATATAGTCGGTGATGTCTCCTTTTACAATCTTCCCTATGTTTATCTGTTCATGGAACGCTACAAAAATATAAAATTTATCGGTCTCCGTCGGGATAAAGAAGCGACGTTGCAAAGCTATGACAGAAAAACCACGGGACGAAACCATTTTTCCTATCCAAATACAGATCATGAACACCGCTTGTGGGATGAAAAATATCCAAAATTTCTTGATCGGGATAAATACACTGCAATGTCGGATTATTATGATTTGTATTACGGACAAACCGCTTATCTTGAAAAACTCTTTCCCCACAAGGTGCGTGTGTTTGATATGGAGGATTTAAATTTCAGACAGGGCGTACAATCCATTTTCGACTTTTTGAAAATTAAATTCCCGCACATTGATGAGCATTTTATCAATATTCACCGGAATGTGACCGGTGAAACAAAAACCGGTTTTACTCCAGATCAGAGTTCGGTGTTCAAAAGGATGATTCAAAAATGGACCCGATAAAGGCGACCAACCATGAAGCTTTAAAAGCGTTTCAAAAGGCTCAGGAAGAGTTTCGTGCCGCAAATTTTGAAAAAGCGGAACAGTTATTGGCATTCTATCAAAAGAATATCGATGTCGATGCCTTTTCCAGAACGGATAACCGTCAACCGTGTACTGTTCTGGTTTCCGTGGTTATAGTGGCCTATGCCACAAATGAACTGCTGATTGAGTGTCTCGACTCTCTGTCCCGTCAAAGCGATCCACGTTTTGAGATTATTGTGGTCAATAACGGACAAAACGATAGAGTGAGGGAAGAACTGGACCGGAGGCCGCTGCTTCATATCCAGTGTCCCATGAACATGATTCTCTCCGAAGGCCGAAATATCGGTGTTTGTTACGCCCGGGGAACCTATGTTGCTTTTCTGGATGACGACGCGAGGGCCGGTTCAGGTTATATCGCTTCCATTATCTGTGCATTTAGCCGATACCGGATTGCCGCTTTGCGGGAAAGGTGCTGCCCAAGCAGCTTAAAGGGCATCACCGGCGTATTCGGCACTATGATCCGGGAGATGTCGCCATACCGTTTATGATCAACACTGAGGGCAACTCTGCTTTTCGCCGTCACTTGTACATCAAGATGGGAGGGATGAATCCGCTCCTTTTTGGTCACGAAGGTCAGGAATTATCTTTTAAATTAGCACAGGCTTTTGGCGTGGAAGCTGTAATATACTGGCCCGAGACGGTAATTTATCATGATTATTTTGATTCCAACACCGCGTCTGATATCAAACGCGCGCGTCATCGATTGATGAACGAATACATTGAACGAATCTGCCCGGGAATTAAAACATACCGAAAAAAGATCAAGAAACAACTTGGTAAACACCCGGATCAGCCGAATCCTGCTGCCGCGCTCAGGAAGCGCGCCGCGCATGCTGCCGCTTATGTGCACTCTGGAAGCTGGCCATCCCCTTCTCCCAGCTCGACATTCGTTATCTATAATGCCGCGGCACTGGCTCGTGTTCTGGATTCATGTTATTTATTTGTCCAGGCAGGAAGTCGCGAGCCGGTTGACCGGATTTGCCAACAGGATTTTAATATGCAGGTCCCGGACGGATTGCATATTATATCGATTCGTACGGTCTTGTCATCGCTCACAAAAAAGTTGCTCTACCAAAATTACAAACGCCATATCTGTGAGCTGGCAAACCAGGGGCTTGTCAGTGCGATGATCACTCGCCGCGAGACGCTTCTGCCGGTCCTGTTTCCAATTCAGGAAAAATATAAAATTCCTCTTTTATATGAAACGCATGATTTCTATGCTGATCTTTCCGTGCGCGATGATATCGATCCAGGCAAGTCCCGCCAGCAGACGCTGGAGCGGGAGTATATACCGCGTATTTCCGGTGTGATCGGACTACAGTCCCCGCAACTCGACTGGTATAGACGATATTTTCCACAACAGCGGTTTTTTCTGGCTCGAACCGGACTGATTCACCGGTATGAACCGGTTGATTCAGGAAAGTATGTGACCTACCTGGGATCCTGGGAACCGCATAAAGGCGTTGAAATCTTTTTGAACGCCCTGGCGCAATTAAAGCCGTG
This sequence comes from candidate division KSB1 bacterium, assembly GCA_034521575.1. Classification (NCBI taxonomy): domain Bacteria; kingdom Pseudomonadati; species Candidatus Zhuqueibacterota bacterium. The sequence goes on from JAXHMJ010000005.1 coordinate 2,510,519, forward strand.
TCCGCCCGTGTTGTTCGTGGGAGGTAAAACGGAGAAAGAGGTCCAACAATTCAGGGAACGCGTCAGTCGATATATACCACTGAGCGGTGTCAAGATAACGGGTTGGGTGGGGAAGCAGCAGTTGGGCGCCTGGATGAGACAAACGGCTATCGGTGTGTTGCCGCTTATGCCGACATTTTTCAATCGCTATCTTACCTCCCCCTTGAAGCTTTTTGATTATTACAGCTATTCCATTCCGGTTGTCGCCTCGGATTTGCCGACCACACGGGATTTAATTGTTGAAAACGAAACGGGTGTGTTTTTCGATCCCGGAAATTCAGAGCAGCTTGCTGAACGTATCCGTGCTCTGTTGGAGGACAGAGAACATTTGGAGAGCATGCGGCGGCATGTGTACGAGTATGCGAAACAATTCATGTGGGCAAAACGAGCTGAAATTCTGTCAGATATAATCCACAAAGTTCAGATCCTCTGAGTCTGCGCCGGTCTGATCCTTTTGATAATTTCAGTTCCAACCGGCTCAGGATAAAGAGTTTTCATACATTTAAAATGTCCGAGGGGGCAGCGTTGGGATCCGTGTCGACTGCAGGGACGGCAGACCAGGTCTGTTTCGAATACTTTATCTTTGGAACGGAACGGATAAAATCCCAGAGACCGGTGCGTAGGGCCGAAAAATGCGATCACATCGGTTTGCACGGCATTGGCGATGTGCAGAGATCCACTGTCATTTCCCACAAACAGATTGCAGAGCTGTATGAGCGCCGCAGCCTGCAGCAGCGAGGTGGACCCGGCTGTGTTGATGGCGTTTTTGCAGTTTGATGTGTCAATGACCCGTTGACACAGGTCTTTTTCGTTCGCACTGCCGATCATGACGAATGTGACCGGCTCGCCGGCGAGCCCGGAGAGCAGGCTGACAAAATGTTCTTCAGGCCAGCGCTTGGTCGGCCATACCGATCCCGGAGCCACGGCAATGCGGTAATGCTGATCTGGAACTGCAGCCAGTCGGTCTTTAGCTGCCGTTCGTGATTGAGGATCAATTAAGATTTCGGTTTGGATGTCAAACCAATGTTGATGCAATGGAGTGAGCAGAGATAGATTGCGTTTGATTTCTGATATATCCTGTCGGTATCGGACACGGTCGGTCAGCAGAAGGCTCGGCAGTCCGGCACGAAAACCGATACGGCGGGGAATAGCGCTTTTTAAAAGTATTCGCATGCTGGTCAAAGACCGATGCGGAGAAATCGCCAGATCATACTTTACCTTTTTGAGCTTACTCACAGTCTCGGTAAACGCCTGTTTTTTGTTTTCGCGTTTGTCAAAAGTGTAAATATTCGATAAATGCGGATTGTGCCTGACAATATCACGGGTTTGCGGAATGACCAGCGCGTCTATGCGGCTGTTCGGGAACAGCTGTCGCACGGCCCGGATCAACGGGGTGGTTAAAACCAGGTCGCCCAGAAAGGCAGTCTGGACAATGAGAATGCGTTTATAGGTTGTCATGGGGTTTTTATCAGGTTTTCAAAAAATTGTTCGTATTTACGGATTGTTTCCTGAATGGAAAAGGTCTCAGTGGCCGTGTAACAACCGTTTCGGCTCAATTTTTTATACAATTTCTTGTCGTGCAAAAGTTTCTCAATAGTGCGCGCCAACCCTTCGCAGTCACCCGCTTCAAAAAAAAGACCGTTGACGCCATCCTGAATGATATCGATATTTCCCGCAGCACGGGTCGCAATAACCGGCACATTTAATGCCATGGCCTCCAGGATCGCCTGGGAAACCCCTTCTGTCACAGACGGAAGAATTTTTATGTCAAACAATTTATAGTAATACAGTGCATCTTTTTGTTCAATATGACCCAAATAATGAATCGTATGTGGTAGCGTGTATTGATTTGTGATTTGTTTATATTCCGGCCGTTCCGTGACTCCGATCAGGAATAAGGTTACCGGACGGTTCAAGTGTTTCAGCGCCTGCAGCAGCTGCTCCTGCTGCTTTTTTCGGGAAACACACCCCAGTATGGTGGTGTCGGGTTGAATATTAAAAACCGTTTTTAATTCGTTAATTCGTTCGCAATGTTCAAGTTTGTATTTTTCCGGCGGTGTCCCGTTATGGATTACGGTTATGTGGGATGGAGGAATGCCAAGCTCTACCAGCGCATCCCGGACACCGTAGCTTACGGCTACAATTTGCCGGGTGCCATGCGTGTAAAACCAGTTTTGTAGAAAAATACCCGAACTGGCAGGTATCTGGCGTCTGGTGTGAACAACCGGACAATGTAGGGCATAAAGCCAGTTGGCGAGTATTGAGGTGTAGCGGTCCTTGCCGGACTGGGCGTTGATCAATTGAATGTGTCTGGATTTGACGATATTGCGGATATGTCGAATATTGCTTCTGTCCGTTTTGCTGCGGAACCTCATACCAATGGCCGTGGCCCGGGACTGACTGACGAGTCGATATAAAAGAGATTCTTTGGGACAGCCTACATAGACCTTGTGACCGCGCTCCGCAAGGCCGGAAGCCAGATAATGGATGGAATAAGTGGAACCCGCCCCACCGCCTTGATATGTCAAAAATAATAAATTCATAAAGAATTATTTTGCCTTTAATCCATTTTTATGCTTAAATTTACGACTAAATTAAAAACTTTTGCAATGAACACAAAGGTTTTTTCTCACTAAAAGACCTGATTGAGCATGAAATGAACCTTTATAAAAGAGTATTCTCTTATCTTTTCCCTTATTGGAAGCACATGCTGCTTGCCCTGCTGCTGACCCTGGTTTATGTGACATCCAATTACGCTTCCTACTGGATATCCGCATCCTTTATAAAAGAGCTCTTTAATCCGACAAAGGTTGAATCCGTCGAACCCAAAAGCAGCGATGAAACCGGTTTAACAGAAAATGTCACTGATAATGTTTTCAAATCCGAGAAAGGTGATCTGGAAAAGCGAATAAACGATTGGATAAAATCCGTGCTGGTGGCGCCGGACCGGGAACGAACGCTGATCAATATCTGTTTTGTGATATTTATGGCGTTTTTTGTCAAAAATTTATCTGCTTATCTCAGACGGATAACTATTTTTTATATTCAGCTGAACATTGTGATTAGGTTGCGGCAGCAAATTCATGAAACCCTGATGCGATTGCCGTTGCTTTTTCTGGGAACGCGGCATACCGGAAAATACACCTCGGTTGCCTTTAATGACGTGAATGCACTGCAGCAGGTGCTGAAAGACAGTTTTATCAAACTGATCAATCATCCCATTCAGCTGATTGTAAATATCGTTCTGCTGTTTATGATCAGTTGGCGCCTTACGCTTATCTCGATCCTGATTGTTCCGGTCAGTGCCTTTATTATTGTAAAAATCGGTCAGAGCCTGAGACGAAAGAGCCGCAGAGTGTTTCGGCAGATTTCCGTGGTCATGTCCGCTTTTCAGGAATCCGTATCGGCGGTTCGAATCGTCAAGGCATTCACTTCTGAATCAAAAGAGCAGGGACGCTTTGAATCCGCGAATCATAAATATTTTAAAAAAGAATTTCGGGCCAAGCGATTAAATTTTCTGACCAGTCCTCTTAATGAGACGCTGGGTGTCGGAATTTTTGTTGTGCTGCTGTGGTATGGCGGTAATCAGGTTTATGCGGGCACCGGATTGTCTGCGGAAAGCTTTCTGCGCTATCTTGTCATGATGTTTGCGCTCTTTCAGCCGCTACGTGAATTTTCCGGATTGAATAATAAACTGCAGACAGGCATGGCAGCCGCGGAACGGATTTTCGAACTCATTGACTCGCCAAAAGAAGTTTACGATAAACCCAAAGCCAAACGCCTGAATCGGTTTAAGCAGTCCATCGAATTGAAACATGTGACATTTGCCTATGAACCGGGACACACTGTGCTCCGGGATATTCATTTAACAATCAACAAAGGTGAAATGGTGGCGTTTGTTGGACACAGCGGCGCCGGAAAATCTACTCTGGTTGATTTGATCCCGCGTTTTTACGAAATCGAATTCGGCGAGATACTTGTGGACGGGATTAATGTTAAAGAATATACACTCAACTCTTTGCGCGACAAGATTGGTATGGTATCGCAAGAGACTGTTTTGTTCAATGATACCGTACGCATGAATATCGGTTATGGGGTCAATTCCTATACTGATAAAGATATTATCGCCGCCGCCAAGCATGCCAACGCGTGGGAATTTATCAAGGACCTTGAACATCGACTGGATACCGTGATCGGCGAGCGGGGATCGAATCTTTCCGGAGGCCAGCGGCAAAGACTTTCTATCGCGCGCGCCATTATGAAGAACACGCCTATTATGATTTTGGACGAAGCCACCTCGGCTTTGGACACCCAGTCTGAAAAACTGGTTCAATCGGCTATTGATAATCTAATGAAAAACAGAACGGTTCTGGCGATTGCGCATCGGTTGTCAACGGTAATACATGCAGACAAGATTGTGGTCATGGATCAGGGGCGAATTGTCGCGATGGGCAAGCACGAGGAACTGCTCAAACAAAGTCCTGTTTATCAAAATCTCTATGAAATGCAATTCAATAATGAACCCGGCTCATAAATTGTTTGCAAATTTTCATTCTATGTTCTATATTATTGTATAACTATGGTTTAAACGAGATGGGTTGTCCAATCATAAAAATAAATCAAAAAACTCCCGAACATGGTAAAATTGAGCGCGCCGCCCAGGTATTAATTAATGGTGGTGTGATTGGTTATCCTACTGAAACGGTTTATGGCCTGGGGTGTAATGCCTATAACAGCCATGCGGTGGAGCGCATCTATAAACTGAAGCAAAGAGACCGTCGAAAAGCGTTGATTCTGATAGCCGGGGACATTATGCAGATCAGTGATATGGTGGAAACCATCCCTGAATCTGCAGAGCGTCTGATCAATAATTTTTGGCCGGGTCCTTTGACCCTGATTTTCGAATCTTCCTCCCGTATTCGTGAATTTGCGTTTGGGCGTTCAAAGACGGTTGCCATTCGCATTCCTGATTCACTGATCTGCCAGGAGTTAATCAAAGAAACAGGCTTTCCCCTGGTATCCACCAGCGCCAATCGAAGCGGTGAACCGGCGGCAACTACGGCGCAGCAGGTTAAAAAAGTGTTTCAATCAGAAATCGATTTGATCATCGACGGCGGAAAGACTTTTGAAACCACTCCTTCAACACTGGTTGATATTACCAAAACACCGGCCCGAATTGTGAGGGAAGGCGCCATTTCGAGTCTTGAAATCAATACCGTACTAGAAACCGTTTAAATTATTTTGAATATTTTATTTATTTGTTCCGGAAATATCTGCCGCAGCCCGGCGGCAAAAGCCCTTTTACAAAATCATTTGCCCCGGAGTGCAGGTGATAAGGTTAAAGTAGATTCAGCCGGTACGCTCGGGATTGAAGGACAGCCTGCCCCTGATGCCTTGATTACCCTGTTTGCAGAAAAGGAAATCGGACTTTTTCAGCACCGTTCAAAGGGGGTCACGGATGAACTGGTTGAAGCGGCCGATCTTGTTCTCGGTATGGCGCCGGAGCATTTAAAATACCTGATGAATCAATTTCCGGGAATTGAAAAGAAACTGGACCTGCTGGGGCACTATGGCAGACCGGAACCCTATGCCCGCAAGCATATCATTCAAGATCCTTACGGGGGATCAATCCAGGAATATAAACAAGCCGTGGATCGGATTGAACAGGAGGTTGCCCGAATCACGCCAATTCTCCTAAAACAACGATCTGATTAAAAAAAAGCTTGTTTCTTTTTAAAAAAATTTTAGTTTATAAGAGTCGCGACTCTTTAAATCATTTAACTATTCACCATATCTTATGGGGGCTATTATGGCTTTCGACAGCAAGGGAACAGTAAACAAGGTTATTCTGATCGGAAGATTGGGACAGGATCCGGAACTCAAGTATACCGCAAGTGGAGCTGCTGTTTTAAATTTATCCATCGCCACCAACACGTCCTACAAAGACAGAGACGGGAATTATGTTGACAACACCGAATGGAACCGGGTTGTGGTTTGGCGTAAAATAGCAGAAGCAATCGCCAATATGGCCAAGAAAGGCAGCCGCGTTTATGTGGAAGGTCGTCTTCAGACTCGTTCATGGGATGATCAAAACGGTAATAAACGTTATACGACAGAAGTACAGGCGGATCAGATTCAAATGCTGGAAAGCTCCGGAGGAAGTGGCGGCAACTATTCATCCAATAATTCAAATTCCGTCCAGGACTCCCAGCAGGCACCGCCTCCGGAACCTGATGTTCCGGAAGCACAGGAAAAGATGGAAGATGATCTCCCGTTTTAGCGGTTAGAGATTCTCCCGTTAAATGCTTTAATCCAAAACCTGGACTTTTGTTCAGGTTTTGGATTTTTTCAAGGCTGACTATGGATACTCATCGATTGATAGAGCTGGCCATTCAGGCCAGAAAGCCGGAATTGGCGCCTTACTCCGGGTTTTCGGTTGGAGCTGCTTTGTTGACGCAAACCGGTCATGTATATACCGGTTGTAATATTGAATCCAGCTCCTATGGATTAACGATTTGTGCAGAGCGTGTGGCCTTGTTCAAGGCGCTGTCAGAGGGGGAGACAAAATTTTCAGCCATCGCTATAGTCGCGCCCGGCAGCAACGGCGCACCGCCCTGCGGCGCCTGCAGACAGCTTTTAAATGATTATGCCCCCAACCTTTTTGTGCATATCGCATCGCTCAATGGTGAGGTTAATACAGAAACCATCAAAGACCTGCTGCCGCTTGCGTTCGACGGAGGGTTTTTGTCCGATGAATAATGAGCAATCTATAAAGATTATCGGGATCGCCGGGAGCTCTGGTTCGGGAAAAAGCTTTTTTGCACGTGTTTTAAGTTCCGCCTTTCCTGAGCATAATGTGATCATACTATCCCAGGATCATTATTATAAAGATTTGTCCGAGGTGCCGGAGCAGGAGCGTCAGGCTTTGAATTTTGATCAACCCGAGGCCGTAGATTTTGAATTGCTTGGAACTCATCTCTATGCGCTGAAAAATGGCGAGCCTGTCTATCAACCTCTCTATGATTTTGCGCACCATAACCGATTATCCGAAACCCGCTATGTCGAACCCAAAGACATTATAATACTGGATGGTATATTGGTTCTTTCCGTTTCATCCATTCGCGATTTGTGTGATATAAAAGTGTATGTCGATACTCCTCTTGATTTGTGTTTTATACGACGGTTGCAGCGGGACATTGTTGAGCGGGGCCGGACTGTCGATTCGGTCATTCAGCAGTATTGTAAAAGTGTACGTCCGATGTTTTTAGAATATGTACAGCCCTGCCGGGATCATGCTGATGTGGTTGTAAAGGGACAGGGGGATATGCTGGCCGATCGTGAGCGTATTTTGGAATTGATGAACCCGGTATGTATGGATAACAAGGCATAGAATGCTGATATCAGCTGCGAAAGGAAGGCGTTCGAGGAACTGAATGAATATCGGAAAATGGTTAATCCTGTCCGGGGTCGCGTTGATTGGGATCGGCATTCTGGTGGTATTGCTGCAGAAACTTGGAATTCAGCCGGGCAGGCTGCCCGGTGATATTGTGTGGCGCGGAAAACATACCACTGTTTATTTCCCAATTGTAACAGGTCTTTTGCTTTCAATTCTGTTAACCCTTTTATTCAAATTGTTTAAATAAAGGTTTTTTATGATAAGTGTCGTACCTAATGATATGGGCTGGATCGAGATGATTTGCGGTCCCATGTTCAGCGGTAAATCCGAAGAGTTGATTCGTCGATTACGGCGGGCAGAGATTGCGAAACTCAATACCGCTATTTTTAAACCCGAGATTGATAATCGATATTCCAATAATCATATTGTATCTCACAGTGAGCAACGAATTGAATCTATTTCCGTCACCGGCGCTCAGGATATTCGGGAGAATGTCGGGAATGCTCAGGTTATCGGAATCGATGAAGCGCAGTTTTTTGATATGGACCTTGTGGATGTGTGTCAGGAACTGGCCAATAAGGGCAAACGAGTCATCGTGGCGGGACTGGATCAGGATTACACCGGAAAACCCTTTGATCCGGTTCCTCAACTGCTGGCAGTGGCAGAGTTTATTACGAAAACTCTGGCCATTTGTATGAAATGCGGCAATCCGGCGGATCGGACCCAGCGATTGACTCATGATTCTCAGCGTGTTATTGTCGGGGCCTCGAATATTTACGAGGCCCGCTGTCGTTTTTGCCATATCGTGGAAAAATAACTATCCCTGTTTCGGAGGACCGGTATGCGGTTTATTGGTATTTTAGGCTTGTTGGCTTTTGTATTGATCGCTTATGCGTTTTCCACAAACCGCAAGGCGGTCAAGTTACGGATTATCCTGTGGGGTATGGGGCTGCAGATTCTGTTTGCATTCATTATTCTCAGTGAAACATTTTTGTCCTGGGCGGGGATGGGTGTGTTTGGCATCCTGCTTCTGTTTTATTTATTCTCGGACAAACTTTTGGCAAAACCCAAATGGACGGACAGTCTGATACCCGGCCTAACTGCTGCGCTGATCGCCGTGGCGGTCGCCGGACTTTCTTATTGGCTCTATCCTGTAGGCATCACCTCTGTTGTCTTTTATCTCAGCCTGTTTGCCTGGGTTGTGGCCATACTGATGAAAAAACCGGGATGGGTTCGTTATCTGTTTGCTGTATTGATGTTCACCGGTCTTGGTTTGCTTATGAGCCGCGGTGTATACGGCTATATGATTTTTGACAAACTTGCCGACGGTGTGGATCGCTTTTTAAAACTGGCGGATCTGGGGAGTACGTTTTTGTTTGGGAATCTGGCAAAACAGGAACATTTTTCCGGGACCGATACCTGGCCCGGATTTGGATATCAGTTTGCATTCTCTGTTCTTCCGGTTATCATCTTTTTTTCCGCCTGCATGTCCATTTTGTATTATTTGGGAATCATTCAGCGAGTGATCAATGTGATGGCGCATTTTATGCGCTGGACCCTGGGAACCTCAGGTGCGGAAACCCTGTCCTGTACGTCTAATATATTTGTCGGACAAACCGAAGCCCCTCTGCTGATCAAACCTTTTCTGGAAAACATGACAAAATCCGAGCTGCATGCTATTATGACCGGTGGATTTGCAACCATTGCGGGGAGCGTCTTGGGCGGCTATATTCGTATGGGGATTGATCCTCAACATCTCATTGCCGCCAGTGTATTGTCCGCTCCTGCAGCCTTGGTAATGGCCAAAATCTGGATGCCCGAGACCGAGCAATCCGAGACCGCCGGAGATGTGCAAGTGCCGGATGTCGGACGTGCCGATAATTTATTGGATGCCGCCTCCCAGGGGTGACTGACGGCCTGAAACTTGCCTTGAACGTCGGGGCCATGCTGCTGGCATTTATTGCATTGATCGGTCTGGTGGATATCGCTATGGGATGGATGGACAAGCTGGTGGATCACCGGCTGCTGGGCGGCGCTTTGAATCCCGCAAAGCAGGAATACAATGGTGTTTTCCCGGGAAGTCTCAAAACGTTGTTTGGTACACTGTTCTCTCCCCTTGCTTTTTTAATGGGTGTGCCGTGGAAAGATGCCATGGACGTGGGGAATTTGCTCGGGATTAAAATTGCTGTGAATGAATTTGTGGGATACGCCGAGCTGGCCAAACATGTGGCCGCACAGGACCTGTCTCCGCGCTCGCTGACCATAGCTACGTATGCCTTGTGCGGATTCGCCAATTTTTCCTCGATCGGCATTCAGATCGGTGGTATCAGCGCGTTAGCTCCCGGAAGACGTTCTGATCTTTCCCGGCTGGCGATGCGCGCCATGTTTGCAGGCGCGTTTGCATCATGGATGACCGCCACCATTGCCGGTATTGTACTTTGATTTCATCGATACTGAAAGTCCAGGCCAGTTGATGGTTTGGTGATTTGTAATAAACAAAGCATTTGTCCGCTTTCTGGAGGAGTCACATGAAGTTAAAAGATAAAGTTTCGGACGCCCTTGAAATAATCCGTAAACAGATTCCAGAGCCGCCGGAAACAGCGGTTGTTCTCGGCTCCGGTATGGGAGGATTTGCCCATCTGCTGGATGATGCTGTAATCCTGAACGCCTCCGATATCCCTCATTATCCGGTATCGACCGTTCCCGGGCATCAGGGACGATGGGTGTGCGGATCTCTGAATAAACGGCCTGTCCTCTGTGTACAGGGTCGCGTGCATCATTACGAAGGATATTCCCTGGCCCAGGTGACTTTTTATGTTCATCTGCTCGCCAGTATGGGAATCAAAAACTTGATTTTGACAACCGCCAGCGGTGGATTAAATCCTGATTACAAGCCCGGCGACATTATGCTGATCAAAGATCATATTAATTTTGCCTTTCGAAATCCTTTGATCGGACCATCCGATGATCAGCTCGGCCCGCGTTTTCCGGATATGAGCGAACCCTATGATGCCGGTTTGCGCCGGATTGCGGAACAGGCGGCAGGGCGTATAAATCTGCAGTTGCGGCAGGGCGTGTTTGTCTGGGTGATCGGTCCCAGCTATGAAACCGCGGCCGAGGTCAAGGCTCTGCACATGCTGGGCGGTGATTCGGTATCCATGTCCACGGTTCCGGAGGTTATTGTCGCGCGACAGCGTTCGCTGCGGCTGCTGGGATTGTCTCTGATCACCAATTTGGGCACCGGGTTGTCCGGAAAACCGCTTTCGCATGAAGAGGTTAAATTGACGGCGGAAGCGTCAGCCGCTACGCTGCAGACCCTGATCACGGAAACCCTGAATCTGATGCCCTGAACAGCCAGTGCCGGTGAACAGGGATTTTTTGGAGCTTTTGGAAAACCATCGAATAAAATCGACATAAATTCTGTTATCTGATAAAAACTGACCTTGAGGGAATATCATGCTGACGGAACGAATCAAAGTTGCCCGGGGAGAAACGAAAGCTGATCTCTTGTTCACCAACGGACGTGTTATCGATGTTTACGGCAACAGTATTGTCCAACAGGATGTTGCTGTCTGGCAGGACCGTATCATTGGCATCGGACCCGGATATCGGGCCAAACAGACGGTTGATCTTCAGGGCGCTTGTATCTCGCCGGGTTTTATCGACGCTCACGTCCACATCGAAAGCTCCATGGTGGAAATCCCTCAATTTACACGCGCTGTTCTTCCTATCGGCACCACAACCGTGGTCACCGACCCGCACGAAATCGCCAATGTACTCGGCTATGAAGGTATCCGCTATATGATGGATTCCGCCAAACACAATCCCCTGAATGTGTATTTTATGCTGTCCTCCTGTGTTCCGTCTACGCATCTGGAAACATCCGGTTCTCAGCTTCGGGCGTTTGATATTTTGCCGTTGCTGGAGAGCAAATGGATTCTGGGGCTGGCTGAAATGATGAATTATCCGGGTGTGTTGAATCGGGACCAGGATGTGATGGACAAGCTGGGTATCGTGGGTTCGAAGCGGGTTGACGGGCATGCTCCCGGATTGAGCGGCAAGGATCTGAATGCTTATATCGCAGCCGGAGTCGAATCGGATCACGAATGTACCACCGCTGAGGAAGCTGAAGAAAAGCTAAGGTGCGGCATGTATATTATGATTCGAGAAGGTTCCGGAGCCAAAAATTTGCAGGCTTTGCTTCCGCTTGTGAATCAAAACAACGAACGTCGATTTATGTTCTGCACCGATGATCGACATCCTCATGACATTCTAAAGGAAGGGCATATCAACTATATTATCAGACAGTCGGTGCGCCTCGGACTGCCGCCGATCACGGCTATCCGTATGGCGACGCTGAATCCGGCTGAATATTTTAATTTACGTCTTTTGGGCGCTATTGCACCCGGCAAGATGGCAGACCTGGTGATCTTTGAGGATTTCGAGTCCATGGCGATACAGCAGGTGTATAAAAACGGCAAATTGGTGGCCTCGAAAGGAAAGCCGGTGTACAAGGTTCCGGATTACAAGGTAAATCCGGTTCGAAGTTCTGTTAATATTAAATGGCTCGAGGGTGGAGAATTCCAAATTCCCGCAACCGGGAAAAAAGCCAGGGTGATCGAAATTATACCCGATCAGATCGTGACAAAAGAGCTGATCACGCCTGTTTCCTCTTGCAACGGATTAGTAGAATCCGATACCGAGCATGATATTCTGCACTTTTATGTGCTGGAGCGGCATCGGGCGACGGGTAATATCGGCAAAGGTTTGGTCAAGGGATTTGGACTCAAACAGGGGGCAGTGGCCACCACGATCAATCACGACAGCCATAACCTTGCGGTGCTGGGTGTGGATGAACATGATATTGAAAAAGCAGTGATTACGCTGAACAAGATAGGTGGCGGAATCGCTGTTGTTTGTAATCGCGAGGTGGTTGATGTTCTGGAACTGCCGATTGCCGGACTCATGTCGCATCAACCTCTTGAAACGATCAGCAAACGCATGCACAAGATTACAGAATCCATCAAAGCGCTGGGGTGCGAACTGGACGACCCGGTCATGTTATTGTCCTTTCTTGCACTGCCGGTTATTCCCCAACTCAAACTTACTGACAAGGGATTGGTTGATGTATCATTGTTTAAACATGTTGATCTGTTTGTTAAATAATGTTAAAATGGCCGCATCCTTCTGATATCTCTTGACTTTTTTCAAAAAAATGCTTAAACTTAACATCCTTATTGTAAGGAAAAAGATAGTGCTGGTTCGGCATTAACCTTTGTAATTAAAAGATTTCTGCCGATTTTTTTATGTATCAAAGATAATATGGAGGCTGGTAAAATGGCAACAAAAATAGCTATTAATGGATTTGGAAGAATTGGACGCCTGGTTTTCCGTGTCGCTCATGCACGAGATGATATGGAAGTGGTTCAGGTTAACGATATTACTGATTCAAAGACATTGGCACATTTGCTGAAATATGATTCCGTACAGGGAAAATTCCCCGGTGAAGTCAAGACTGATGGTGATAACCTGGTGGTTGACGGCAAGGTGGTCAAAGTATCTGCCGAACGTGATCCGGAAGCATTGCCCTGGAAAAGATCTTGGAGTTGATATTGCAATCGAATCCACCGGCGTATTCCGTAATCGTGCACAAATTGAAAAACATCTCAAAGCCGGCGCTAAAAAGGTAATCCTGACCGTTCCGGCCAAAGATGAAATTGATGGAATGATTGTACTGGGTGTGAATGACAGTGACTTGAAAGCAGCTGACAAAATTATTTCCAACGCATCCTGTACCACCAACTGTCTTGCTCCGGTTGCCAAAGTTCTGAATGATAAATTCGGGATTGAAAGCGGATTGATGACAACGGTTCACGCTTATACCAATGATCAGAATTCGCTTGATGCGCCTCACAAGGATCTGCGACGCGCGCGTGCGGCCGCTGTGTCTATTATTCCCACAACGACCGGCGCTGCAAAAGCGGTGGGTAAAGTGATTCCCGATTTGAATGGTAAACTGGACGGATTTGCAATGCGTGTTCCCACTCCGGACGGTTCTGTGGTTGATCTGACTGCTGTTCTGAGTAAAGAGGTGACAGTTAAAGATATCAATGCAGCGATGAAAGAAGCGGCTGAAGGTCCGATGAAAGGTATTCTGGAATACACTGAAGATCCTATTGTTTCCATGGATATTGTCGGTAATCCGGCCAGTCTCCATTTTTGACGCTCTGTCTACGATGGTCATGGGCGACAAAGGCAAACATATCAAAGTCTTATCCTGGTATGATAATGAGTGGGGTTACTCGAACCGTGTGATTGATCTGGCTGCCAAAGCCGCTGCAATGTAAATATTTGACATCTGGGCCGGTTTGCCGGCCCAGATTATATGAAGGAAGAAAGGATTTATTCATGAGACGTCGTATCATTGCTGGAAATTGGAAAATGAACAAAACGGTGGAAGAGTCCGTTGAATTGGCAGAGGGCATTAAAAACGCTCTGAACCATTCGGATGTCGATGTTGTGCTGTGTCCTCCGTTTACAAACTTGTATGCTGTCCATCAGGTGATAAAAAATGAACCGATCGGATTGGGCGCGCAGAATATCTTCTGGGAAGACAAAGGCGCGTTCACCGGTGAAATATCCGCTGATATGCTGAAATCGGTCGGCTGCCACTATGTCATTATCGGTCACTCGGAACGGCGGCAGTATTTTAGTGAAACTGATGAAACGGTGAACAAGCGAATAAAACAGGCTCTTGCCAATGATTTGACGCCTATCGTGTGTGTAGGTGAACTGCTTGAAGAACGTGAATCCGGTGATACGGAAAAGGTTGTGGAAACTCAAATCAAAGGCGCGTTCAAAGATATTGAAAAATCCGATGCGGCAAAGATGGTTGTCGCTTATGAGCCGGTATGGGCAATTGGTACCGGAAAAGTGGCAACTCCCGAACAGGCTCAGGATGTTCATAAAATGATTCGTCGGTTGTTGTCTGATCTGTACGGCGCTGAGGTCGCGGATGCGATTCGAATTCAGTATGGTGGGAGTATGAAACCCAAAAATGCGAAAGAGTTATTGGAACAACCGGACATTGACGGTGGTTTAATAGGCGGTGCCGCTCTGGAAGCGGAATCGTTTTTGGGCATTATAAACGCATAACGAAGGTTGGTGAACTAATATGTATAGCATCTTGATTGCTCTTTTTATACTTGTTGCACTTTTGATGATTCTTGTCATTTTAGTCCAGTCCGGTAAAGGCGGTGGATTGGCAGGTATTGCCGGAGGTGGTGATATGGGAGGCGTGTTCGGAGGAAAAGGCTCCGCTCCCTTTTTGGTAAAAGCGACAACGATATTGGCTACTTTGTTTATGCTTATAGCGTTGGTTGTGGGCATAATGACCCGCGGTTCTGCTGATCAAAGTTCTATCATGCAGAGAGAGCGCGAACAACGAATGTCTTCTCCGGCGCGCACCTTGCCGGAAGTGCCGTCTGAACAACCGGCGCCGGGCCAGATGCCGCAAAATTAATAGAGTTGCCGAAGTGGTGGAACTGGCAGACACGCTATCTTGAGGGGGTAGTGCCCTACCGGGCGTGCGGGTTCAAATCCCGCCTTCGGCACAAAACATCTTATTTGTGAACAATGTTTGGGAGAACATTTATGAACACGAAAAAAACAAAATATTTTGTATTGCCTCTTGTTTTGTTATTCATGGCAAGTTTTGTCTTTGCACAATCAAGTCAGGAGCTGCAGCAAGAGTATAATGAAAAACTCCAACAGCTGAAGCAGATTAACGCTGATATGAGTGCGCCTGATATTACCAAGGAAAAATATGATCAGCTTAAACAGCGATACGATGAGTTGCAGAAGGAAATTGCTCAGCTCAAAGAAAAGCTGAATCAGGATAAAGCCTATCAAGACCGTATGAATCGTGCAAAGTTGGCTTATAACAATGGAAATACGTTTTACAAACAAGGCCAATACGACAAGGCTTTGGAAGCCTATGATAAATCGATCTCGATTGATTCCAGCAACGCCAGAGCCTATTACGGCAAAGGTTTATCCTTTTACAGGCAGCGCAAGTATTCGGAAGCGATTGAGGCGTTTCAGAATGCAGTGGACGTGGATCCGACCTATTACAGCGCCTATTCTACGTTGGGATCCGTTTATCGCTCCCGACGGATGTATGATAAAGCCATTGAAGCTTATCAAAAAGCGATTGATTTAAACCCCGATCGTCATACTTATGTTTATAATCTGGGTACCACTTATCTCAGTGCAAAACAGCTGGATAATGCGGTCAATGCGTTTCGCAAGGCCATCCAGATTAAATCGGATTATGAAAAGGCCTACAATAGCCTTGGTGTTGCGCTCCTACAGAGAGGCGATACTCAGGACGCGATTAACGCCTTTCAGAATGCGATCAGTATCGATGATGAATATGATGAAGCGTACTGGCGTTTATCCTCTGCCTTGAACCAGGTCGGTCGTCATCAGGAAGCGTTGGAAGCTGCGCAAAATTGTCTTGAAAACACACGCCGTTTTAACGGCGCCGCCAATTATGAAGCGGGGTTGGCGTGCAAAAACCTGGGTAGAACGCAACAGGCTATCGGGTATTTTGAATCCGCGGCTCAAGACCGCAACTGGAGAAAGAATGCAGAATATGAGTTAAAACAGCTTCGCGGCGAATGATTTAGGATAAAAATGTAAAGCCCACCCAAGGGGTGGGCTTTTTTTTTATCTGAATAAATAAAGCAAGAGGTGTACTATGAAACATGTGAACAGACGTCATTTCCTGAAAGAGACTGCGGCGGCAGGGGCTGCACTTTCTCTGCTCTCGGCATCACCTGCCGTTTTTGCCCAATCCCGGTCTGATATAGTGGTTGTCAAGAATGCTTCGCCTGTAGAACTGGTCAGAACCGCTGTCGAAAAGTTAGGTGGCATGCAGAGGTTTGTGAAAAAAGGCGATCAGGTTTTGCTTAAACCCAATATCGCCTGGGACCGAAGTCCGGAGCAAGCCGCTACAACCAATCCGGAGGCTGTGGCAGAAGTTGTGAAAATGTGCCGGGAGGCCGGTGCAAAAAATGTACTGGTTTTGGATCGAACCTGTAATCAGGCGCGACGTTGCTACCGAAACAGTCAGATTGAAAAAGCGGCCAAAGAAGCGGGCGCCACAGTGCGTCACGTCATTGATGCGCGTTTCGAAAAAATGGACATTCCGCAGGGTGAATATGTGAATTCCTGGGATGTGTATCGGGATGTAATGGATTCCGATGTGATGATCAATATGCCGATTGCCAAAACGCACGGTATTTCTACGCTGACCCTGGGAATGAAAAACCTTATGGGTGTTTTGGGCGGCAATCGCGGAGGACTACACCGTAATTTTCATGAAAAAATTGTGGATATCAATACGGCTATCGTTCCTGATTTGACCATTATAGATGCTTATCGAATTTTAACAGCGAACGGACCTTCCGGTGGGAATCTGGAAGATGTAAAATTGACAAAAACTGTCATTGCCGGTACCAATACCGTGTCTGTTGACGCCTGTGCCACAGGACTGTTTGGTCTCAAACCAACAGATATCGGATTCCTGGTCACTGCTCATGAGCGCGGTATGGGGGAAATCGATTTGAATAAACTGGCAATCGAAACTGTTGATCTTTCTGCTTAAACAGACAGCCGGCGTTACAGCCGGCTGCATTTTTTATCTGCCATCTAAGCTGGGAGTGTTTTATCCATGAGAACGGCCCGTAGAATTTCACAAGTTTTCTTTTTATTGTTTTTTCTCTTTTTGTTTTTTCAAGCGCGTTATCCCTATGAGACAGCTCTTTCTTCTGATTTGTTTTTACGCGCCAGCCCTCTTGTAGCTTTTTCCACCTTTTTGGCCTCCCGATCGCTGGCTTCCAGCATGTTCATTGCATTGGGTTTGCTTTTGCTTACCATTCCTTTGGGACGTTTTTTTTGCGGATGGATCTGTCCGCTCGGTACCACCATTGATGCAACGGACAAGATGTTTAAACGGAAACATAAAAAGCCTGCCACACGTTTTCGTTCCTGGAAATTCTTTATTCTTGCATTTGTTCTGGCGGCATCCGTGTTTTCAGTTCAGCTCATCTGGTTTTTTGATCCCATTGCATTGTTTACGCGAACGATGACAACCGTGATCTATCCGGCATTTTCTTTTGTGTTGTTTGGTCTATTCAACACCTTGTTCAGCTGGGGTGTGCTGGAAAACGCGGTTTATACAACGTTTGATTTTGCTCAACGTACGGTTTTGCCCTTTGAACAACCCTTGTTCTACCAATCTCTGGGCGTGTTTGCGGTATTCGTGGTGATTATTGGTCTTGGTGTTGTGAGCCGCCGGTTTTGGTGCCGCAATCTGTGCCCTTTGGGCGCATTGCTGGGACTTTTTTCCAAGTGGAGACTGACGCAGCGTTATGTTTCCCAAGCCTGTACGCATTGCAGTCAGTGCCAAAAAAGCTGCCGCATGAATGCCATTGAAGATGATTACACAATCAACAATACGGTAGAGTGTATTGAATGTGCGGATTGTGTCGCGGTTTGTCCGCCCAATGCGGTTTCTTATCGATTCGGTAAAAATCCCGGACTCAATGAGATAGATTTCAGCAAACGGCATTTTCTTCAGGCCGGCGCAGCCGGTCTTGCCGGGGTTGCGGTGGTTAAAACCGCTCAGGCTGATGTCTATAATAAAGGCAAGGCAATCCGTCCTCCCGGAGCGATTGAAGAAAACAGGTTTCTCGACAAATGTATACGCTGCGAAGAATGCGTAAAAATCTGTGCATCCACCGGCGGCTGCCTGCAGCCTGCTTTGCTGGAAACCGGCTGGGAAGGCATGTGGACACCCGTTTCTGTTCCCCGGAAGGGATACTGTGAATTTAATTGTAATATGTGTGGTCAGGTTTGTCCGACCGGAGCGATCCAGGAACTGGCCCTGGAAAAAAAGAAAACAATCAAACTGGGTCAGGCCTATTTCGACAAAAGCCGGTGTATCCCCTGGTACAGCCAGGAAGACTGTCTGGTATGCGAAGAACACTGTCCGGTTTCGGATAAGGCGATCAAGTTTGATGAACGGGATACGGTCGGCCCGGACGGAAGCCCGAGAACTGTGAAATTTCCATACCTTGAGGAAAATTTATGTATTGGCTGCGGCATCTGCGAAAACAAATGTCCGGTTGTCGGCAAACCGGGAATTTTTGTAACCGCCTCGGGCAATCAGCGAGTTCAATTTAAAGGATAATCACGTGTTCCCTTTCCTGTACAGGCAAATAGAAAATCTTGTTTCATTTGTCTCGCCCAAAAAGCAGGAAGAAAAGGATCAGTGTGCATTTCCGTACGCACAAAAGCCCTGGTTTTCCCAATACGCGGCCGGAGTCCCAAAGTCTATCGAGATACCGAATCTCACATTGACTGATATATTTGATCAGGCCGTCCGGTCGAATCCGCAAAACGATGCGGTTGTCTACTTTGGGCGCAGATTGACCTTTGAGCAGCTTCAGGACTATGTTCTTCGGGCGGCGTTTAGTTTTGATGACTGGGGTGTTGTAAAACGCGATCGAATTGCCTTGATTATGCCCAACATTCCGCAATTTTTAATTTGCTACTGGGCCTTGCTCAGGCTGGGTGCGGTTGCGGTGCCTATTAATCCGTTTTTGGCGCCAGACGAGATCCGGCAGCAGCTTAAGATCAGCGGTTCCCGTATCGTGATTGTGTTCGACCGGGTGTCTTACAAACTACAGGCTTCCTCGCTGCAAAGAGTGATCAAGGTATGTGCCGGATCCTATATGCCGTTTTTCCCCAAGACAGTATACAAGGTTCGCAAGAAATTCATGCCCGGCGCGGCAACCGCCCGGCTGCGGGTTCCCATCAACGCCTTTCGTCGATTTCTGAAACAGCGTCGATTGGAGTATTCTACACCCGTTAATCCTGATGATGCCGCGGTTATGCTGTTTACAGGGGGTGTAACCGGTATCCCCAAAGGGGTCATGTTGACTCATAAAAACCTGGTGGCCAATACGCTTCAATGTCAGGCCTGGGTGGCGGATATTCAAACAGCCCGGGAAAAAGTGCTGGGGGTGCTTCCGTTTTTTCACAGTTACGGATTATCCGCTTGTCTGCATCTTTCGATATTTATCCGGAGCACCTTGCTGCTGGTTCCGAAATTCAGTACCGGTAAAATCATCGATTTGATCAACAAATATGAAATATCGATTTTCCCCGGTGTTCCTACCATGTATTCCAATATTGTCAGACGCTTATCCCTGTCCCATGTTTCGATACATCCGGTGCGGATCAGCATCAGCGGCGGTGCTCCCCTGTCTTATGAAATCCAGAACGAATTCGAAACCCTGACGGGCGGGCGTCTTGTGGAAGGCTACGGATTGACCGAAGCGTCGCCGATCACCCATTGCAATCCCCTGGACGGTACGGCACGGCCTCAAAGTATCGGCCTGCCCTATCCCAATACAGAGGCCAGAATTACCCGGCCTGAGAGCAATACCTGTGTTCCAGTGGGTGAGGTCGGTGAACTGCAGGTTCGGGGGCCGCAAGTCATGCCGGGATACTGGAATGCCGCAAAGGAAACCGAGCATATCATGACCGCGGATGGATGGATGCGCACCGGAGATCTGGCGAAAATGGATCAGGATGGGTTTTTTTATATTGTTGATCGTCTCAAGGATGTCATCTTGTTTGGCGGTTTTAATGTATATCCGTCCGAAGTGGAGCGGGTATTAAACCAACACCCCCATATACAAGAAAGTGCAGTTGTTGGTGAACCCGACCCGGTGTATGGTGAAATCGTCAGTGCTTTTGTGATCCCGGTCCAGGGCAAAGTCACTTTGAGTCAAGTCAAACTTTTTCTTAACGATAAACTGGCGCGATATAAAATGCCGCGCAAGCTGACCTGTGTGGATCAACTCCCGAGAAATTTTATCGGTAAAATCCTGCGTCGTCATTTAATACAGAATGAAACCTGAATCCGGATTAATAGTCAAAGGAGGTGAAATGAGCAAAGATTTTAATAAAGTACTCAAAGATGCCTTTAAGGAGCTAAGAGAAACCCTTCTGGCTTTTATCAAAGCACCAAGAGCCTTATGGGGAATCAATCTGCCCTATGTCCTGGAGGGTCTGACTTATTTTGGAATTCTCACAATTTTGGGGAAATTCTGTTCTGAAAATGTCAGCCTGAATGATCTGCACGCCGGCTGGGTGTACGGCGGTGTAACCGGAGGCATTACCTTTGCCATGCTGCTGTTCGGAGGCGTATCCGACCGTATCGGCATTCGTAAATCCCTGGCGCTTGCATTTGGCGGCATGGTTGTCGGGCGTTTATTGGTCTCACTGGCCGGAACTCTGCCGCTTGGCTCCGGAATGGGATCGCCCATGTTTCTGCTCATGTCGCTTGGACTTTTAATCATGGTTATCTCTTACGGAACCTATCAACCGGCTGCTTATGCCGGCGTTAAACGCTACACCACCCCCAAGACCGCAGCCATGGGATACGCAGTGGTATACGCTTTAATGAATCTGGGCGCCTTTCTTTCCGGCCCGATTGCCACATTTACACGACAGGCATCGGAAACCACTTTTCCACCGAATGGATTAACGGCGATTTTCTGGGTGTTCACCGGAATCACCTTGCTTTCTCTGCTGGCTACAGCCACTATTATCACAAAGCGGGTTGATCAGAGAGCGGTTGAGCGCGTGGCCCGGGAAACCCGGGAAATCGCTAAAGATCGGGAACCGCTAAAAGACAAAGACACCAAACCGGCACAATTAAAGAAGAATCCGTCAATAACGGACCGTTCTTTCTTTATCTTACCGGGACATTGGCCGTGCTGGTGGTTCTGCTGCGGTTGAATAACGCAGCATCAAGTCTGAAAATAGCGATGATTGCTCTGTTGACAGGCGGAGTCTTGCTCTCCGGGTGGGAATTTCTGCGCAAGCGTCCCGATCATCCTTTTCGGGATGTCCGGTTTGTGTTTTTTATTTTTATTCTTATTCCGGTTCAGACGCTGTTTGCACATAATTGGCTGACTATTCCCTATTATCTGGATCGGGCGTTTTACGGCGGCTGGGTGAGTGATTATTTTGAGGTACTGGCGAATCTCAATCCGATTATCATTTTTATTATTACACCGATTATCGCTGGTCTGACAGCACGCGCCAATGTATACCGCATGATGATTATCGGAACCTTTGTTATGGCCGCTCCGACCTTTTTGCTCGCTATAGGTCCAAGCGCTATATTGTTTATTATTTATATTTTGATCATGTCCGTTGGCGAGGCCATGTGGCAGCCCCGGTTTCTGCAATGGGTGGCGGAAATTGCACCGGAAGGAAAAACCGGAGCTTATATGGGGATCGGGCAGTTTCCCTGGTTTTTAACCAAACTCGTCACGTCGTTTTATTCCGGATGGTTTGTTGCAAATTATATCCCCAAACCCGGTTCCGGTCTGCCGGTGCGTTCCGGTGAAATGTGGCTGTATTATTCTCTCATTGCCATGATAACACCCTTTGCCCTGGTCCTGGCGCGAAAGTGGATGTTAAAAGCAAAGAATATGAACTGAACACAGGGATACGCTATTGAGCGTATCCCTTTTTTCTTAACAGCGTGCGTGTCAGACGCATACTTGTATACAACAAAAGAATACAAACCAGTAAAATCCCCGCATAGATATAGTTGTTTCCCACGAGTTCCTGAGTGCTTTTTAATTCATCAGGATAAAAATACCCGACCGCAAAACTGAATCCATTGGCAACAGCGTGTACCAGAACAGTTGATAATAATGATCCTGTAATATAATATAGCCATCCCATATAAAGCCCGAGACCGAAAGCGCTGATAAATTGCCAGGGGTTCAGGTGCATGACTCCGAACAGGACAGCTGACCAGATGATTGCTTTTTGAGGGGTGTATCGTTTTAAAAAACCGTCAAGAATGATTCCCCGGCACAGCATTTCTTCAAGCACAGGGGCGGCAACGACAAGCAGGAGAAAGGTGGGAACATTGTGTTTGCTCAATAGCTCTAAAAACATGTTTTCAAGAAATTCCGGCATGGGTAATAATTCAATGAGGGGATCGAGGATAAAGTAAATGCTCAGGGTTGACAAAATGATCAGCCCCGCCACTGCCGGAGAAAAAGAATTGAATGAGTATCTGTATCCAGGCTCTTTTCTTTTTTATGCGTCATGCCCCACCAGAGTGTGAGAAGAAACGGTAAAGTGTAAAGAATCAGGGTGGTCCATGAATGGGTCAAAAACGCAGTTCCCGCAGCTGGATTTCTCGATGAGAGCACCAGACTTGTGGCCATGGCTCCGATTGAAATCAGAATGGTGAACAAGATGATGAATCCCAGTAGACCAAACGATTGTTTTATAGATGGATAACTTTGTGCCTGCATGCTTTATTCCTGTGGTTAATGTTGTGTTCTTTCCATGAATTCTTGCGGTATTTTAGCAATTTTATGATTTTTTAGGTGGAAAAAAGCACCCTGCTGTTCGCCATGGCAGTGAACCGTTTCCCCGGTTTTAATATCAATAGTTATACTCCAGCGGATACGTGTCAAACGGGTTAAGGTTAAAATACCTTTCGGTTGATCATGAATGGTAAGGGGTTTATAATACTTGATGCACGTTTTAACCAAAACAGGGGAATACCCTTTTGCAATCATTTCTGAAAACGGCATCATGTTATCAAGAAACGCCATGCGCAGGTCTTCGAACCACCTCAGATAGACGACATTGTTGACGATCCCCATGACATCGATATCGTATCCCTGAACCTTGAGGGGCTGCTCAATTTTTAAATCCATTGTTTACTTTTTTAGAATCCTGACATCTCCGGATCGCTCCGTAACGTCGGTTTGATCGAAATGTAATAATAACGCCAGCGCATATTTTCGGCTGCTGCCGATCATATCCCGAAATTCACTGACCGATAAAGTGTTTTGTTTATCCAGCTTTTCCATGATATTTTTTCGCGCCGCATCGACTGCTTCACGGTGCATATAAATGCCTTGTTCGAGCTTTATAATGTGTCCGGATGTCCGGAGACTGTTCAACAGTTTACTGACGTGTTGAATGGAAAGGTTTAGCTCTTTGGCGATTATTTTTTCCGGGGGGGTGCGGTACGGATGTTGTTTAAGCAATTTGATGATCTGATCGGCCTGTTTCTGCTCTGTATCACTCAGATGAGCGCTATGACGGCTTTGTTTGAGAACCTGACCAGCGCTGATGATTTTGCCCCGGTTTTTGAGGGTCTGGATGACCGTGTTGAACAGATCAGACTGATCAGGAAAAATATTTGCCTGAATATCTGCACGTTTGACACCCGAAAGATGCGGGTATGTCCGATGAAACGTCTTTATCCTGTCCAGGACCCGCTTTAACAATATGTCAAACGTGCTCTGATGAATGTATTGATTGTCCTTCACTTTAATAACCTTGTTTTGTTGAATCAGGCCGGACAGAGTTTGCTCAATGATGTCCGGTAAAAGTCCGGATAGACGCACCAGCGTATCAAACGTTACCGGGACTTTGTACGCGTGGATCAACAAAGAGGAAAGCATGGTTTCCGGCGCACCCGAATCCAGGCATTTGAGGTGGTCAATCAGGTTGGTTTTTTTCATCCAAAGTCCGGCGGCAGGGTCGAGAATTTTGCCGCCGCCCAGCGTGTTCAAGGGAGAATATCGTCTTAGAATAAATCGGTCTCCCATTCGGACAGCGGTTTCTTTTTCCAACCGCAGACGCCCATAACAGGATTCTCCGCCTGTACAGCGCTGCATATTCAGGATACGGATACGTCCTATGATTTCTGCCGTACCCAGATGAATGCGCAGGCGCTGGTTTTGCTCAAGAGCCGGTGCCCCCGGCAAAAGTGTGAGGCGGGCGTACATGTTGCTGGCCGGAACAGCCTCCCCCGGCGCTGAAGCGATATCACCCCGCCGGATGTCTTTATAGTCAATTTGAGCCAGATTCAGAGCTGTCCGATCGCCTGCTTGTGATTTTAATGGTGATTGACCATGCACCTGTATTCCCCGAACCCGCACGCGCTGTTGCTGAGGCAACAGCTCCAGAGTGTCACCGTTGTTCACAGACCCGGAGACAACAGAGCCCGTGACCACAGTACCATGTCCTTTGATGCTAAAGGAACGGTCCACCGGCATCCAGAAGGGACGCGGGTCGTGAGACCGGGACAGGCAACGGACGCTGTCATGAATCAGTTCAGACAGAGCTTTGATTCCCTGGCCGGTGAGCGCAGATACCGGCTGTATGGGGGATGATTCGAGAAACGAGTCCTTGATCATTTCACGAATATCATGCTCCACAATTTTCAGACGCTTTTCATCCACAAGATCACATTTGGTCATGACAACGATCCCGGATTTGATGTCCAGCAGTCGGAGAATATCAAAATGCTCTTTGGTCTGCGGCATAATGGAATCATCGGCGGCCACGACCAGTAGCGCCATATCCACGGTTTGCGTCCCGGCTACCATGTTTTTGATAAAGCGTTCGTGCCCCGGTACATCAATCATGGCAATTTCATCGGATAGAAAAGCAAATCCCAAATCGATAGTCAATCCTCGTTCTTTTTCCTCTGTCAAACGATCCGGATCCGTGCCGGTCAACTTTTGCACAAGCAAGGATTTGCCGTGATCAATATGGCCGGCTGTGCCGATTATGATGTGCCGCTGCATATTACTCGATGCCCAGTGTATCCAATAGAGTGATAAACGTACCGGCGGTCCAGCCCATTACGGGTGTGTTTTCAACATCTTTTGTGTATTGGTGACGCTTGTTCTTGACATCATACCATTCCCACATTTCTCCCGTATTTTTATAAATATCATATACCATATTCAGCCAGTTTGTGCCAATGTCCGCTGCATCTTCCATAAACTCGTAATCCGACAATCCCTTGACAACAAAGTAAATATACGGTGCGCAGGTCAGCGGATAATTCCAGGGCGAAACCGACTCGGAATAGGGTTGATCGGTAATGGTTAATCCGCCCGGCGCCCAAAAGTGTTTCAGATTGGTGAACAACGCCTTGGCACGATCCTGGTCAATCATTTTGGTGAACAGCGGCATGAATCCTGACAAGGCCTTGACCGGACTCTGAGTTTTGGCTTCAAAGTTATTATCAAAATAGAATTGTTCCTGATGGTTCCAGCAGAGTATTATTAATTCTTTGATTTTATTTCCTATCTTGAGTATGGCGGCACTGCCATCGCGGTTGGCTTCTTTTTCCAGATCAAAAATGAGCCTGGCATTTCGATAAAGCAGTGCATTCAAGTCAACAGGATTGTAATGACTGACATTCTGAAAGCGTGCGGACTGCAGCCAGCATGACTCGGATTCAGCATGCTGCTCTGTTTCTTCCGCTGCGGGCGCGGCGAACCGATAAAGACCGGACGGCGAGGTATGAGGCTTTGTGGTCCAGTATTTAAATTCGTTGATCACGTCCGGCAGCATGCGGTTCAGCCATTCTTTGTCTCCGGTCGCCCGATAAATATCTCGGATGATCCAGGGGAGCAGAGGGATTTGAGAATAACCCAGAGAGGATTGATGCGTTGACGCGGGAATAAAACCGAAACGTTTCTGAAGTGAAATCAGGTTTTCAGCATTGTGACGCGCCTGTTCAAGCTTTTTGAGGCGAAGCAGACCGAGATTGATAAAATATGTGTCCCAATAGTAAAGAGCATCGTTTTTATCCGGGCCTGGTGTTGTATAGGGGTAGGGACACCCGATCAGATTGTTGGTGTCTTCTGACTGTTCACGTACCAGATCTTGAAGTTTTTTTTCCAGTTCAGGTATGATAGAACGATAGTTTGACATAAGACTTTCCTCTCGTATACAAGTTCTGATTGTATTTCTTTTATTTTTTCATATGATGTTTCTGATAATAATGCCACAGGGGCCGCATCAGCTGATATCGCAGGGTTGAGCACAAGTATTTCTGATAATGCAATGATCTTAGCGTGGTGAGATAGCTTTTGAAAAAAGCCGGAACATCCTGCAGCGTGACCGGCTGGATTTCCAGAGTCAGATAACCCTTAAAGCCGGATGACTTTATTGACTTTAGTAGTTCCTTGTACGGCATCACCCCGCCTCTGTCAAAGGGCAAATGCACATCTTCTTCCGGGTAACAGTCGGAGATGTGAATAGCTCCGATTTTGTCCTGATATTGTTGAAACTGTTCAACCGGATTTTGGCCGGAAATGAGAAAATGAGGACCATCATAGCACATACCGGCCAGCTGATCTCCCAGTTTGTCTTTGGCTCTGTTATAGATATGGTCATATTCATCCTGTTTGATGCCGGGAACATTTTCCAGGTAGACCGGCACGTTCAGCTGGCTCAAGGTGCAGAATAAATAGTCTTCCGAGGATTCCAGATTTCTATCCAACAAGTGCGGTTCCGGCGGATGTGCAATGCAATGTTGGATATGCAGTTTACAGCGGTATGCATTGATGGTTTTGATAATTTCGCGGATATCCTGTTCATAGGCCGGACATGAAAAATCCCAGCCGTTTTCACTCATAATGGGCAAATGAATGGCTGTATGTGCCCGTTTTATGACCAAGTGAATGCTTTTGATATCTTTCAAGGTCGATATGTTGAGTTCAAAAAAGTTTACCCCCATTAACCGCAATCGTGATATCAGAGTTGCAGCAGATAATGACTTGAATGCTGCAATTGTAACTCCCACTCTGGGAACCGAATTCACTGGAACCTCCATTTTGCCGTATTCAGTGTAATGCATTTTTCAGGATCAGGTATAGCCAATTTAACGGTATACTGATTAATCCTGCTATAAAAATCACTTTACGTTCTCTGTCCGATATTAGGATTTGTATGTTTTGTTTGAACCACCATCCTGCTGCTGAATTGAGAGCCCATAAAAGTAAAAGAACGTATAATAAAAAGAACAATGGATTGGTGGTAAAAGCTTCCCAAATGTGTAAATGACTTGATATATACACCGGTTCTCGTGGCGCCGCATGACGGACACGGCAGACCACTCCATTCCTTAAAAAGGCAGGGAGGAATAGAATTAAGCAGGTTGGGTACAAATAAGGACAAACAGAGTCCGAACAGACCGATGAATCCGTAAAAAATACCGGTTTGCACGTCTTTGAAGGTTCGTTTTTTCAGCCGGATTTCCATTTCAGGATTTAGAATGATTCCATCGGAGATTGAGACTCGGTTGATATTTTATTGAAAGGAAAAAATGTTTTGTCTGCCTGGCAACGCTGTTGAGATGATTTGTACATGTTTAAATGATTTTAATATCCCGGCAATTTTTCTAAAATAACGTATCATAAACTTAAATGCAAGAAAAAGGTTAAATCATAAAAAAAATATCTATTTCTTGACATCTAATATATAATTTTGTAACTTTCAATAGAACAGGAGAAATGATGAATCTTGTGAACACACAAAATATTTTGATCAATTGGACCATGTGGTGGGGCTGGTGGTGGGAAACGTGTGTTCACAGTGGGATATAAACGAACAGGTATACGAACTTTGAGCCCGCTGCGATGATAGTTACAGCGGGCTTTTTTTTTGCTGGAATGATTAAATCACTAAAATACACCAAGGAGGATATTTATGGAACAAACCAAGTTTGTGTTGTCTGAAAAGGATATGCCGAGGCAATGGTATAATCTGGCAGCTGATCTCCCGCATCCGCCCCTTCCGCCGCTGGGTCCGGATGGAAATCCGGTTAATCCGGAACAATTGCGACCGGTCTTCCCGGATAATCTGATTGAACAGGAAATGAGCGCCGAGCGCTGGATTGATATCCCGGAAGAAATTCTGGAGATTTATTCCCTGTGGCGTCCTTCGCCTTTATACCGGGCCCGCCGTCTTGAAAAGGCTTTGGGAACACCGGCAAGAATTTATTTCAAGAACGAAGGCGTCAGTCCCGCCGGAAGTCATAAACCGAATACGGCTGTCGCTCAGGCGTATTATAACAAAGAGTTTGGTATCAAACGCCTGACGACCGAAACCGGCGCAGGCCAGTGGGGCAGCGCATTGTCGTTTGCATGTTCGCTGCTTGGCCTGGAGTGCAAGGTGTTTATGGTGCGAATCAGTTTTGAACAAAAACCATTCCGCCGGTTGATGATGCAGACCTGGGGCGGGAATTGTGTTCCCAGTCCCAGTAATGAAACACAATCTGGCCGTGATATTCTTGCAAAAATGCCGGACACGCCGGGAAGTCTGGGAATTGCAATCAGCGAAGCTGTTGAACAGGCCGTCACCGATAAATCCGGGCAAACCCGTTACTCTCTGGGATCCGTACTCAATCATGTGATGCTGCATCAGACCATCATCGGGCAGGAAGCCAAAAAGCAGCTGGAACTGGCCGGCGAAAAAAAGGTGGATGCGGTTATCGGCTGTGCAGGCGGTGGAAGTAATTTTGCCGGATTGTCTTTTCCGTTTATAGCTGACAAAATCAACGGAGCAGAGATCGATATCATTCCTGTGGAGCCCACATCCTGCCCCACGCTGACCAAAGGCCCCTATGCCTATGATTTCGGCGATGTCGCCGGGATGACGCCGCTGCTTGCTATGCATACATTGGGGCATGAGTTCGTACCCCCTCCCATCCATGCCGGAGGTCTTCGCTATCACGGAATGGCGCCGCTGGTCAGCCAGGCTGTAAAACATGGTCTCATGACTCCGCTGGCGCTGGATCAGCTGGAATGTTACGAATCAGCTGTGAAATTTGCCCGCACAGAAGGCTTTATTTCGGCTCCGGAAACCAGTCATGCCGTGGCTGCGACCATCCGGGAAGCGCTCAAGGCAAAAGAGGAAGGCAAGGAAAAAGTCATTTTGTTCAACTGGAGCGGTCACGGATTGATGGACCTCAAAGGTTATGAACTCTTTTTCGAAGGGCATTTGGATAACTATCCGCTGCCGGATGAAGAAATTGCAAAAAGTACGGCATGTCTGAAAGATTTTCCGACACCCGAACTGTAACTTTAAAAACGCTGTCTCCCGGAACGGGAGACAGCGTTATAGGAGCTATACATGATAACGCAGTACGATGAACTCGAGGCAAGATGTCCGCGCCTCGGACATTTGGTAAAATTTCATTATTGCCGAAATGAGCAGGAATCAATGCCCTGCCACCGAATTTACAACTGCTGGTTTCAGCGTATTCCCATACAATCTTTTGTGCAGGCGCATTATGATCACTCTACTGTCGAGGCGCTTACCGCACCTTTGCCGGACAAAGTCGCATCGCTCATTGACTTGATTGAACAGGCTCAGCGGCGCAGTGATAAAGACTGATCGGAAAGCATTTTTGAAACCGTTGTAAGGTATAGCCCCGTGTTTTCATGCTGTCTATAAAGGCGGGCAATATCCGGTGTACCGGGTCCTGTTTTCGTTGTGTATCCAGGTGCATGAGAATAATTCCGCCGTTGGCACCGTACCTGGACTCGTCAAACGCCAAAAGTCGTTCAAGAACCTGTTCTGATGTGTAATAGATCGACGCGGTGGTATCCGAGACCCAGTCCAGAGCGTCCATGGTTTTCCCCTCGGTAATTGTCCATCCGATCTGGGTATAGCCCAGTTCAGCCGCCCATCTCCGGATTTCAGGATTATGTTCACCAAAAGGCGCGCGCCAGTATTTCAGCATGTTATTATCTGTGATTTGTTTGAATTTTTCGGCGGTACGTAAAAGTTCAGTTTGGAGGGTCTTACGGGTTATGGATTCAGCGGTTTTATGAGCGCCATTTTCGGCAAAGGTGGTCAGATGTGGATGGCTCCAGGTGTGATTGCCCACTTTATGCCCGTGCTCTAAAATTTTTCTGACCTGGTCCGGATAGCGTTTGAGAAAGCGGCCGGTGAGAAACATGGTGCATTTTATATTCTTGTCGCTCAGAATGGCTAATATGTCCTGCACAGCGCCATCGCCGGCTCCGCCGTCAAATGTGAGTGCGAGTTGTTTTTGGTTCACCGGGCCGCGGGTTACGTTGCGTGACAAATAGTCCAGTGACGGCGCGCCGTATTCCAGAGTGAGCTTTTCGAGCAGCTTGGTATGCCCGTAGGTGTCCAGCGCCAGCACTGAAATGGTGTTGCTTCCGTAATCGAGAGCGATGTCGTTGAATTGGAATTTACCGTCTTGCGGCAGCGTAACCCGGTCGATGCGGTCGTTGATCCGCAAGGTGATGATGACGCTGTCGGCTGCCGTTCCGCGGATGTCGATTGTGTTCTGCTCCACCATGGATTCCGCCATATGCTCGAGTTCTGCATTGATCCATCCTGGTGTGTCTTTATGTTGAACAAGAGGACGGCGTGCAGACTGTCGGAGGCGGCTCATCCCGGCCTCGCGATTCAGCCTGATGATAGATACAGTAATAATACTGATACTGAACAGAATAAAAACGATAGAGGCTAAAAGTTTTGTGTGCTGGAATACTTGGCGGGAAAATTTTTTTTCACTACCTTTAAAGCCTGCTGCAATTGATTGTATCAGTTCCGATGAAAGACAGGAGGCGGAACAAAAACTGCGACTCAAAAATTTAATTTCACAATCCGGGCAGATATATTTGCCGCAGTGAAAACATTTTGAGCGGGTTTTTACGTCCGGATGGTTATAACAGCTGTGATAAGGTCTCGACATGTTGGCGTTTTGGTACCTGTTACATGAATAAAGGTTTTAATTTTTTTAAAAAAATGCTATTTTAAGATAGAAATTAAATGTTGAAAATCAAGAAAAAAGGGGAGAAGAATTATGAATATTCGCCCGGCATACTGTGCGGGGACATTTTACCCCGCAGATCCTGATGACCTGAAAGGAATGGTGCATACATTTCTGGAGCAGGTCAGTATTAAATCGTCATCGGAACCCGTTGCAGGTCTGATATCACCGCACGCCGGTTATCCATATTCCGGACCGACCGCTGCTGTCGCTTACAGTCAGC
Organism: candidate division KSB1 bacterium; assembly: GCA_034521575.1. Lineage (NCBI taxonomy): Bacteria > Pseudomonadati > Candidatus Zhuqueibacterota bacterium. The sequence continues at coordinate 2,541,920 of JAXHMJ010000005.1, forward strand.
TTCAAGGGCGTGAGATTAAAAATGTGCTGGTCTGTTCACCGAGCCATATGACACCGATTACCGGTGTTTCCATATTTGACGGTGATTATTATGAAACCCCGCTGGGGCGTGTACCGGTCAATCAGGAAAAAGCAAAAGAACTTGCAGCTTTTGCTGATGAATTGACCTGCTCTTCGGTCGGCCATTTGGCGGATGCCACGGGCGGAGCTGAACACGCGCTGGAAGTGCAATTGCCCTTTTTGCAGCAGGTCCTGCAAGACTGGACCCTGATTCCTCTGGTCTTTAATGAATACAAATGGAGCAATTGCCGGGTTTTGGGCGAGGCGATTGCATCAGTTTTTGATCCGGATGATACACTCATTGTTGCCAGTTCCGATTTATATCACGGCCATGATTACGATCAGGCCCTGAAAACCGATGAACGTACATTGAATTCGATTGAGGCGTTTGACGCAAAAATGTTTTGCGAACAGTCCGAACAAGAAACAATTATGGCTTGCGGTGCGGGTCCCATTACGGCGCTCATATTTGCCGCAAAGAAATGGAATGCACGGGCGCCGCGCGTGCTGTCTCATACCACATCTGCTGATGCCATAAATCGCACGGGCGGTTATGTCGTCGGCTATGCAGCGGTTGTAATAGAAAAGTAGGCGGTTATGCAGGATTACCATATTCATACAAAACTATGCCGGCATGCCACCGGCGATATCGTAGACTATGCAGAAGCAGCGGTGGCAAAAGGATTCGCGGAAATTGGATTTTCCGAACATATACCGATTCCGAACCTGAAATGATCCCACCGGACGGATGAAAATACAGGATTTTGATACGTATCTTGCAGATATCGAGACGGCGCGCAAACAGTTTCCTCAACTCAATATCAAATTCGGGCTGGAAGCGGATTATATCCCGCAATACATGCCGTTTATACGCTCTTTTGTAGACTCTTATCCGTTTGATTATGTGATCGGTTCGGTGCATTTTGTTGACGAGTGGGATTTTTCCAATACATCACTCATCGACACTATGAAAACCTATGGAGTGAAGCGTCTGTTTACAACGTATTATACGCGGGTTCAGGAGGCAGCGGAAACCGGACTTTATGATATTTTCGGCCACCTTGATCTTCCCAAATTAATTGCCGAACCGCCGTTTGATATCACGGCGCTCATCAAGAGCTCGCTGCAGGCGATACGCGGCCGGGATATGGCCCTGGATATCAATACCTCCGGATGGCGCAAAGGCCTGGACTCCCTGTATCCGGAGCCGGAGATCATTGAATCCGCCTTTGATCTGGGAATTCCTGTTGTTCTGGGCAGCGACGCGCATCGCCCCTCTGACATTGGCTATGATTTTTCCAGAGCGGTCAAGCTTCTGCAGTCCATCGGATACACCGGCAGCTGTTCCTATTCCGGTCGAATTCGTTCACTTGTCCCCTTTCATCAGGATAATGCTAATGACTGTTCGTAAACGCAAAACGCTGGAATCTCAGGAAAACCGCACCCTGATTCCGCTCGCGGCGCGAAGCAGCAAATGGGAGCAGACCCGTTTTCATGCAGAAGAACCGCATCTCTACCGCACAGCCTTCCAGCGCGACCGGGACCGCATCATTCACTCGCGCGCATTCCGCCGGCTGAAGCACAAGCGTCAGGTGTTTTTGGTGACCTATGGAGATCATTATCGAACCCGTCTGACCCATACGCTCGAAGTCTCTCAGCTTTCCCGTACCCTTGCCCGGGCCCTGGGACTGAATGAAGACCTCTGCGAGGCGGTTGCTCTGGGACACGATCTGGGACATACGCCTTTTGGCCATATCGGCGAAGTGGTGCTGCATCGAATTATGAACGGACAAGATAAGCTGAACGGTATCATCTGTTTTGAGAATGCCGGGGGATTCAAGCACAATTACCAGAGCGTACGTATTGTGGACGTGAACGAATCCAAATATGCGTTCAACGGGCTGAACCTGACAGCGCCGGTCCGGGAAGGGATTTTAAAGCACACCCGGCTGAAACGCGACGAATTAAACTATCCTGACTTTATCAGGGACGGCCTGTATTATGATCAGGATGTCTCGATTACGCTGGAAGGACAGATTGTTGCAGTTTGCGATGAGATTGCGCAACGGACACACGATCTGGAAGACGGAATCAGGGCCGGTTATGTCAGCATTGACCAGGTGAGGCAGGTCCCGTTGATTCGATATCTTGAATCCTCGGGTCAGTTGGAACCGATGAAAAACCATGATCCATTTGCATACCGAAATCAGCCTGATTCGCCGGCTGGTTGATTTTTTTATCACGGATGTGATTGAAACCTCTGCAAAACGAATATCTGATGATCAGGGCTCTCATGAGATAAACCGGCAATTGATTTGGTTCAGCCGAAAGGTTGATCCGCTTCAGGATGATCTGGATCAGTTTATTGCTCAACAAATCATTGCCAAAGCCTCTGAACAGCGCAGTGATGAACGGGCGGAAGAACAGATTCGAAAATTATTTTCCATTTTTTATCAATATCCCAATCTGTTGCCGCTCTATCGCCTGGAGCACGCCGCGGATACGCAGATGATTCAGCAAATTTACCAGGCAGACCTGTCCAATAAACAAAATCTCATCCGTACGCTGCAATGTTCAATACGGTTCGCCCGGTCTGTGTGCGATTACGTTGCGGGAATGACGGACCAGTATGCGGAAAATATAGTGCAGAAACTGAATACCTGTTCAACATCCAGGCTGGTCCGTATAAACGGAAATGAACTGGGGGCGGAAATTTGATGCCGTTATCACTGGAATTAAAAAATGTTTCGTTCCGATATGAAGACTGGAGCGAAACGGATGTCTGGGTGTTGAACAAAATCAATCTTTTGTTCGGCGCCAACGAGTGTACCGCCCTGGTCGGTCCCAGCGGCGCCGGCAAAACCACATTGGTCCAGCATTTCACCGGATTGCTCAAGCCTTCCGGCGGGCAGGTATTGTTTGAAAACAAGGATATCTGGAATAAATCGTTTTCGCGTTCCCGATTGTTCAAAGAGATCGGTCTGGTTTTTCAGTTCCCGGAAAGCCAGCTGTTCGAGGAAACGGTTCGTGATGATGTCGCCTATGGTCCGAAAAATTTACAGCTGGACGATGAAACGATAAATCATCGGGTATACGAATCTCTTGAAATGCTCGGTATTGATCCAAAGACGTTTGCCGAACGTTCACCGTTTCAGCTCAGTGAAGGTGAAAAACGTCGGGTGGCCATTGCCGGCATTCTGGCGATGCAGCCGCAAATGATCGTGTTCGATGAACCCACTGCCGGACTGGATCCTGCAGGCGTGCGTCAGTTCGTCTCATTGATTCAAACCCTCATTGCCTCGGGAAAATCCATTGTGATTATCAGTCACAATATGGATTTTGTGGCTCAGGTAGCGGATCGGGTGATTGTTTTGAAATCCGGCAGTGTTCTGTTTGACGGAACCTGTCCCGATTTATTTGATGACGATCATCTGCTGAAAACAGCTGATCTGGAGCGTCCCGGCATTCAAACGGCTGTTCTTGAATTGGGGATTCAATTACCGGTTAAACTCTCTTCTGTTTTGACGCTTCAGGATCTCGAACAGCTTTTATCCCGACTTTGATCCTTTTGCGGTCTGTTTTGCAGCATCCTGTGTGTTCTTTACTTGATTGTTATGTAAAATATAAATAGTTTAGTCCCTGTTTGTAGCGGGATTGTTGTGGGATATGTTGTTTCTATGTTTTTCGGCAAACTCGGCGCCCTGCTTGAAACCTTTCCGGTTCCGCTGACGGGCGGTATTATGGTGCTGTTATTTGGCGTGATCGCCGGCGCGGGAATTAATTTTCTGGTTAAGAAAAGCTGATTTGACGAATGACAGAAATCTGGTGATCGTGGCCGTTATTCTGGTGTTCGGTCTGGGTGATATGGCGCTCGGCCTTGGAGAGTTTCAGCTGGCCGGTATCGGACTGGCCGATGTTGTCGGTGTATTGTTGAATAGGATTATCCCTGTAAACAAAAAATGAAAGGATATCGAGTGAAAAAAAGCGTTTTTCTTGCGTTGTCTTTGATGGTCGTATCCGGGTATTCCCAGATGCTGCAGGTGCATTATGACATGGGCGAGGATCGCGAGTACGTGACCACTACCCTGGAAATGTTCAAGCCCGATGCATTGGGTGCTACCTTTTGGTTTGTAGATATGGATTATAATTCCGCGGATCAAAACAAATCCAATTCTCTCGCGTATTGGGAAATTGCCCGCTATTTCACAACACCGTTTTTGAATGAAAAGCTGTCAGCAACCATCCAGTACAATGACGGCACTGCCACCTGGGGTCCGCTGCACCAGGTGTGGCTCGGTGGTATCAGTTATCCGCTTGATCTGGGATGTATTACGTTACATACGGATCTGCTGTATCGTCATATGGACGTATCGGATTCTCCGGACTGGCAGCTGACATTTGTGTGGTTTAAACCGCTCTTGCAGAGCAAGGTTCATTTCACTGGATTTTTTGATCTCTGGACACAAGATATTCCTCAAGAAAATATGGACGAGAAATTTATTGTTATGGCCGAGCCGCAACTCTGGTATGTGCTGAACAAAACATTTTCGGTCGGTACCGAAGTTGAAATCAGCTATAACTATTTACCTCAGTATGATGAATGGAAAGTCATGCCCACTGTCGCTGTTAAATGGAACTTTTAACGGAGGAACATTATGGAATCATTGTTCAAGCTGAAACAAAATCAGAGCACGGTGAAAACCGAGGTCCTCGCCGGGATTGCCACATTCCTGGCAACCATGTATATTATTGTGGTGAATCCGGGTATTATCCAGAATACCGGCATGTCGTTCAGCGGCGTTCTGGCGGCTACCGTGCTTGTCAGTGCGTTCAGCAGTATTGCCATGGGTATTTATGCGAATAATCCCATTGTATTGGCCCCGGGAATGGGCCTGAATGCCTTCTTTACCTACTCTGTGGTCATCGGTATGGGGGTCAAATGGGAAGTGGCGCTGGGCGCTGTGTTCTGGTCCGGTGTAATTTTTTTAATTTTGTCTGTACTCAATGTCCGAACCGCAATCGTCAAAGCCATACCCCGGCAGTTGCGTTACGCCATTGCCTGTGGAATCGGTTTGTTTATCACCATGATCGGATTTATGAATGCCGGATTTATTACCGCCAGTGAAGCCACTATCGTCACCATGGGCGGTTTGAATTTATCGACTATTACCTTTCTCGTTGGACTCGCGATAACCGCCATTCTGGTGGTCAAACGGGTTCCCGGCGCCCTGATTCTGGGAATTGCCATTACCACCGTCGTGTCCATTCCGCTGGGCCGTCTGTATGGCGATCAGGCCGTGGTCAACTGGCAGGGATTGCTGGCCGCACCCGATTTTGGCGTGTTTTTGAAACTGGATTTCTTCGGATCTTCGTAAATTTGCGCTGTGGCCGGTCATTTTTTCGTTTCTGTTCACCGATATGTTTGACAGTCTGTCCACGTTCATCGGTGTGTCCGAAGCGGCGGAGCTGACCGATGAAGAAGGCGAACCGCGAGCGATCAAACAGTCCCTCATCGTTGATGGTATGTCAACCACAATATCCGGATTGTTCGGGACAAGCTCAGGCACGGCCTATATTGAATCCGCAGCCGGCATCGAGCAGGGCGGCCGGACCGGTCTAACCGCAGTTGTGGCGGGATTGCTGTTCCTGCCGTTCATGTTTTTCTCACCGTTGCTGTCCATTATTCCGGCTATTGCCACGGCGCCGGCTCTGGTGCTGGTGGGTGTGTTTATGATGAAACCTGTAAAGAAAATCAATTGGGATCAGTTTGATGACGCCATCCCTGCGTTTCTGGGTATGTTCCTGATACCATTGACCTATTCCATCACTCAGGGTATTATTTGGGGGTTTTTGAGTTTTACCCTGATCAAATTGTTAACCGGCAAGGCCAATGAAATCAAACCCATGCTCTATGTGATCGATGTGTTTGCCATACTGGCGCTCATTGTCTGAGTGAAAGATATTGAACGGTTGTTTCCAAGGGGGGAACTTGATTTGTGCGGACAGAAAACCGGGAACTCTGTGAAGCGTTAACTTGTTTGATAACCCAAAAGATATATTACCTGATTTTTCGCTTTACAAAGGTCCCGGTCTGCCGATTTTTAACCACGCCCGGCATGCTGTGCAGCATGCCATGCATACTGATATAGATACCCGGATCAATGATCTGGGAGGCATACAGAGCTTCGGTGAAATTCTGCAGAGCATCCGAGTTTTCAAACCCGAACGGCGTCATGGCGCCTGTGAACACAACAGGCGCGGGAACGGGATCCAGTACATTGTACATATACTCGGCTGTCAGTTCCATGGTATCGGTACCGTGCAGAATGACGATAGGTTTCTGTTCTTTCAATAATTGTTGCGTGGTCTGAGTGATTTGTTCGCGGTCCTCATCAGTCATATCCAGCGAATCTTTGTAAAAGAGATCGTGATGCGTAATAGAGGTATAGGGCAGACGCAGCCGTTTCAGCATTTTTTTGAGCTGAGACCCGCGATTGGACAGGCTGCCATCCATTTCATTATATGTTTTTTCGATGGTGCCGCCGGTTGTAATGACAATAATATCGGATTTTTTCATAATCATCCTGTATTCAGATATTTGTGCTTTGTTGTAAAAATAGTTACATTGCTTTCAATAAGCGGTCAACAGAAAAGATACTATTTTTAATACATTTTATCCAGTTTAATTTAAGAGGCGAGCTTTGAAGATACATGTCTTGATTCGGATTTATTTCTTTTTATTCTTCATGTCTGTTTTTACCGGATTTGCAGAGACCGAGATTAACGTCATTCAGGAGAGGATTGATCAATCCGGCGCACAATGGACGGCAGAACCCAATTGGGTGACCCGGCTGCCGCAGCGGGAGAGGCAACAATTGTGCGGTACCGTCATGGGGGTGCATGATCCGCTGGCGGAAAAGGTTGAACTGGAGACGCTGGAATTGCCGTCCTCTTTTGACTGGCGGCAGCATGCCGGGAACTGGGTGAGTGATGTCAAAAATCAGCTGCAATGCGGCAGCTGCTGGGCGTTTTCAGCCGCTGCACAGGTGGAATCCTGGTGGATGATCAAAGAAAAAGATAACAGTCACAATCTGGACCTTTCAGAACAATTTTTGTTGTCCTGCAGCGGCAGCGGTTCCTGCGAAGGCGGTTCACTGGAAGGGGTGTTGTCTTTTATGGCCATGGATGGTGTCCCCTCCGAAACGTGTTTTCCTTATACCGGTGATGACATTGTTTCCTGTGACCAGGCATGCCCGGACTGGCAGACGGAAGCTATAACTATTCCCGGCTGGGGCTATGTGACCCAGGCGGAACCGGTGGTTGAAAATATAACAGGCTGTTTATCGGCACCCGGTGTCTGCCTCTTATATGGTCTATGATGATTTTTACGCCTATTCGGAGGCGTTTACGAGCACGTCTGGGGAGAATCCAACGGCGGTCATGCGATTCTTATTGTCGGCTGGAACGATGAAGAACAGTCCTGGATTTGTAAAAACAGCTGGGGACCGACCTGGGGAGAAAATGGCTATTTCCGGATAAAATGGGGTGACAGCGATATCGGATCTTTTGTGCCGTTTGTCTATGACCAACTCGTGAGTTCGGCTCTTGCCCTGCACACCGGTTCGTTGTCCTTTTCAGTACCGGCAGGGGAAACAGTGGAAGATACATTGATACTTGTCAATCAATCCAGTGAGAGGGTGAGTTATGCCTGTATTGATGAACAAATTCCGCTTGCCTGGCAGATGAATTCGTTTAACGCATTTGACAACAGCAGCTGGTGGTGCGGGGATACCGAGGTGGGTGGATATGATAATCGTCGGCTGCAGTACCTGGATACACCGGTGCTGGATTTGTCAGAAACCGAATCCCCGCAACTCTCTTTTATGACATTTTGGGCGATCGAGTATCCTCAGGGCGCCAAATACCCGTATGACGGTTGGGACGGCAGCAATGTGTGGATATCTGTTGACAGCGGACGAACCTTTCATGTGATCAATCCTCTGTACCCGGATTATTCTTCTCAGAGTCTATGGAGTTTTGGTGAAGCGGTCCAGGGGTGGAATATGGGGTATTGATATACCCGGCTGGACCGGGAAAAGCGGGGGGTGGGTTCCGGCGCTTTTTGATCTCCGTCCTTTTATTTCGGACAAGGTAATTCTCCGGTTTGCGTTTGCGTCGGATATGGGATTTTGCACCCGTGACGATCCCGGGATGAACGGATTTTTCATCGACGAAATCACGGTATCCGACAATGAGAATGTGCTGTTTTACAACAGTGCGGATGAAATGGATGGTATGACAATCACCGGTGACGGATCAGAAAAAGCACGGTGGATTCTGGATGCGTCAGGGCGCCGGTGACTTGCTGGCAGGCCAGACCTTGCCTGTTCCGGTCGTCGTGAATACAGCCGGACTGAAGCCGGGCCGATATCGTGCTAAAATATCTGTTACCTCCAATGATACCAGTCAATCTGAAATAAAGGTTCCTGTCAGTCTGAACGTCAGCGCGCGTCAACAGGATGCATCTGCGCATATACAGAAAAGTGACAGCGTCTGGCTGATGACCAGTCAGCAGAATATACAGGGTTGGGTGGAGAATGTCGGTTTTGAACCGGTCTCTTCTGTGATGGCCGAATGTGCTGTTTTATTAAATTCGGTTCAAACAAGTGCAGATACGGTGACGGTAACCAATCTGGCTGCGGGTGAACGCCGGCCTGTGGAATTTGAACTCCCGGCTCCTGCGGACAGCGGCGTGGTGCTTTGTGTGATGCAGAGTCATCTCGTAGGCGATCAAAATCTGACCAATAATGCAGACACCACAGTGATTGCACTTTCAGATAGGGTCAGTGATTTTGATACTATTGAGTCCCACTGGTCTGTAACAGGCAGCTGGAAGCGGGAATACAAATCTATTGATGGTTCTGTAGAAGCCGTGATGACTATAACCAGCAATGCGCAGTCTCAAACCGGTCCGGCTGTATTGCGTTTCAAATCCCCGCTGAATTTACAAGCTTTGAATTCACTTTTGCTCAATATTAAAGCCTCCTGGTGGCAGTCCACTGAGGAACCGGTGTGCTATATTGATGTCAGTTCGGATACGCTTCATTGGATTACCATCGACTCTCTGGTCGGTTCCACGGACGGATATTCGACGTATTCCACTGACTTGGGTCGCCTGCAGGAAAAAAAGATCTGGTTTCAGCTTCGATACAATCACAATACCCTGGACAATCTGAGAGGGATTTCATTGAACCGGCTCACCCTGACTCTGCAGTATCAGGTGAAAGTGTCAGCACCGGAAACGGTACAGCCGGATCATATTGTCTTGTATCCGAATACACCGAATCCGTTTAATCCGGTCACCACTATTACGTTTTCACTGCCGGCAGACGCTCAGGTGACCCTGGATGTGTTCAATCTGAACGGGCAGCGGGTGGCCAATCTTTTGAACCAAAGATGCCCGTCCGGGTTGTCCCGTGTTCAGTGGAATGCCGAACATTTTTCTTCCGGTCTGTATTTTTACAGCCTGCAGGTCCAGTCGGCAGCCGGACAATGGGTCAAAGTCGGCAAAATGAATCTGGTGCGCTGAGGTTTTTGATGAAAAACATCTTGATTTTTACTCAATTTCCGCGTATTTTATTTAGTTTGACTCTTTAGCAAATTCATTGGTTTGAAACCTATAGATACGAGGATGATTTTATGGCTATTATGAACCGGATGCGTCAGAACACAAAAATTATATTAATGATTCTGGTTTTTGCGTTTATTCTGACCATTATTTTCAGCTGGGGAATGGGAGGTTTTGAAGGTCGCCGGCAAAAAGGTGTTATTGCCGAGGTAAACGGCGACGAAATCTCTGCAAAAGAATACTATGACGCCTATCAGCAACAGGTTGAACAGTTTCGGCAGACAGCAGCAGGGCGCTGAACCCGAAGGCCGGATGCTGGAGCAGATTCAGAATCAGGTATATGAAGGGCTCGTTCAGCAGCGGCTGCTGAGGGATGTGATTGAAAAAATGGGAATTGAAGTGACAAATGAAGAGATTGGTGAAGAATTGTGGACCAATCCGCCGCAGTTTCTGCGGCAAAATCCCAATTTTCAGGATTCAACCGGACAATTCAGCATACAGATTTACCAGGCCGCTTTGCAGGAGCCTTCGGCGGACCGGTTTTGGAACAGTGTGATCATGTATCTGAAAAATTCTCTTCCTGTGCAAAAGTTTGCTGATCTGATGGAAGCTTCCTCCGTGGTGGTAACGGATAAAGACCTGAAACTGGAATATAAAATGAACAACCTAAAAGCCACAGTTGATTATATTTTTTACAACGCGTTTTCATTTACTGATGAAATTCAAGAGCCCACAGAAGAAGAGATCAAGACGTATTATAAAGAACATCAGGATGATTTTGAGGTAGAGGAAAAACGTGTTCTCAATTATGTAAAGATGGACATCCAACCGACTCCCTCGGATTCTGCTGCGGTTTACCAGGATGCCAAAGACTTGATTCAGGATATTGAACAGGGACGCGATTTGCAGAAATGGCGGAAATTTACTCCGAAGACCCCGGGTCCGCTCAAAATGGCGGTGATCTGGGCTATTTCACCCGCTCGCAGATGGTGGCGCCGTTTTCTGATGCTGCATTCAAAGCGTCTGAAGGACAGGTCGTGGGGCCGGTAGAGTCACGCTTTGGATTGCATATTATCAAAGTAGAAGATAAACGTATTCAGGATGGTGAAAGACAAGTCAAGGCCCGGCATATTTTGTTGAAATTTGAAGCCTCTTCGACCACACGCGATGACATGCGCGAAATCATGACCTATGTGTCCGAGGCGGCTCAGGAAGACAGTTTGAGCACGGTTGCGACGGGCAGCTGCTGGTCCGCGGAAACCACACCGCCCTTTACCCGAGACGGCAGTATTCCGGGGATCGGCATTGAAACCAGCATTAATCGTTTTGCGTTTCAGTCGGAGGTCGGCCAGGTGAGTGAATTGATTACCACTCAGGATGCGTTTTATGTACTGGAACTTGCAAAAGTTCAGAACGCACATATACAGCTGCTGGACAACGTAAGGACAAGAATTGTCAATTCGTTGAAAGCCGAAAAACGCATGCAGGCCGCCCGCGAGCATTGTGAAGCAGGGTATGAGCAGTTAAAGCAGGGCGCTTCGTTTGATCAGGTTGCGGCTATGGACAGTCTGAAGGTCAATCAGACCAAACCCTTTACCCTGAGCGGCACCATTCCCGGCGTCGGACGTGAGCCCCGGTTTGCTGGAACCGCATTCGCTCTTGAAGAAGGTGATTTCTCGGAACCGGTTAAAGGCTCGCGCGGATATTATCTGCTGCAGTTGATTGAAAAGGACGAATTTGATGAAAAGGCATTCAATGCCCGGAAAGAAGAACTGGCCACCCGAATCGCTCGGCAGCGCCGCAATCAAATATTCGCAGAATGGTACGAAAATATCAAAGAGCGTGCGACTATTAAAGATTACAGAGATGAAATCATGTAATACTCTTTTGTTTGATTCGAACCCCGGACATCGGTTTAACCCCGGTCTCCGGGGTTTTTTGTTTTAGAGCGCAGCATCCGCGATGCCGTCGTGCAGGGACATCGGGCCCGACATACGGAGGGTGATATATGAGGTTGTCTTGAAAAAAATTAGTCCGGGTTCATCCACAGCAATAGCATCATTGATGACGCTTGTTCTTTTCCCTCCTTTTCCAAGGAGGGACGCTTTGTCAGAAACGGACGCAGTCCGGAATCTGACAAAGCCGGGTGGTCTGTGCAGCGTATCGCCTGCAGGTGGGTCGCCGCCGGCAAACGACGTGCCCGGAATACGCGTTTCCTGCCCAGACGGATGCTTTGGTTTCTGAGCTGCCGGAGTACCTTTGCCCACTGGTGGACTGTGTTCGTCCCTTGGCAATTTTATTCGGATCGGTTGCGCGTGGCGGCGCAGCTGTCACTTGCCCGCAGACCGCCCCGGCATCAACACCGGGGCTCAGAAACGAAAGAGGGCCAGGGCCCCCTGACCCGGTATCGCATCCTGATTCCATCGTTCCGCCTGTCGCTTGCTGAATGCAGTCCGGACACCCGGTTTTTCAAGATCATTCGACTTTGCTTTTCCTTGTATTTACCTGAAATATCATTAAATTACGTTATGTTTATCATGAAAAGGAGGGTAAAATGGCAAAAATTGCTATCGTTGAAAAACCGCCAAGAGAAAAGCTGGGAGACGAAGGCTAAGTCTCATTTGCTTGATGAATGCAAGTAAAGAAGAACAAAAACAAGAGATGCTGACGTTTGTTGAGAAAAAATTTGAGCATCGCTTGACCGAAGAAATCGGCAACGTCAATGAGCGCATGACAGCGGAATTATCCAAGGTTAATGAGCGCATCACTTCAGAAAACAGCAAAACCCGCCCCGACCTCATCAAATGGATGTTCATTTTCTGGATCGGTCAGGTGGGGGCATTATTGGGGATTTTGTTTGCGTTTTTCAAATAAATTTGTTTGTAAATGGCCAACAACGTGTAAAATGTTGTAAAATAAGGTAATAAGGTAGTTGGCACGATGTCTTGCGGCTACTAAGCTTGCAAAGAGAAAAATAAGGTAAATACCCCGGACAGGGTGTAAAAAATGCAAAGCTACAAAATGTCGTGTCCCGTATAAACATCTGCTGCTGTGTGCTGAAATCGTATTATTGAAAGCCTTGTTTCAGCTGTTTTAGCTTGCAGTAATATCGCAAAACCTGTAAAATCAGCACAGCGTACTTCTGCGTATCCACTTGGGGCTAAAGCCCCCCGATAGAGTGTGTTGTGGTGATCTCGTACCCCCCGAGCTAAAGCTCGGGACTATGAAAAATAGCGGCCGGTCAACACCCCGAACAGGAGTACAAGCAATGGTTCGAGTGAAAATCCCCGATTCAGGATCGAGCCGGATCGCGTCGGGGCTGCAGCCCGCTATGTTCTTTGTCGTACAGTATGTGCGAATAAATGCGAGGGGCAGAGGTGTCCGTGAGAATCAATAGCGGAGACCTCGCGAGGTTCAATTATTGTAGAACGCTATAAATTGATAAAACCGCAATGTTGTAAAAAATTGTAATAAAAAGAGGACTGGAATCATTTTACTGGAAATTAATTTGATTTTTCACAAGAAATTCAATATCTTTAATTTTAAACTTTATCTGAAATTATAAATACGTTCCAGAATAATGGGAGCATTATAAATGGCAGAAGTCAAATTAGAAAATCTGATTGAAAAACTGCGCAAAGAGGGCGTTGAGGATGCTCAAAAGCAATCCGACGAAATCATTAAAAAGGCTGAAAAAGAGGCCAAGGAAATCGTCGAAAACGCCCAAAAAAAAGCAGATGAGATTGTTAAAAACGGCCAAAAAGAAGCCGAAAAATTTCAGCAGAACGCAGAACAGTCCATCAAGCAGGCTGCCCGCGACAGCGAGTTGATGCTGAAAGAGATCGAATCACAGAAATGTTTGATGCCCGTGTTCAAACGTGAGGTCTCGGATTCTCTGGATGCGGAATTTCTCAAAGATCTGATCGCAAAAATTATAGAGAAATGGTCGGATCAACCTGAAATTGAAGTGCAGGTGAGTGACGATGACAAGAAAAAGCTGGAAGACCTGCTGTTCAAAAGTTTGAAAAAAGATGTCAAAGAGGGCGTCACACTGAGCACCGGTCGCGATATCTCTGAAGGCTTTCGCATTGGTATGAAGGATGAAAATGTATATTTTGATTTCTCCGATGAAACACTTGCGGACTTTTTAAAGTCTTTTCTCAACGAACGGCTGAATGAAATACTGGATAATTCATAATGGACAAGTATTATTATACAATTGCCCAGCTTCCGATGCTGTTTTTTGACCGGACTCCTGACATTAATTCGGAGATGTTCCTGGAGGAGGCTGGAAAATGGCTCACTCCCCGCGATTACACCGTATTGAGCCAGGCAGGTTACGCAACGATGCAACCCATCAAGCGCGGCCCGGGAGTACTGAAACAATATGTCGAGTTTGAACGCCGTTTCCGTACGGAACTGGTGCAGTGGCGCCGCGCCCAGCGGGAAGGCCAGGATTACAAACCCCGTTCATTTCCCCCGACTTTGGTTAAAGAAGGAAATCCATTGGAAATTGAGCGCAAGATACTGCGCTACCGTTGGGATATGATCACGGAACTGGAGTGGGATCACCATTTCGACCTGGACTTTTTGGTGTTATACTATATTAAACTTCAGATATTGGAACGATTATCCCTGTTCGATAAAGAAAAGGGATTGGAACTTTTTCAAAAAATCAGCAAGGTATCCGTATGAGTCAAATAACTGGATCGATAACAGGTATTAATGGAAATTTGCTCACCGTGGATGTAGACGGCAGTGTCACCCAAAATGAAGTGGCTTATGCGGTGACGGGCGAGCAGCGCCTCAAATCCGAGGTGATCCGAATTCAGGGAAACACCGCATTTATGCAGGTGTTTGAAAATACAAAAGGTTTAAAAGTAGGTGGTACGGTAGAATTCACCGGAGATCTATTATCCGTGCAGCTGGGGCCGGGCTTGATCGGCAGTATCTATGATGGTCTGCAGAATCCACTGTTTGGGTTGGCGGAAAAGCACGGTTTTTTTCTGCCCCAGGGTGATATTCTGGATGCATTGGGCGCTGATACCAAATGGAAATTCACGCCCATTGCCAAAAAAGGCGACAAGCTGCTGCGTGGCAGCCGTCTGGGCAAAGTCCCGGAAACTCAATTCGATCATTTTATCATGGTGCCGTTTGATGCCCAGGGCGAGTGGACGGTCGAGTCCATAGCCAAAGAGGGTGACTATACCATCGAAGACAACATTGCCACATTGAAAAATGAGCGCGGCAACACACTTGAATGCCGTTTGCAGTTCGAGTGGCCGGTCAAATTGCCGATCGACGCGTATAAAACCAAGGTCCTGCCGACCGAACCGCTGACCACCAAGGTCAGAATTATTGATACATTCTTCCCGATTGCCAAAGGCGGCACCTATTGTATCCCGGGTCCGTTCGGCGCCGGAAAAACCGTGCTGCAGCAGATCACCAGCCGTTACGCGGATGTTGACATTGTGATTATTGCCGCCTGTGGTGAACGTGCCGGCGAAATTGTGGAAACCATGCCGCGAATTCCCGGAATTGACGGATCCGCGCACCGGGCGCAGTTTGATGGAACGGACCATCATTATTGCCAACACATCGTCCATGCCGGTGGCCGCGCGTGAAGCGTCGGTGTACACAGCGTCGACATTGGGCGAATACTACCGGCAGATGGGACTGAATGTGCTGCTGTTGGCGGACTCGACATCACGCTGGGCTCAGGCGATGCGTGAGCTGTCCGGCCGTCTGGAAGAAATCCCCGGAGAAGAAGCGTTTCCGGCTTATCTCGAATCCCGTATCGCCGAGTTTTATGAACGTTCCGGAATGGTGGAATTGAATTGGGGCGACAAGGGCAGTTTGACCATCGGTGGAACGGTTTCGCCGGCCGGCGGAAACTTTGAAGAACCCGTGACCCAGTCGACACTCAAGGTGGTCGGCGCGTTTCACGGATTATCCAGGGACCGCGCCAATGCACGCCGGTTTCCGTCCATTGATCCGCTGGACAGCTGGTCGACGTATGAGGGCAAGGTGCCGAAAGAAATGGTCGATCGCGCGCGTGGATTTCTGGAAGACGGCTCCGAGGTCAACCAGATGATGCAGGTTGTCGGTGAAGAAGGAACGTCTATTGAAGATTACATAGTTTATCTGAAATCAGATTTTCTGGATATGGTCTATCTGCAGCAGAATGGTTTTGATCCCGTGGATGCCGCCTGCTCGACGGAGCGTCAAGTCTATGTGTCCAAAGTGATCGACGAAATCCTGCAAAAGAAATACGATTTTGACAGCAAAGATGCGGTGCGTAAATATTTTTACGATTTGCGGCAGATGTTTATTGACTGGAATTATACTGAATTTGAATCCGATGAATTCAAAGATCAAGAAAAGAAGATCAAAGAATTGATAGAAGGAAAGTCAGACCAATGAGACGAGTATACAATAAAATAGAAAGTGTTTCCGGTAATGTGATCACGGTACGCGCCTCTGATGTGACTTATGAGGAGCTGGCCGAAATCACAACGAGGCGCGGAAAATCTTTAGCACAGGTGATAAAGCTGGAAGGAGATCTGGTTTCTCTGCAGGTGTTTGCGGGCAGCCGGGGTGTCTCTACCAACGATGAAGTGCGGTTTTTAGGACATCCCATGCGGGTGTCGTTCTCGGACAATATGCTTGGCCGTGTGTTCAACGGGGCGGGTGAACCCAGAGACGGTGGTCCGGAGATTTCCGAGGAGGTCATCCCGATTGCCGGTCCCTCTGTGAACCCGGCCAAACGGATTATTCCCAGCCGTATGATTCGAACCAATATTCCCATGATCGATGTGTTCAATTCACTGGTTGCCTCTCAGAAACTGCCGATTTTTTCCGCATCCGGTGAACCCTATAACGAACTGCTGGCGCGAATTGCCCTGCAGGCCGAAGTGGACCTGATCATCCTGGGCGGTATCGGACTCAAGTTTGATCAATATATGTATTTTAAAAATACCCTCGAAGAAGGCGGCGCTCTGAATCGCTCCATTTTTTTTATGAATCTGGCCTCCGAGCCGGTGGTGGAAAGTCTGATGGTTCCGGATTTGGCGCTGGCTGTCGCGGAAAAATTTGCACTGAACGGCAAGGAAGTGCTCGTATTGCTGACTGATATGACCAACTTTGCCGATGCTCTGAAAGAGATCGCTATTACCATGGAACAGGTGCCGTCAAACCGCGGTTACCCCGGCGATTTATATTCCCAGCTGGCTGCGCGTTATGAAAAAGCGGTTGATTTTGAAGGTGCCGGTGCGATCACGATCCTGGGTGTGACCAACATGCCCGGCGATGATGTGACGCACCCGGTTCCGGATAACACCGGCTATATCACAGAAGGTCAGTTCTACCTGCGTAACCAGCGTATTGAACCGTTTGGTTCTCTGAGCCGGTTGAAACAGCTGGTCAATGACACAACCCGTGATGATCACCGTGCGATTATGGACGGTATGATTCAGTTGTTTGCCCAATACCGGGAAACCGAGGAGAAACGCTCCATGGGATTTCAGATGAGCGAATGGGACAGCAAGTTGCTCAAATACGGCGAACTCTTTGAAACGAAAATGATGTCTCTTGAAGTGAATATTCCGCTCGAAGAAGCCTTGGACCGGGGCTGGGAGATTTTGGCTCAGTGTTTCGAGCCGCAGGAAACCGGTCTGCGATCGGAACTGATTAAAAAATTCTGGCCTGAAAAATCCAAAGATGAACAAGCAGAGACAAACGATAAGGAAAAGGCTGAAGCAGAACAGGAACAAAAAGCGAAAAACGGCAAAAAAAAGGCCGAACCGGATAAAGAAAAACGCGAGAGTGAAAGTAAAAAGGTAAAGGACGATGGCAAAGATAAAGCTGACCAAAAATGAGTTAAAAACTCAAAAAGATGCTCTCAAGCGCTTTACTCGCTATCTCCCGACACTGGAGCTGAAAAAGAAACAATTGATCATGGAGATCAAAAAGATTAAAAAGCGGGTAAACGAACTGCAGGAGGAAAACAAGCGGATTGAAGGCGAGGTTTCCGACTGGATTGCAGTGTATTCGGATACCTCGGTGGATTTGCAAGAACTCGTACAGGTTGAAGATTTAGAAACCGAAACCGGAAACATTGCCGGTATCGATATACCTGTGTTTAAAAACCTGACCTTTAAAGATATTGAATATGATGATTTTGAAACCCCGCTGTGGGTTGATAAAGGGCTAAATCTGTTAAAAGAACAGATTACTCGCCGGATAGAATGGCAAATTGCCGAGGAACAGCAAGAGTTGATCAGCAAGGAATTGCAGACCACAATCCAACGGATCAAATTGTTTGAAGAGATTAAAATTCCGGAAGCCCGGGAAAATATCCGGAAAATACAGATCTTTCTGGGCGATCAGCAAACCGCGGAAGTGGTGCGCGGAAAAATTGCCAAGAAAAAGATTCAACGCAAGAAAGCAGAGGCGGCCTGATCATGATAGTACCGATGAAACAAATTACACTGCTGGTGAGTGCGCGGGAACGTGAGCAGGCCCTGAACACATTACGCTCATTGGGTGTGCTGCATATCAAATACGTACAACAACCGGTATCCGATGATATCAATGAATTGCGTTCCAAAATCGAACAGGCGGAAAAGGCCGAAGCGGCGCTTGAAAGCGAGAGTACCGCCAAAGGTAACGCTGAAAAGGGTAAAGAACTCACCCGGCATGTCCTGGATCTGCTGGCTCAAAAGGACGAAATTCAGACTCTATTGGATGAAAAACGTGAAACCGATTCCTGGTTTCAGAATTGGGGACATGTTTCTCTCGATTCCCTGGAAAAGCTTCAACAAGCCGGTTTGTATTTAAGATTTTACGTCGCATCTCCCGAACAGTATAATGAGCTTCCGGAAGATGCCGATGTGATGGTGATCGACGCAGATAAAAGCCGGGTTCGATTTCTATATATCAGTCCGGATCCTGACGCGCGGTTGGATGTTCCGGAATATCCCATGCCGGATGCCGAGGTCAGTGATCTCGAGAAAGAAATTGCTGATCTAAAAAAACAACTAACTGACACAGAAAAAGAATTGAAAAAAGCGTCCGCTAAAAAACCGGATATCATCGCGCACAAAGCAGAACTGCAAAAGCAGCTTGAATTTGAAAACGTGCGTCAGAGCATGGCGGAAGAGAAATCTTTTCAGTATCTGGAAGGATTTATCCCTAAAGATCAGGTCGATTCCATAAAAAAAAGCGCCGACAAGGAGGAATGGGCCTATATCATTGATGACCCGGATGATCCTTCTCAGGTTCCGACCCTGCTGCGCAACAAAAAGCCGATCCGTATTATCCAGCCGATTTATGATTTTATGGGCACGCTGCCGGGTTATCACGAAATGGATGTCAGCTTTTTATTCCTGCTGTTCTTTTCCATTTTTTACGCAATGCTGGTCGGTGACGGCGGTTACGGATTGATTTTTCTGGGCGGTACCATTTGGGCGGCAAAAAAATACAAGAACGCCCCGCGCGAACCGTTTATTTTATTTTATGTCTTGAGTATCTGCACCATTATCTGGGGACTGGTGACGGGAACCTGGTTTGGATCCAGGGCTATTGCTGAACTTCCGGCGCTGAACATGTTCGTCGTTGATCAGATTTCAAGTTTTAATGATTCTGAAGCGTCCATGCAATTTATGATGCAGCTGACGTTTATAATCGGTGTGGTTCAGCTGGTTCTGGCGCGGATTTCCGCAGCGCTGAAAAAATTTCCGTCCCTGCCGTTTATTGCCGAGCTCGGATGGGTGCTGATTCTAAGCTGTATGTATTTTGTCGCCAAATTGATGGTGCTTGGACACTCGATGCCTGATTTTGCCCTGCCGCTTCTCATTGCAGGCGCGGTGTTGGTCGGACTGTTTGCCAATTTTCAAAAAAATATCATCAAGGGATTTTTCATTACCCTTGGGAATTTACCGCTTGATATCATCAGCAGCTTTTCGGATATTGTGTCCTATATCCGTCTGTTTGCCGTGGGTATTGCAACTGTGACGGTTGCGGTCAGTTTTAATGAAATGGCCGGCGGTATTATGGCTCCCCTGGTGCTGGTCTTTGGGCACGGATTGAATATCATCCTGGCGCTGATGGCTGTGCTGGTACACGGTGTTCGATTGAATATGCTGGAATTCTCCGGTCATCTGGGTATGGAATGGACCGGACATGAATATAAACCGTTTAAAGAATAAGTGTATTGTTATAAATTGAAAGATGAAAGGAACATGCTATGATCGAAGGATTGGGTGATATGAATCTATCCCTGGCGTTGGCCGCTATCGGATCCGCTCTGGGTACGGGTGTGGCTGGTATTTCTGCCGTGGGAGCATGGAAGAAAGCTTTTTCGCAAAATAAAGCAGCGCCGTTTATTCTTGTAGCATTCGTCGGTGCACCCCTGTCCCAGACTATTTACGGTATGATCTTGAGAAATGCTATTCTGGAAGTCAATGCCGGTCCGGAATCCTACGGATGGATGTGTCTGCTGGGCGGAATCGCCGGTCTCGCTATGGGAATGTCTTCTTATATGCAGGGTAAAGCCGGAGCCAAAGCCTGTGACGCTTTGACGGAAACAGGCAAGGGGTTTGGTAATTATATTATGGTCGTCGGTGTTATCGAGACCGTGGCCCTGTTCGTTATGGTGTTCGCCATGACGGCGCTTCCCGCATAACTCTGTTATCAGATTTTATTTCAAAGGCGGCTTTTGCCGCCTTTTTTTGTTATTGAAATAATTTGGAATGGCTACTTTTAGAAAATGTCATGACTGCATGAACTCGGTGCTTGATCTATGAACCTGTTCGATATCTGGCTGAATTTTATTGGGTTTTTCCATGACAGTATTGTACTCAGCCTCGGAATCCTGCTGTTTTGCGGTTTTTTTATCGGAAAGCTGTTTGAAAAACTAAAGTTACCGGCGTTGACCGGGTATATTGTCTCGGGTCTTTTGCTGGGAGAATCCATTACCGGCGTGATCCACGCCAACATGAGCAGCAATCTGACTCATATCACGGAAATTGCGCTCGGTTTTATCGCCTTGACGATCGGCGGCGAATTCAGTATTGCCAAGATGAAACGCACCGGCACCCGGATTCTGATGCTGACCCTGTTTGAATCGCTGTTCGCCTTTGCCGCGGTCACGGCAGCGATGCTGTTGCTCGGATTCCGGTACGAGATCGCTTTGATCTTGGGGAGTATATCCGCCGCGACGGCCCCGGCGGCTACGGTGGTGATCATTAAGGAACTGCGCGCCCGAGGTGATTTTGTCGATCATTTGTACGGGGTCGTTGCCTTTGACGACGCTGTTTGTGTGATCCTTTTTGGGATTGTTTTCGCGGCCGTTAGTCCGCAGCTCGGCGGCGCTGCGGTGCATGCCAGTGTTTGGATCGGTCTGGCACATGCCTTGTGGGAAGTCATTCTCTCCATACTGCTCGGACTCGCTGGAGGGATTATTACGCATGTCTTGACTATCCGGCGCAAGCACGCCAATGAAATACTGCTGGTGTCACTGGCTCTGATGTTCATTGTTTCGGCTTTGGCCGCTACGCTACATGCATCACCCCTGTTGGCCACCATGGCCATGGGCGCCACGCTGATCAATATATCGCATAAAAATCAGCGTATTTTCAGTTATCTCGAACCTCTGACGCCTCCGATTTTTGCCATGTTCTTTATTCTGGCCGGAACCGAAATGCATGTGCAAGTACTGGCGCACGCTGCGGTAATGGGGGCAGGCTTTGTTTATTTGCTGTCGCGGTTTGCGGGCAAATCAGCCGGAATTTTGACAGCCGGACTGTTGACCCATACACCGGCGCATATTCGCCGGAATTTGGGATTCTGTCTTTTTCCGCAGGCCGGGGTTGCTATCGGCCTGGCGTTGTTTGTACAAAATTCGCCGGTTGCCGTCCAGGCTGCGCCGCACTTGAAAGCATCCTTTATGATGATTGTCAACATCATCCTGTTGAGTGTATTTATCAATGAACTGATTGGTCCGGCCATTTCACGGTTCGGCATTAAACGCGGCATGGACCTTTAAATTCAAACGTTGAGTGAACTATGGATATCATTCAATTTTTAAAACAGGACGCCTGTTCGGTGTCTCTGTCGTCCCGGCATAAAAAAGAATGTGTGCGGGAGTTGGCGCAAATCCTTAGCCGGGTTCTCCCCGACATCCCGGCGGAAAACCTGAACGCGGCGTTTATGGAGCGCGAGGAGCAGGGCTCGACGGCGTTCGAGAACGGCGTTGCCATACCGCATGCCCGTATCAAAGAACTTGATTCATTTTATGTTGGCATTGCGCTGTCCCGAAAAGGGGTCGATTTTCAAAGTATGACGGCAAACGCACGCATCTTTTCTTTTCTCTGGTCGGTCCGCCAGCCCAATCGAATGAGTTTCTCCGCCTGCTCGCGCAGATTTCTCTGGTGGCCAAAAACTCAGGTGCCCGGCGTGACCTGATGCGCGCCAAATCTTCGCTGTCCCTTAAGGAAGTGTTTCTGGAACATATCCCCGGCGGACTGCCGTCACGGCGGCCTGAGGGTAAAAAGAAATTGTTGACGATGGTGCTTTATGAAACGCAGTATCTGGATGATATCAGTGAGATTTTCCTGGAAAATGGTGTGCGCGGGGCTTCGGTGGTGGATTCTGTCGGACTGCGCGGCGTACTGACGCATGTGCCGTTGTTTGCTGATTTTATGAATTTTTTAGGTGATACCTCTGAGGAAAGCAAGACCATCACAACGATTGTCGCTGAAAATCAGCTGCAGCGGATAGTCGACAGTGTGGAACAGCTTTTGGGAGATCTGGGAACCCATAGCGGCGTGATGATCTATACAACAGATATCGATTTTATGAAGGGTAGCCTGGAAGTTTATTAAAAGACGGTCTGAACAGAGGCACATTTTAAGCCCCGGTTCATCCGGATAACAGTGCCGGAATCATGCAAATTATGATGTGCGTTTTCCAGGAACCGGCTGTTTCAGGCGATCCAGACGCAGACGCTGACGCTGGTCAAACAGATAGCGGGAGGCCATCCAGACCGCGGCAATGGTGCCGAATCCCACCGATGATGCAATGAGAAAAAAAATCAAGATCTGATATTTAACCGCTTCCATCGGCGCGTTTCCGGCCAGAATCTGCCCGGTCATCATGCCGGGTAAACTGACAATTCCGGCCACCGCCATAGCATTGACAATAGGAATGAGTCCGCTGTGAATGGCCTCCCGCCGCACATCCTCGATCGCCCGGTTCCAGGTCTGAGCCAGCATCAGCCGATTCTCAATAATGTCACGCTGCTGCCAGGCGCTACTGGTGAGGCGTTCCAGTCCCAGAGAAATCCCGTTCATGGTATTGCCGAGCATCATACCCAGCACCGGCACGGCATAGCGCGGCTCATACCAGGGATCATGTGAAATAATGACGGTCAGGGCGATCAGGGTTACGGTGAATGAGACCACAAACATGGCGCTGCCCCCGAACAACAGCCCCCACAACGCGCGGAATTTTCGTGTTTGACGGCGCACGGCTTCCCGCGAGGCGGTTAACAGCATGACCAGCGCCATCAAAGCGACCCAGATCAGACGGTCGTGTTCGAACAGGGTTTCAAGAACAAAACCGACCAGCAGCAGCTGGGCCAGTGCGCGTGCCGCTGATATCAAGAATTGGCCCGCCCAGCCGCAATCGTAAGGCAAATGTCAACCCGGCATACGGACAGAATGATAAACGCCGCAAGCGCGAGATCGAACGGGGAGAGAGAGATGATTGTCATATCTGCACCTCCCGCCATCGCTTGTCACGGATTTCCCACACCCGATCGGTTAACCGCTGCAGCTGCGCCCGGTCATGACTGACCCACAGACAGACCACCGCGTGTGTCTTTTTATAATCCAGCAACAGCAATTCAACCTTTTCAACAAAACCCGGGTCCAGATTTGAGGTTGGTTCGTCTAACAGCAGAACATCCGGCTGGTTGGCGAGCAGCCGCAACAACGACAGCCGTTTTTTTTCACCGCTGGACAAACGGCTGATACTCCAGCGCATGACATCCGGTGCAAATCCCAATTGCAGAAGCAAATCTTTGTTCCAGGCGCTGAAATGCTCTCCGACACTGTCATGCCACCACTGGCTTTCGGCTGGCAGCAGCCCCACACGTCTGCGCCATTCCGGCGGCTTGTAATCCTGATAGGATACGCCATCGAGATGCATATCACCCTTGAACGGCTCCAGGTCCGCCAGAGACCGCAGCAGACGGGTTTTTCCCGAACCGGACGGTCCGGCAAGTCCCAGACACTGGTGAGGATTCAGGTTCAGAGTGAGCGGCTGAATATCAAAATATTGAAATTGATAAAGTGAAAATTGTGCCATATTGATGTTCCTGTTCAACGATGTATCAATATATAAAATTTTCGGGATATTTTACAAGGAAAAACAGACAATTAGTTGACAGATAAGAAAGGCAGAGTTACTAAATCAGGTCTGATGCTGTTTTGGCCTTTTGATTTGTTACAGAGCAGGGGCGCTTTACGACAAAAATAGGCTCGTCGTACAATTCCCAATTGTGCGACGGTTGCCGTAATTGTTCGGAACGATTTATTTAAAAAAAGCAAACAACAACCCCATAATCGCACCAATCTGACCGATCCAGAAAATAAACATCCACTTGATGAGGTCGGCGCGGGTATGCTCAATTTTGGAGTCAAGGCGTTTTTCTACATCGGCAATTGTCACATTAACCTTGCCGACTTCTTCCGTCATACGCTCATTGACCTTGCCGACTTCTTCCGTCATGCGCTCATTGACTTTGCCGATTTCTTCCGTCAGGCGCTCATTGACCTTGCCGACTTCTTCCGTCAGGCGCTCATTGACCTTGCCGATTTCTTCCGTCATGCGCTCATTGACCTTGCCGATTTCTTCCGTCATGCGCTCATTGACTTTGGATATTTCTATAGTGATCCGATTATCCAGACGCTGTTCTGTTTGAGATATTGCAAGCTTGATCTCTCCTGTTTCTTTAGTGATGCGCTCATTCACATTTCCGGTTTCTGTGGTCAAGCGATGCTCAAATTTTTCCTCAACAAACGTCAGCATCTCTTGTTTTTGTTCTTCTTTACTTACATTCATCAAGTTAATGAGACTTTGAGAGCCTTTTTCACCCAGCTTTTCTCTTAACGGTTTTTCAACGATAGCAACTTTTGCCATTGTACCCTCCTTTATAGGATAAACATTGTGTAATTTAATGATATTTCAGGTAAATGCAAACAAAAAGTCAAGTTGGAAAGGCGCAAGGTTGGAAAGTAAAATTGCCGGTCTTTAATGCGCATCCATTCCATTTCTCATCAGTGTCTCCGCCAGGACTATATGGATTGTTTATGAATTGTAAATAATCCGGTTGTGACAGGGGGCTACTTGGGTAAACACCTGAAACCAGGTTTTCTTTTATTTCTGCATGGAACAGGTGGCGATTCTGAAATAATGTTCTGTGTCCAGGCTTGTTTTGCCAAGGGTCGCGGTTGGTTATTATGACAGGATTTGCAGGATGCTCGGAATCGACAGGCGTATATAGCATTCGCGTTAGAATCTTGCAGCAAAAGAGGAACATGTATTTGGCGAGTTAAACCCCGACCGGACGATGATAGCTATGGTTTATATACATTGTCCGGCTGGTTTTGTTTTCTCAGTATTTTAATTCAATTGCAATCTCGGCCACGCATTCTGTTTTGGTGACAACTGCATTTCTTTTATAATGATCAAAATTGACGAGTATTTTGCTGCCGCCGGGCAGATGGTAGGCAATACCGCTGATCCAGCGGTTGCGTGTGTCATCAACGGCGGTATCAACGGATTCAACATGATCGTGACGCGCGAAAACAGACAGGTTGGTTACGGGCGTATACACATCGGCGAACAGAGAATATCCGGTCATACGGACAGATTGATTGTTGTCATTAATCCAGCTGCCTTTACCGTTGCCCAGACTGTTGAACCAGGTTGCTGTAGTGGTAAATATTCGGTGTTCCATGGACAGGAACAATGAATTCATCTCCCAGTCCGGGGCCAGCGCAGTGTTGCCTTTGCCATAGATGCCGTGATAACTGAATTGAAGACCCGGAATGAAATCAGGCAGAGGCCGCAAGGTGATACGCGATTCCAGAGTCTTGTTGCGGTTTTCTTCGATCGCATGATAACCGCCGCCGTTATAGATACCAAATGATAAAGACCCGTAACGTCCCGGATACGCTGAATTGACATTGTCCTGATACGCTTGATCGATTTCTCCGCCCAGCAGGCTGAACGCTGTTACGCCAAAATCCGCCGAGCTGACAATACCGGCGCGTTCCAAAAACAGCGTGCCCTGCACCCGATAGGGATTAATGTTTTGTTCAAAATCTATCCAGGGGCGATGTGCCACACCGAATTCAATAGAAGGCTGTGTCAAGATACTGACATCATTGAATTTATAACGCAAGTAGCAGTATTTGATGCGCATTTCGATGTCCCCCCGGCCGTCTCCTTCGCCGTCCACAGAGACATCCGGTGTGATCCGGGTGGATAGATGCGCGCTGATCTGTTTTTTAAAATTCAAATAACCCCGCTTCATGGTAAAATAATTATAGGCGCTCCCGTCGGATTCGCCGTTCAGATAGGACAGGAACCACTGTGCGGATATGGACATGCCGTTCAGGGCGGATAATTCCTGTGCGTGTATTCCTGAAACGGCGCCGAATAGACATAGCACAGCAATTAGAATCACGCAGATTCTATTAAAACTCATCATTACCTCGTTTAGGGTATTCAGGTTTCTGCTGTGTAAATATACGAAAATGTTGAATGTTGTTCAAGGGTGGAACGGTTATAGTTGTGGATTATTACTCTGATTATGCTGTTCTCGGTTGCTATTGTGCAAACTGCGGTCATCCGCCGCTGCTGCATTATGATGAAAAGCGTGCAACCCTCTCATTGCTTCGCACAGGGAATCCGGCCCTGGGTTTGTCGGCTCAGAGTGAGTATTCTCAAGACCGCATTTCAATCTCAGCCGGTGACATATTCCTGTTTTACAGCGGCGGCTTGCCAGAAACGGTGGATGCCGATGGCCGCGAATTTTCTCAGGATCAGCTGCAGCGCCTTGTCCTAAGTTACGCGGATCAGGACCCTGAGGAGATTTATTCACATCTGATCATCACAATTGCCCAATACAGATCCGGCAGCGCTCAGCTAAATGATATCACTGTATTAATCACCAAGGTACAGGTCCGGTAACGCGAGTAGATCGCGTTTGCTGGTTCTGCAGACGGTAATTGTCTTTTTATTTATCAATCCACTTGCGAAACTCCGGCATACGCTCGCCGCTGACAATGGCGTATTCTATGGACGGCGCCTGCGGCTGCAAATCGACTTTGTAGCGCGACCGGCTGTAAATGATCATGTCTTTGATGGCGCTGTACTGAATGATCATTTTGCGGTTGATGCGGAAAAACGGGTCCGGGTCCAGAATTTCCTGCAGTTTATCCAGGGTGTAATCGATGATATAGTTTTGCTTTTTGAACGTGGTCAGAAACAAACATTTATCCATTGCATAGAAAAAAGCGGCGTCTTTGGTGTTCACTGTGGTGATGCGGTCGCCGGTTTTGATGAGAAATCGTTTCTTATACTCCGTCTGCGGCCCAAACGCGGCCATGAGTTTGGCCAGGTCCGGCTGCATGATGGTCTGCATGGACCGGTATTTGTCCAGACTTTTTTGAATATCAGCTTTGCGGATGGGTTTGAGCAGATAATCAATGCTGTAGAGTTCGAATGCGCGCATGGCGTATTGATCAAAAGCGGTAGTAAAGATCACCGGGGCCGTGACCTTGATCTGTTCAAAGATGGAAAAACACAACCCGTCGGATAACTGGATGTCCAGAAAGATCAAATCCGTTGTATTTTCTTTGAGCCATTGTACTGATTTTTCCACCGACGGCAGTTTGGCGGCAATATCAGCGCCCGGTTCCACGCTCTGGATCAGTTCTTCCAGACGGTCGGCCGCATGCTGTTCGTCTTCGATAATACAAATGTTCATGATTCATCCGGTTCGATTAATGGCAAATTGACTTGATAATCCTGTTCCGTAATCATGACCTCCGGCAGTTTACCGGCAATCAGATGATAACGGTGCTTTAAATTTTCAAATCCGATTTGTTTTCCTGATGAACTGCCGGACTTGCGCTGCAATGTGTTTACCACCAGCAGTGTGTTGTCCCGGCTGACGATCCGGATCGTCAAAGGCTGTTCATCGGTTACAATATTATGTTTCAATGCGTTTTCCACCAGAACCTGCACCGCCAGCGGCGGCAGCAGACTATGCATTGCATTTTCGTCCGCCTCGATACTCAATCGCACAGCCGAACCGAACCGCTGCTGCTGAAGAAACATATAGGAGCGGATAAAGTCCAGTTCCCGTTCGACCGTCACCAGGGGTTCGTCAATGACATCAAGGGTATAGCGGTAAATCGCTGAAAATTCGTCCACAAAATCCTGAGCAGTTGCTGTATCCCGGTTGATCAGGGACGACAGAACATTGAGACTGTTGAACAGGAAATGCGGATCGAGCTGGCGTTTCAAAAGCTCAAAGCGCATGCCCAGGTTTTCGCGCTCTAATGTTTCTGCCCGCAGTTTTTCTTCCTGGTGCTGTTTGTAAAACAATACGGATTCCAGCACCGCGATCATGATCAGATTGGTCACCGCGCCGATCAGAGCATTGTACAGAAATACTTCACCCAGCGGTTCGGTATAGCCGAACAGGGTTTCAGAGATTGCGGTAAACAATGCACCGAAAAATGCGCCGGAGAGCATGGCGGCAGCCGTTTCTGTCGATATGCGCAGCAGAACGTGTTGCGACCAGTTCAGCCGCGTATTCAGCGACTGGATAATTTTAAGATCCGTCAGCAGAATGACGCTCATGACCAGTACGGTCAGGCCGGTTCCGGTGAGCCAGGTGAGTGCAAATTGAGTCCAGCCCGTTAGCACCACATAGCC
The DNA here is from genome assembly GCA_034521575.1 of candidate division KSB1 bacterium. Classification (NCBI taxonomy): domain Bacteria; kingdom Pseudomonadati; species Candidatus Zhuqueibacterota bacterium. Next base: position 2,570,624 of record JAXHMJ010000005.1, read on the forward strand.
GCTGAGATGTTTGTACACGATCAGCGGCAGTGTTAACAGCGAAGAGCCCAGCAGGATATAGGAAAATATACGCAGATAACGTTTTCAAAGTCATGCCTGAATCAATTTGAGAACCTTATCAAATTTGTCAGCTCAATGATACAAAAAAAGACGCAGGTTATCAAGTTAAAAACGTGCAGCGGCTTTCAAACGCTGGTGCAGCAGGTCACCGCATTTTTTCGGTTCCTGGCGCACCAGCTGGTGACCGGAATGCTCAAACCAGAACAAGCGTTTTTCGGGACTTTTGAGAGCATTGAATGCTTTCTCAATCAGGTCTCCGGCGTTCAGAAAGTCATATCGACCGGACAGGAACCAGGCCGGGATGTCCAGTCTTTGAATATCAATCCTGTGATTTAACAGCGCCGGATAGATTCGGCGGTAAAATGAGCGTTTGCGGCGGGCAGGGCCCCGCGCCATCGTACAGCGGTTGTCCCAAACCGACCATTTATCCCGGAGCGGGGTCGCCTGAAACCGGATGTTCGCAGCGGTCTCTTCGAGATAAGAATAGATCAGCCGGTACGAGCTGCCCGACCGCTGAGAATAGGGCGGAGGACCGTTTTGCAGCATTTTCTGAAGAACACACGCCGGTGTCTCAGTGACTGGGCGGTGTTCAGAGCGCTTTGATAAGCGGAATGAACCGTTTCTGCCGGTTTAATGCATTGCCCGATTCCTATATATGAATGATACAGATCAGGCTGCCGGGATGCCGCCGGTAGTGCAAACAGCGAACCGAAAGAATGTCCGACCAGGATGACCGGTTGACGCGCGACCTGTTCACTCAACTGATGAATACAGTGAATGATGTGTTCATAAACCGGTGCCGGTTCCACAGCCAGCCTGTTCATTTGACGGCTGTTATTGCCGGTATACCAGATCATTAAACGGTATTTTGACAGCGTTGGACTCCAGATATCATACAGCCGGCGCAAATAGTACGGCCCGAAATCAATCCACAGCAAAACAGCGGCTGCATCTGTGCGCCCGCATGTCGTGACCCATTCGCTGTTGTTGCAGAGCCTGATTTGTTGATGTTGGCAAACGTTAAATCGCAGTGACATAATATGTGACCCTGAAAGGCCGGCCACATTGGTGGCCGGCTTGGTTAAATTACAATGAATATCTCAGATCCAGTCCGGCGCTTGCGTTTTTGATCAGGTTTGCCGGTGTGCCGATGAGTTCGATCGGGGAACTGTTGCGGTACCCCGTGGTCAAACCGATCTGGAATTGGTCGGACACAGTGATACCGGATACCCAGGCATAATTCCTGAACACCAAACGTCGTCTGGTCGATGATCTCTTCGTGCCAGACTTTATCGTCGCGGTATTCATTGTCATAACGGTAATTGACCAGGCCCTGACCGGTCATCAGTGACAGAGATGCCTGCAGATGACGGGTCAACGGGATCAGGTGTTCGAGAAACAGTCCGCCATACACCAGACCCATGTGATAGGTGCCGTCGTCCACCAGTTTGTTCATCTGATGATCGTAAATCAAACCGGAAGCAGTGAGTCCCAGTACCCAGTTCTCGTGTATGTTGATCCCGGCGCTCACATCCAGATAACCGGCATTTTCAGAAAATACGCTGGAGGCCCGGCCGGATATTCCGATATAACCGTCGAGTCCGTATTGTTCCAGAGGTTGTGCGGCTGCGGTGAAAACGGCTGCAATGAGCAGTACCAGTGTGAGTGAAAGTTGTTTCATTTTAAATCTCCTGAATTGGTTCGTGGTTGTGTTTATTACGCGATAAATATAGGTTGATTTTCCTGTAAAAAGAAATCAGAGACGACGAACACGCAGTCGGAGCGGAAGAACGCGTAAAAAGGAGAGATGAACCGCAGCAGAGTATGAGGTTTTTATTTTTTCTCAGTGTTTTGATAGCGGCTGCCGTGAATGCGGCCGATCTGTCTTTTCCTCTGGTGGATACCGGGCAGAGTATTTGTTATGACGAGAGCCGGGAAATAACCGCACCCGGCGCAGGTGATCCGTTCTACGGCCAGGATGCCCAGATGAACGGCAATCAACCGAATTGCCGGGATAACGATATCTGGCCATCGGATTGATGTGGGATCAGTCCGGAAGCCCGGAGGGCATGAACTGGCAGGAGGCGCTCGTCTGGGTGAAAGACAAAAATGCGGAAAATTATCTGGGTTATTCCGACTGGCGTCTGCCCAATGCCAAAGAACTGCAGAGCATTGTCGATTACGAACGCTCGTCGTCAGAGCCAAGTTCGCCCGCAATCTCTCTATTATTTTCCGTGCCGGTGATTGAGGATGAGGAGGGGAATAAAGATTATCCGTTTTACTGGACCTCGACCACGCATGTGGAAAACCAGGGAGGAAATAAAGCTGTGTATATCAGTTTCGGGCGCGTGCTCGGATTTATGGAAATGCTGGCGGGTTCCGGCAATTATACTCTGACGGATGTGCACGGCGCCGGGGCTCAGCGCAGTGATCCCAAGCAGGGCGATCCTGCCGAGTATCCCTACGGCCACGGACCCCAGGGCGATGTGATCCGCATTTATAATTATGTACGGCCGGTGCGCAATATCAGCAGTACCGCCACCGATGTCGATCAGTCCGCGATCCCGACCGGATTTCGGCTTTATCAGAATGTTCCGAATCCGTTCAATCCGGTCACCACTCTGGCTTTTAATCTGGATCAGAGTGGGCAAACTCGATTGACGATATACAATCTGATCGGGCAAGAGATTGAAATTCTGGTGGATGCCCGGCTGCCGGCGGGCGTGCACCGCTATCGATGGGACGCCGGTAATCAACCGGCCGGGATGTGTTTCTGTCGTTTGAGTTTCGCATCGCAACAGCAGGTCCGGCGTATGCTGCTGGTCAAATAAAGAATCGGGGGCTGTGCATCTGAATGATGCACACATGAATTTGTATTCAAGGGTTTGTTTCAAAAAAACAGCACGCAAAGCCGTTCAGTCCTCCGTGTCTTTGCGTGCCATTTCTGCAAGTCAAACCGGACATCAAGTTGTGCGGAAATCCGGGTGATGACGAGTTTATTATTTCATCTCCAGCACCACCTGCGGGTCCAGGGGATAGCGTCCGAAATTCTCACCATAGATGGCCAGTCCGCCTGGCAGGCTGTCATCCACCTTGAACCGGATGACCAGTTCACCGCTTTGCGCGGCGCGCTGCAGCAGGTCCATTGAAATCCCGGCTTCGACCAGGTACCCGTAGGAACCGGCTTCATGCAGGGTGCGGTCCTGTTTCTGGGCGTGCCAGGAGAGAATGCCGCGGTGATCGGCCGGATCGTCTTTTAAATCAAATATGCCAAGGGACTCGCCGTTGAACTGCAGCGTCACGGCGCCGGGAAATTCATCCGTATCGGTCATGGGATAGGAATTGGGATTGCGGCTGCGATCCACAGCGCCGCCGCCGCGCATGTAATCGCCTTCTACGCCGCCTGCTTCCCGGTCTTTGGTAAACAGCTGTTTGGCCGAGCATTCGGCGCGAAACACGGCGGATGCAATATCGTCCGGATTCAGGTCCTGCGGCCAGGGCAAACGATACTCGAAATACCCGGACCCGGCGCCGTTGACCTTGAGTCCGTCCATGACCTTCCACTGTTTATGCGACCAGACCGCGTCTTTAAAGCGGTCCGGGGCAAACGACAAAATCCTCAGAGGCTTATCTGACCGAACCAGCGTTTCCGGTGTTCCACCGGTCACTCGGAATGACGTGAAATTGCGCTGCAATACGCGGCCGGTCGCGTCGCGCAGCACGAGGCGCAGAATGGCCAGACCCGGTTCATCGGGCAGGGTCAGCTTGAGCGGTGACAGGGCGTGGTTCATCCAGGGGGTGAACGGGACGATTCTATCGGACTGCGGTCGCAGAGATTCCTGTCCCAGCGCATCGCGGAACAGCAGCTGAGTGGACAGGGTCAGAGAATCGGACGCGCAACAGCCGGTCATGAACGAGGCGTAAAGCGGCACCTCGACCGTTTCGCCCGGCCGGGCGTCCCGACAAATATCCTGGCCGGTGGAAATATAAAAGGCACTGTGCCAGTCACGCAGTGACATCCCCGGCACCAGATCGTCCAGTCCGGTGATCTTTGCGCTGCGGTCGTACTGATAATAACCATTCCATTCATTGATCACGTCATGGTGTTCCGTGTAAAGCCAGCCGGCGATCTCGGGATGCCGGCGGAATTCGTTGATCATGCGGTGATAATCGTAACTCCAGTCCACATCGCCGGTGCTGCCCTCATACCCCCACACATTGCCGCATTCGCTGTTGAAATTAGGTTCCACATCCTGTTTGCGTCCCTTGACGTAATTCCATTTTGAGCCCGGATAGGTGTTTTCGCAGATTTTGTCCAGATGCTCTTCCCAGGCATAACCGGGCAGATAAGCGTGCCAGGTATTCAGATCCGTGATCACATGATCTTTTTTGTTCGGGGAATTGTCTTCTACCAGACGCGTGGGATCCAGTTTTTTGGCCAGATGAACCATCTCTGCCACCCAGTTTTGGGTTTCTTTGGTGTACACCCGTTCATCATCCTTTTCCGTTTTGGTAACCAATCCCCAGGTTTCATTGAACAGCACCCAGGAGAATATGGACGGATGATTGAAATCGCGTTTTCAGCATACCGCGCAGGGCAGTGAGAAAGTCCTGCTGCATGGGTTCAGTCGGTTCGCCCCAGCTGTTGGGCACATCCGCCATGATCAGCACGCCCAGCCGGTCGGCCCAGTACAGTTTGCGCGGCGGATCGATTTTGACATGGATGCGCTGACCGTTCAGACCCAGTCGACGGGTGCGCAGAATGTCATTACGTATAAATTCGTCACTGGGATACGTATAATAGCCTTCGGGATGATAGGCCTGATCCAGCGCCATCTGCAGATACACTGGTTCGTTGTTGAGCGCCACATAGGGGAAATCCGTGCCCGGCAGCATTTCCACACTGATTTTGCGCATGCCGAAATAAGTGGACACCCGGTCGGTGGCCTGTTTGGTCAAGAGTTCGACCTCGACGTTGTAAAGAAACGGATTCTCCAGCGTCCACAGCCGCGGATCCTCGATTTTCACAACAAATTCGAACTCTTTTGTGTTTCCTTTGACAGCCCGTCTGACCTCCGGCACGCCGCTGTTCATAAATGTTAAAATCAGACCGGCGCTGCCCTGCAGAGGCCGGGCGAATTCACCCTTGACGGTGACTGTCTCTGTGTCAATATCCGGCGTGAAATGAATATAATCAATGTGCTCCTGCGGCCGCGCTTCCAGATACACGGTCTGCCAGATGCCGCGTGCATTGCCGTAGCCTTGTTTGCCGAACAGCTTGAACTCGTGTTCCGTGTCATCGGCGCGAATCACCAGTTTCTGCGGCGTGCCGAAATAGACGTACGGCGTCAAATCAAGTTCAATCGGCGTATAGCCGCCGCGGTGCTCTCCGATCTTGTGGCCGTCCAGCCAGACCGTGGTGTGCCAGTCCGAGGCGCCGATGATCAGATGCACCTGTTTGCTCTTCCATTTTTGCGGAACCACAATGTCCCGGTGATACCAGCCGATATCCGCCTGATCGGTGATCCCGGACAGGGGCGCGCCCCAGGGAAACGGAACGGTGATCTCCTGTCCAAAGTCCTCCGGGTAGCGGTACCATTGCTCGGAATTGCCGCGGTCCTGCGGATGGAACCGGAAATTCCAGTCGCCGTTCAGATTGATCCACTCGCTGCGCTTGAAATCCGGTCGCGGATGTTCGGGCAGGGGGATGGTTTGGGAATATAATGAGACGATGCAGAGCAGGGTGAGGGATAGTATTATTTTATTCATCAGAACTCCTGTTTCAGGTGATTCAGTTTTATGGTGTGATCATCAGCGGTATGAAAATCATCTGTGCATCCGATAAACCGCTGATTTCAGGCCGTGCCCGGTTGGATATTCACTCCTCTGAAAGACACACCGATGTTTTCGTTTAGCGCCAAAGCGCGTTATGTATTATGCACAAAATTATGCCAATATTCAACAAGTTTTTATTTCAAGATGATATGAATTTCAGCTTTTTTAGTACTGCACACCGGTTTGCCGTCCTGCTGAGAAACGCAGGCCGTCCGCTCGGCTGCCTGTCTTCCGCTTCCCCCTCTGTTTTCATAATGTGCTATGTTTGTATGCATTGCCTAAGAATACTTGTTTGATCTGATTTGCATTCGAGAACCTGTCTTTTCGGATATTGATCTCGGAACGGTTGCTGTTATTATGGTAATTTTCGAGTTCAACCGCACCCTCTCGTGCCAAAACTTCATTTTGGTACGCCATTGCCCGCGAAACTTTGTTTCGTGTCTGTCCTGGGTCTCAGATCATATCTCACGATTGCGTCTGGATTCCACCCCGTCGCGCAGGAGTGTCGAAGGCTCTACCTCTTGAAACGCTGAAACTCATAGCTCTACCTCCGGTTATTAACGGCTTGGAGGCCGTGTAACAGAAGGATTGCTCACAGTAGGATGGGTTTGTAACGAATTTTCATTAAACCCGGATAAACGTCATTACAAACCCATCCTACTCACAAATGGTAATTGCAACATTGCCTCTCTTATGCCCCTGATCCACATAGCGGTGAGCCTCGACTATGTCATTCAGGGAATACGTCCGGTCCAGAACGGGCCTGAGTTTGTTCTGCTCGATCAGGTCTTTGAGAAACAGCAGATCGTTTTCCGTCATTTTTTCAAGATGCGAATTATTGAGAAACACCCCGTTCGTTTTCAATATGGGTTTGCAGCGGCGGCGACTGGATTTCATCACAGCGTCATAGACCACATCGTATCGGTCGCCGGTTTTGGTAAAATCCTCACGGGTATAATCAATGACTTTATCCGCTCCCAGGGATAGAACCAGCTCAAAATTCCCGGCGCTGCACACTGCCGTGACATTGGCGCCATAATATTTGGCCAGCTGAATCGCATAGGTGCCGAGACTGCCGGAGGCGCCGTTGATGAGGATGCTTTGTCCCTTGCGGATATCGGCTTTTTGCAGGTTTTTCAATGCTGTCAGGGCGCCGGCCGGAACCGCAGGCCGCTTGTCGCAGGAGAGATTTCCGGGTTTCAGGGCAATCAGTCCGTTTCGTTCCGGATTTCCGTTTTTCACGGGCAGGCAGCGGTATTCGGCATATCCGCCCAGCCCGAATCCGGTAAAGGCAAACACCGCATCTCCCGGTTTGAATGCGGCCACGTTGTTGCCGACGGATTCAATGATCCCGGCGATTTCCATGCCGGGAATCAGATTCTTTTTCGGTTTGAACAATCCAAAGGCCAGCCGCACCGGAAACGGATCGGCCCGGCGGATACGGGTGTCGCCGATATGGGCGGTGGCGGCGGCTGTTTTGATCAATACTTCGTTGTTGTTCGGGACCGGTTTTTCCACCTGTGTGATTTTCAGGACATCCGGCGGACCGTAGCGGGCGCATATAACGGCTTTCATGTCAAGATTCCCATTACAGATTCAAAATTTGATACATCCATAATCCTCTTCTTGTAACAATTTATTGACTTTCTTTATCAAAATACTTGGGATCAAATTCCCCTCCCAGCCATTCAATGGTGCTTTCATATTCTTTATGATCAGGATCTTTGAGGATGTCCAGCATGTCAGAATAACCGAATGCACCCCCGCAATCCTCCGGCGGACAATTCATCTCACCGTCCAGACAGACAGGATATTGGGTGTCTTCATCAAAGGCAAGTATCTTTTCCAGAACAATATCATGTTCCCAGCCATCGCCAAAGTCATACTCGTAAATGATTTTCTCTTTTTTGTTAATAAATCAGAGAGCCTAATATTTTTATAATCTACTTGAAAATTGTCATCAAAATCAATCTCTGGGGATTTATGTGTAAAAATAACATTGTTTTTGATAAATTGATGCGCTGTCAGCCGTCCCAGTGACCTTCTCTGGGTTCACCGAATCCGGGCAAATCTTTGCGGAACGACATGTAATTGTATTGGTTCTGCATGTCCCGCATCCAGTCGGACCACGCCTTGATGCGCGCCCGTTGTTGCGACGGCACCTGGCGCGGATCGCCGAGCACGATGGGCAGGGTGTTGATCAGGGATTTCAGGGCAAATTCAAACTCGGGATCGTCCAGCGCCTGATTGCCGATGACCAGCGAGCTGGCCGGCAGGGCGGGGGAGCGCCACCAGGCTATGTGACGAACGCGCAGGGGGCCCACCGGCGACGGCGATTCGAAATTGGACAGCCAGTTGACCTCGGCGTGCCTGGCAATGGCGTAATCCATGAGCTGCAGTTTGCCGGCGGTCTCGAACGTACAGTCGATGAACAGCTCCGGCGCCTCGCGGTGCAGATCATCAAACAGTCCCAAAAGACGTTCATAGAACACAATGAACGACTCGCGGTGATCGCGGTAATAGGGGTGATCCGTGGCATAGGACCCGGACAGCGAATCATTGTTCACATAAGCGCTGGTGACCACGGCGAAATCCAGTTTCAGATCCTGATCTCCGGTGTTGATGAACGTGCACACCTCTGCGTATGACCGGCAGTCCCGGATAGGTCAGATAGCGGATTCTCGATCTCGAAATCGGGTTGGGGGAACGCATCCGGCCAGACGCAGACACAGTCCGCTGCCGCCGCTGCTGTCCCGGATGACGGTTTTTCCCAGCAGCCGCCAGCCGCTGAATCCGCTGTAGAGCTTGTCATTGACGCGGAAGGAAAAATTGCGGCTTTTTGTGATAAATTGACTGCAATCGGCGTGCAGGAGCAGGGAAGTTGAGAACAGGCTGTCGTTCTGAAGCGTGAGGGTCCGGGTAATGCGGGCGTTTCCGATTTCATAGTCTGCCGGTGATCCGGTGATCCCGGACACGGGAAGGATAATACATAAAACCGCGAATATGAATGATATCATGGCGTTGCCTGTCTATTACTTTTTACCGGTTTGTAAAACTTGCACTACCGCCACATAAGACCGGTGATCTTTGGGCGTCAGGGTGAGGATGCGCTGCGGTCCCCACCAATCGGTGCCGTCGAAATGATCCCATTCGGGTTCTATGATTGTTTCCTCGCTCCAGGTGCGGGCGGCAACATCCAGCCATTTGACCGAGACTTTTTTTACATACACCCATGGGTCCAGGTGAACCGTGGCCCGGCCGGCGGGAAAATACACTGCATATGTTTTGCCGATATTTGCCAGACAATAGGAATCCACCGAGTTGCCCACGGTTGAGAACGCTTCATAGGGTTCGGCGCTGTAAATATCAAATGTATCCAGGAACATATTAACGGCGCGCAGGGTTTGCTGCGCGCGCTCGGAAAGTCCGATGCCCCAGCCCCAGGCGCCGCTGTCGCGCTGGCCGGTCGGTGAAACCGCGTGGACGCGGCGCCGCCGAAAATATTTCTCCAGAATCGTTCCACCGCTTCCTTTTCGCTCCCCGCTGCGGTATTGAGTCCGACACCCTCGCCATACACTTTGACGTTGTTGATGGGCATCGGCCCCTCGTCGCTCATGGCGATCATTTTTCGCCAAAAAAGCAGGTTTTCCCAATGTTTCTTGCCGACCGGTCCCAGGGCATCCTGGTTGTTCTGGGAAACATCAACAAAACTGAAAACATCCCGCCGGCTCATGACCCGGCGCACGGAAATGTCCGGCGCAAACCGCATGGTGGTCACGTGAATCGTTTTCCCCCGCGCTTTTGCCGCTTTTTTGATATCAGTCGCCCAGTAATTATCCCATTCCATGTCGAGACCGCTTTCATTGCCAATGTTGTAAATAATGTGATTGTATCGCGCCGAGATGGACATGAGACGGTCGACGTAACGATGCTGATAGTCGAGCGCTTTTTGATTTTCATCTTCAAGGGAACCGCCATAGTAATCCCAGGCATTTTCAATGGCGCCCGCTTCCCAGTTGATGTTGTTTTCAGGATTCAGAGGATGTACGGCAAAACGACCGTACACATCGTCGCCCGAAAGATCGAACCAGTCCGAGAGAGTCAGATGAACGATAATGCCGCGTTTTGCGGTCTCGTCGAGAAAAAAGGTTAATTGATCCCAATAAGCCTCGTTCCACTGCTCCAGATCGTAACGGCCGTTGTCGAGTTGTTTGACGGCAAAAATATTGCCTTCACTCCGGTCGCTCATGGTGTTGCGCACATAATTGCCGCCCATTGATTTTATCAGATCAAGATGCTCGATGAGAGCATCGCCGTTCCACTGAAGCAGGTTGTCGTCATCGCTGGCGCCGATGAGCATCATGGGCTTGCCGTCGTATTCCCAGAATACGCAGGAATTGTCGCGCCAGGGCTGAATGGAACCGGCATCGCCGGCCTGTGCATTGCCCGAGGCGGTCAGGAACATTGCGGTAAAAATGGTCATCCATAAAGTATGCGCCAAACGACTGAAAAATTTCTTGTCCATATTCTCCATCCTTTTCTTTTGGAAGTCATTTATTCCACCGGCCGGATCAAAACGACCCACTGATCATCCGACGGCGTCTTTAATACGCCGGGCAGTTCCGCGGTTTGCACATCGCTCCATTGCGACGTCCGGATTTGCAGCCACCTTGTCTCATAGTCACCGGCCGTAACGTCCAGAGTGACGCTGCCCTTGCCGGTAAAATAGACGGCATATTCCACACCTTTATCGGCCAGACAATAGGCTTCATTTTCTTCCCGGTTCATCAATAAATGATTCGCCGGCGTGCTGTTCATAAAATCGAGTTCATCGGTCAACATGCGCATGCTTTTTATGTGATGCCGGGCGACGTGATTCAGAGCCAGACCGTGAGGCGGCCGGTGAAAACGGGCGGATGCGTGTCCGGCAAAAATATTTCTCCAGAATCGCTCCTCGCCATCCTTGTGAAAACCGGTCCAGTATTCACCATCCTGTCCCAGGGTGTTCAGCATGCCGCCGTAAATTTTCACATTGTTAACGGGTCGGGGATGCTTTGAATACCGCACATGATTCCTGACAAACAGCGCGGTGTTGTAATGCACCTCGCCCCGCTGGGCATTGTGATTGGAAATATCGATAAACGAATAGGATTCCGGATCATTGATCGTGTTCGACGGTTTTGCCCACGTGCTCATCTCCGGGTCGGCACTGCTGCATACCATCCGCCCAAACCAGGGCTTTGGTTGACGGCGCCGGCAACCAGGCCGCTGGTGGGGTCCCAGTTGTCCCACATCTCGGTGACGTAAATCTCCTTGCCGGCCGAACAGGCGATGTCCCGGATATAGGCCGACCAGTAGCGGCCCCATTCCGGTCGGGCTTTGGTTTCATTGTCGATGCAATACAGCACATTGGGGTATTGCAGAGCGATGGACATGAGTGTATCGACAAATTTTTGCTGAGTTTCGAGAACCAGCCGATTGTTATCCAGTTTCGGCACCGAGCGGAAAAAGGGATTGTTTTTTTGCTGAGCCGGATAATCGATGTCTTCCGGGAGTCGACTCTGCGAGGCGGAATAGGATCGGTTCAGTTTCGGATTAAAGGGATTTTGCGCCCAGCCCGATTCGCCCCAGTAAAAATCATACGTGGCCCAGAGTTCAACCTGTGCTATAATATCCCGCTGCAACGCGAGCGACAGCAGATGTTCAAAGCGGTTCCAGTAATCGGGATTGGGTTTATCCAGATTGAACAGGCCGTTTTCCCGGACAAAGGGTTTTACGTTGCCGGAATCGCGGCTGCTCAGGGTGCAGCGCACATAATTGCCGCCAACCGAGGCCAGCAGGTCGAGATGTTCTTTTAGATTGTTTATCTGGAAAAGATTGTCATCGACCGTACCGCCGAGCAAAAGCACCGGCGCGCCGTTGTATTGCCAGTAAAGCGGATTCCGGGCGCCGGGCTGAATGTGCCCGATATCCTTGGCGTTGGCTGAACCGCCGGTCATCGTAACTATAAAGACGGCGGTAAAAACGGTCGATATACGACAGCAGGTTTGTTTGATTTCTGAAAACATCTCCAGGCTCCTTTGCTTATTTTTTATGACGCTCAAACCGCCGCCCGCCGCCGGCAGGCCCTATTTCAGCTCCCGCAGTTCAATATCTTTGAACCAGATTTTATTTTGCGAATTTTTATGCAGTTGCAGCGCAATATGTCCGCGCATGCCCACCTTGTACTTTTGGTGCGCATTGTCATCCAGAACGCCGGCGCCGTCGTAATCCGATACCACCACATTATTGACCCGGGTTTTAATGTGCGTCCCCCGGCAAATAATCGTCATATCGTTCCACCCGGTTTCTTCGTCTTCCCAGTAGTAAATCACTCTTTTAGGCGCATACGTTTCCTTGTCAATTTTCCAGTCGGGCAGGGACGGGTGAATCCACCGGCGGGTGTCGCGCGTTTCGTCATAAATAAAACCATTGCGCCATGGATTTTGCGGCTCAATATCCACCTGCGGCCCATCGAGCCAGCCGGCCTGGCCGCCTTCATCCACAACCGCTTTATCATCGTAGCGGCTGCGAATCTGGACGCCGGAATTCCCACGGTGTTGGCGCGAGACTTTGAATTTTAACCGCAATTCAAAATCGCTGTATTCTTTTTCATTTTGCAGCCACACATAGCCATGATCCGTGCTTCCCAGAGAATTGCAATAGATGGCGCCGTCATCCACCGACCAAAACGTTTGATCTTTATCTTTTTCCCGGCATTTGACCTGCCAGCCGTCGAGCGTTTCGCCGTTAAAGAGGCTTTGCCACTCGTGATCAGCCGAAAAAACTTCGATAGAGGTCATGTTGCCGCCGCCTTTATTGGGGCTTCCGGCGGCCGTGTAAATATTATTCTCGTATAAAATGGCGCTGCTGCCATGTCTGCCGATCGACAGCGGCGCTAGCTGTGTCCATGTGCCCGTGCTGAGATCAAGACACTGGGTTTGGTTATAGGCCTGGGCCTGGCTGGCCTCGCCGCCCATATAAATCAGGTTCGTGCCGATACTGACCATGCCGCCGGCCGCGGTGGGAACCGGCAGAGGCTCTTTCAGGGTGAACCATTTTTCCTCTTTAAAATCGTAATAATCCACCTGCGGGACAGTGGCGCTGAAAAAGGCGCCGAAATTATCCGGATGATGCACACTGGTGTTTCTGCCGCCGATGCAATACAGTTTGTCATCCACCACAACCGCCGGGAAATGATCACGGATATGCGGCGCGTCGGTCAGGATGTCCCACTCGCCGGTTTTCAAGTCGTAGCTATCGAAAGAGTTGGTCGTGCCGCTGGTATGCCCGAACTTGATGCCGCCCACCAGATAAATTTTATCGTTGTAAAGAACCGCGCCGGCGCCGCCTCTGCGCCGGTTTTCCGGAATCTCCGCGCCTTGTTTCCAGGTATCGGTCTGCGGGTAATACATCCAGATATGTTGCAGGGGGTGTTCCCTGGGATAGCCGCCGGTCATGGCTCCCATCAAATAGACGGCATCGCCGTAAACCACCGCCTGAAAGTGATGAATTTCCAGGGGCGATTTGCCTTTGGCTTTCCAGGAATGGGTTTGGGGATCGAAAACATTGACCGGATTCACGCCCCGACCTCCCAGTAGATAAAATTTGCCCTGGTATTCGACAAACGCGTTTTCGTGCCGTCCGGTGACCTTGTCCTCATTCTCGGCCTTGATGAGCGTCCAGCGGTAATCCGATAGAGGAGCAGGCTGACCTGTAACGGTCAACGCGGAAAACAAGATGAGGTGAATTGCAATATATAAAATCAGGTGATCGATCTTTAAAGCGCCGCGAATGTCCATCCGTTGCACGAACCGCATGGCGGCGATCATATTGTTTGTTTTCATGAGCTGGTCTCCTTTTGACTGTCATTATTCCGATTGCAGAATCAGCGCCGCCCCATGTCCCGCGCCGGGCGTTTTGAGCTGAAAGAGATTGTCATCGGACGTGCCGCCCAGCAACAACACCGGTTTGTTATTATACTGCCAGTAAGCGGGGTTTTGGTGAAACGGTTGAATGCGCCGGTCATCCTTCGCCGCGAATGCGTCATTGGTTGTTAGAATAATTATCATTGTTGCAACATAGATCGGTGCAAAGTATCGTCGATTGATTTTTATTAACATTTATTCACGTTCGTCTGTCAATTTTCTACCTCTGTATTATCGTTTTAAAAACAAAACCTGGTGGTTATCACTATCTGTATATCTGCAAAAGTTACAATAATAAATTATTTTATCATCTTTTTTCTAATTTTAATAAATTCCCAGGCCCGTAGCAGCCCAGTAAATACCACCATAAATATGGTCGAGAAAATTTTTGTCGCGGAAAAGCGCAGGCATGTGCCCAAACGAAGTATAGAATGATCGTCCACCCTCAAATTCGTGATACCAGGCCAAAGGATGAAAATCGCCCATGGCCGTAAATCGTGTATCATCGCCCCACGTTCTGTCCGGGTCATAGGTTGCTTCATCGGCAGTGACGAGATAATTTAAACCATCAACGAGCTCCGGGCCGAATGAATACAACTCGTCTGTCCAAATCCATTTGTCTGGTAAATGCATGGTTGAAGGATGATTTTTATGGATTACATGCAAAACCGCAGTTTGTTCTTCAGGATGACCTGTAAACACCCGTCCCACCAGTTTCCTGAACCACTCGGGCTCATCCCGGCAAGCCGAAGTGCCATGAATACCGACAAATCCGCCGCCATTTCGTATAAATTTTTTAAAACTTTTTAGTTGTTCTTGCGAAAGGTCTCTAACGGTTGATTGAAGGAAAACAATAACATCAAACTGAGCGAGTGCCTCATCATTAAATCTACTGTTTAAGGCAGTCCAGGTCAGCCCAAAAGCATGTCTTTGAGCCATGTCCTGAAACTCGAGCATAGCAACCGGTTCGGTAAGGTTATGCCAATGATCGGGACTGGTATAAACCAACACCTCGAACTGGTTACGGCTGTGAGGCTGTCGAAAACGGTTGTCAACCTGGGCTTTTGCGTCATTTACACTTGTATAAAAGATGCAAATAAGAATCAAGTACAGATATTTTTTCATTTCAATTTCGTTTTAAAATTATTGAATTTCAATTAACGGAAACTCCCATTCATTCTGGTAATCAGGATAAATGTAAGCGTCGGCTTGATTATCCTGAAACTTTTTGACCTGGCAGATAATCGAGGGTTTTACCGCCTAATCTGCGAAATATTGGCAAGACAGGCCACTTGTATTGCCAGGCTTTCCTTGTCAAATTTAAATTTTATTGCGCCAAAACCAACGCTGCCCACTGCCCGCTGCCGGGTGCATCAAGCGACAGTGTTTCACCGGAAACGCGTTCCGCTTCCAGCCAGGCGCTTTTACTGATGTCCAGCCAACGGATGCTCAATGATGCATTCGAGTCAGAAATATCCAGCAGCACCTCGCCGCCCTCCGGGAAATAGACCGCGTATTGGTGTCCCGGTTCGGCCAGGCAATAGGCCTCGTTATCCTCGCACTCTGTCAGCAGGTCGTTGTGCGGCTCGCAGGTGAACACGGTCATCGCGTCGGTGAGCAGGCGCATGCCGCGGATATGTGTTTGCGCCAGTTCGCTCAGGCCAATGCCGAAAAAGTGTTTCGAAGGCCCGGGACGGTGAAACCGCGAAGACGCAAGTCCGCCGAACAGGTTGCGCCAGAACCGTCGGGTGCCTTCCTCAACGCTGGTGGTCCAACTGCCGATCTTTCCACCGTAAATTTTGATATTGTTGAGCGGTTTGGGATTGTCGGTGAGTTGTGAGCGAATCGACAGAATCTGATCATAATGATGTTGCCCGTTGTTGGCGGTGTTTTGCGAAATTTCGAAAAAATCATAATGCTTCCGGTCGTGCAGCAACTTGACCTGCTCTTCGGACTCGAAATTGGAATTGCGGCGCATATCGGCCAGATAGACGGGTTTGCCCGCCGTTTCGGCCAGGCCGCGGATAAAGCGCGCCCAGTATTTTCCCCATTCCGGCGGCTCGCCGATTTCGTTGTTCATGCAGTACAACACATTCGGATAGTCGAGGGAAATGGACAGCAGCTTTTCGACAAATTTTTCCTGAACCTGCCGGATCAGGGGGACATCCTTTAACGCCGGTACGGTATGAAAAAACAGATGATCGCTCGGTTTGTCGGATGAATAATAATCAATCCCGGTTGCCAGCCCCGATTCCTCGGCTGTATAGTTGATGTTCAGGGCGGGATTGAACGGGCAGCGTTCCCAGCCGACGTTATCCGGGCCGTATCCGAGAGGCGCTTCGGTTTTGAAATAATCCCAGGGATCCCAAATCTCGATTTGAACAATAATGTCGCGTTCGACACACAAATCAAGCAGGTTTGTAAAACGGCTCCAAAATTCATCATCCCACTGGTTCAGGTCGTACAAGCCGTTGTCGAGTTTTTTGAATGCCCAGGGATTGCCGGGATTGCGGCTGCTCATGGTGTTGCGGATATAGTTGCCGCCGCAGGCCGCCAGCGTATCGAGATGCGCCGCCAGTCCAACTGGATGGTTGAACAGATTGTCCTCACGCGAGCCGCCCAGCAGCAGCACGGGGTCGCCTTTGTATTGCCAATAGTACGGATTGGACGCGTACGGGCGTATGGCCGCCTCATTTTTGCCTTGCGGCGCATTGGCTTTTTGGCAGCTTGTGGTTATCATCAAAGTTGACAGGACGAGCACAGAGATCATTGATTGGTTCATGCTTTATCCTTTTCTTTTCGAGTCCGTCCATCAAGTTTTGTACACTGCATTCTTGCCGTCAGATCAATGCGGTATTTTTAACAACTCTATTTTTCGGAATTCAAGCGGTTGACTTTCGGCCTGCAAGGCAATGTACCCCTCGGACAGCGGTCTGCCGTCGTCCGCGCGTCTGAGATTGGTATAGGTCAACACCGTGTCGCCTTGCACCATGTGATGAACAATCGAATCGCCGTACACCGCCACTTCCAGTTGCACCCACTGATCGGCGGGATAGGCTTTCGAGTTCGAGTTCATGTTCCGCTCCGGGGCTTTTGCACCATTGATATCAATAATAGTCCCGATTTGACAGGCATTTGCCGTGACCGCCTCGCCCAATAATTGACATTCGATAGAGAGGGGGAAATGCACGAGAAGGTCCAGATTTTCATCCGTGGGGTCTGCAATGAACGGCATGGTTTCCGGCGCCTGCGCATGAATCATCACACCGCTGTTATTTTCGGTCCACCAGGGACTGTCGGGCAGCTTTTCACCGGTAAAACGGTACTCTAATCTCAAGCGGTAGTGAGAAAACGGTTCTTGATAAAAAAGATGTCCGTATCGGTTCTCGAACAATTCATACTCGTCATAACATACCTTGAGAAGACTGTCCTCGACCCGGAATGTGTTCAAATAGTTTTCGTTCAACTCGCAGCCGCTGAATTTCATGGTCCAGCCGTCAAGGTTGACGCCGTTGAAAAGCGAAATCCATTCCTGTTTTTCAGCATCATGACGGCACGTGATGCTATTGAGAACACCGATTGCAAGAGCCAAAATCAGTAATTTTTTCATGTTTATATGTCCTGGTTTCATGAGAATTTGAATTTAATTCAAAGGTTTTACACATCGAAATCCGTCGGACGGCCAGGCCGCGTACGGATAGGTCCAACCGCGTGTTGCTGAAGTCACCAGGTCTTCATAACGATCATCATGCGCCTTGTACGCTCCTCCGCGTAAAGCTTTTTCAATGCCGAATTCCGGGCCGGTGGGATTTTTGACGGTTTCTTCAGAATAGTGATAGAACCAATTGTTTGTCCACTCGAAAACATTTCCCAACATATCGTATAGACCCCATGGATTTGGTTTTTTTGTCGCGACCGGGTGCGTGGTGTTGTCGCTGTTGCGGGCCCACCATAAATAATCTCCGTTTATTTCATCTCCCAAAAATAGGTGGTCTGCGTGCCTGCCCGGCAGGCATATTCCCATTGAGCTTCGGTGGGCAGCCGGTACCCACTTTTCGAGGGATCGAATTTCAATCCATACAGCATACGGCAGCGACCTTTGACCTCACGGTCTGTTTCTATGCGCGAATAGCTGTATGCCGGTTCCAGACCATCGCGTTCACTGCGCGCGTTGCAAAAGAGCACTGCATCAAACCAGGTCACCTGCTCGACCGGCTTGAGCGGATCGTCGTTATGAAAAGCAGGATTTCTGCCCATTAAACGTTCAAACTCTTTTTGGGTCACTTCGGTTGCGTCCATGTAAAACCCGTCTAAAATGACGTTGTGCTCCGGCTTTTCATATTCTTGTTGTCCCTCTGCTCCCATGATAAATTCACCAGCGGGAATCAAAATCATTTTGGTATCGCCCGGCAAATGAATTTCAGAGTCTTGTGCCTGGACGGCTGAAAAACACAATATGAAAATAGCGTAAAACGTGAATGCGGTTCTTTCAAACTTTTTTGTGCTGTTCACCATTCTCTCCTTGTTTATTTTTAATTTCTGATGTTGGAAATGATCCTGATGCCCGGCAAGCTTGAGTACAGTCAGTAATGCGATCATGTTTTTCATGGCAGCGCTTTTCCGGGAGGGTCTGATTCCTTTAATGATAAGGATCAAATGCATGGCTATTGAGCACAGCTCGACAGTGTGATAGCATGCATGTTGTGACCCTGATTGTGTTGTCAAGAGTTTCCGCAAGTATTTTTTGCATGAGACAATATATAAAATAAAATATTGTTTTGCCATTTACAAGTCTTTTCTGTCAGGGCGGGTGCCGCATAGGATGAAAATTTACAATAACAGCAGCTTGTGTTATGATTTATCCCAATGCGTCAACGCGTGATGGTGACCCTGAGAATGCAATCACATTAACGCTTCGACGGTTGGAATGCATACGTGTATAATATGCGGCACATATAATGAAAGTAAAAATGTCTGTCCAAAACTGGAAAAAATGTCAGCATAAAACCGAGCGCTATCAAGCGTTTGTTGTTTAGAAATAGCCGTATATAGTCCATAGTGTAATAATCCACTGTTATTGACGGCCTTTATCATCCGGGCTTTTGCAGCTCCGGGACAGCGCACGCTGTCCTCCAAGATGGTCTAAAGCCGTTGTCTGTTCGTATCCCTGATTGTAAGAACGGGTTTCAAAATAGGCGAGCCTGCCCCAACAAGTCTTTTTCTTGACGGCACGGCAGCGTCAGCGCCTGCCCTGCGAGGCGCAGGTTATGCAGTAGGGGGAATGCGGCAGATACATTAACCGTTCAAAGGCAATCTCGCTGCCGCAGTGAGCGCATTGACCGAAATCGGCCGCATCAATTTTTGTCAAGGCTTGTTTTAGATTGGAAAACGTGGCTCGCTTGTCGACAAGCGCCGCTTCCGCCACCGCTTTGTTGTTAATGGCGTCCATCCGCGTGAGTCGTCCAATGGCGTTATCCGGCGCTATGGGCGCTGTCGCTTCCTCGAGTAATTCAATATCTTTTTCAATAAGAGACAATTGCTCTAAAATGGCGCTTTTGATTTGTTGTTTCTTGTTCTCGTTCATTCAAACATTCCTTTATTGGTTTCATCCAGCAACAGCGTTTGTGCATTGTGCTCAATAGCCGATAGAAAAGTAACCTGCGGATTATTATCCCCGGCCATCTTTAGCGCGAATTCGGAACCTGCAATAAAAACGAGATTGTTATCTTTGTCCTGATACAGCGAATGTGATCGAAATCGTAACAACTCGGCGATCTCGTCTGCATCATTGTATTGCAGCCAAAAGGCTTTAAACGCCGGCATGGGTTTAAATTCGACCCGTGCTCCATATTCGTTGAGCAAGCGGTATTTTAGCACATCAAGCTGTAGCTCTCCTACAACGCCCACGACCTTTTTATTCCCCTGAGATTGGGTGAACAATTGCGCCAGACCTTCATCCGTCAGCGATTTTATACCCTTTTCCAGTTGTTTTGATTTGAATGGATCGTTGTTATAGACAACGGCGAAAACCTCGGAAGAAAGCGGGGAATGCCCCTGAACATAAACGTATCGCCCTCGGTGAGGGTGTCGCCGATATTAAAAATCCCGGAATCATAAAGTCCGACAACATCGCCGGGAAACGCGGTGTCGAGCAGTGTTTTGTTTTGCGCCATAAATTTGACCGGCGCCGAAAATTTAAGCTGCCGGTTCAAGCGGACATGATGATAAAACGTGTTTTTCTCAAAGCGTCCCGAACACACACGTAAAAAGGCGGTGCGATTTCTGTGTTTCGGGTCAAGGTTGGCGTGTATTTTAAACACAAAACCGCTGAATTTGGTATCCGTAGGCGATACCTCGCCGCCGGTTGTGTTGCGGCTGGTGGGCGACGGCGAAATGTCGATGAATGTATCCAAAAGCTCCCGAATGCCGAAATTATGCAACGCGCTGCCGAAAAATACCGGCGCCAGTCCGCCGCTCCGATAGGTATCGAGACTGAAATTTTCATAAATGCCGTCGACCAGTTCAATATCATGCCTCAAGGAGTCGGCTTGCTCGCCAAAAGCCCTATCCAATTCCAGATCCTGCAGGTCGTCAAACACGCGTATTTCCTCGGAGACATGCTCCTTGTTTGGCCGGTAAAAAATAAACGACTTTTTGTAAATATTGTAAACGCCCTTGAATCGCTTGCCCATGCCCAGAGGATAGGTTAACGGCCTCACCTTTAAGGCAAGCCGGGATTCCAGCTCGTCCAGCAATTCAATCGGTTCTTTGCCGTCCCGGTCAAATTTATTGATAAAAACAATCACCGGTGTGTTGCGCATACGGCAGACCTGCATGAGTTTTTCCGTCTGCTCTTCAACGCCTTTGACGCCGTCAACAACCAGGATAACACTATCCACGGCCGTCAAAGTTCGATAGGTGTCTTCGGCAAAATCTTTATGGCCCGGCGTGTCCAAAAGATTGATCTTGTAATTTTTGTATTGAAACGACAGCACCGACGTGGCGACCGAGATGCCGCGTTGTTTTTCAATCTCTAAAAAATCCGAGGTTGCTGTTTTTTTGATCTTGTTCGATTTGACGGCGCCGGCCACTTGAATGGCTCCGCTGTACAAGAGCATTTTTTCGGTTAATGTTGTTTTACCCGCATCCGGGTGACTGATGACGGCAAAGGTTTTTCGCCGGTTAATCTCGTTATGAGACATATCTTGTCCTGATGTAAAAAGTTATTGAATGATTAGATTAAACAGGTGAGCGCGCTGTCCGTATCCAATCGATACACAGCGCGGACGCGATCTCAAATAGGGGAAAGAATGTCGAATGTCTTTAAAATCATAGCAAAATATACGGAAAAAAATGAGAAAAAAAAAGCAATGATTTTATGGCTCTATGCGGATGCTGATCCTTACCGCCGGTCCAGGCTTTTCCCGAGTGTGATTCAGAGTGGATGGGCGCCCATCAGTTGTTCCTGCAGCCCCTCCCGCGACGTGCTGTTCATATCGCCGTCGACAAACATGCCGCGGAAACTCGAGTGACAGGTATCTCCCGAGCGGTCCAGAGAGGGGATGATGTACAACTCGGGACAATGTTCAATAATCCGTTCATTATTCAATCTTGTCCCATCCCGGTATATCATTGTCTTTGACTTTTGCCATGACCTCATCAAATCCGGACAGTATTTCGTATTTGGAATATCCTTCCCGGATTCTTGAAATAGACTGTCCGGCGTTTATTTTATGGTTTCCCGACGTAGGCGATAAATCTTGAGAGTTTATCTATATCGGTGCTTTCCAACGCAAAATAGCGTGTATTTTTTAATACCAATGCACGCAAAGAAGCAAAGATCGCAGAGAAAAACAACAGCTAATCCATTTGTTTGAACAAATTCTCAACTTTGTTTTCGTCCAGATTTCCGTTTGTACGCAGACCGCTGCAGAGGTCAATGCCGAACGGGCGCACGCGCTGCACTGCGTCTTTGACATTGCCGGGATGCAGTCCGCCGGCCAGATACACCGGGACGGGTACACGCTCGCGGATTTCGCGGCTCAGGTCCCAGTTGTGGGTGCGGCCGGTGCCGCCGAGCTGCTTGACGGCCAGATCGGGATTGCCGCTATCCAGTAAAATCGCGTCCGCGTGTTCAGCCGCTGCCAGGGCTTCGGTCACAGATTGTTCATTTAAAACGTGAACCACCTGTACCAGTCGGATGGCGGGCAGGGCCTCACGCAATACTTGATAGGAGTCCGGTTGCAGTCGGTCCACCAACTGGATAATGTCCGTGCGCGTGGCGCGGTGATGCCGGATAACGGACTCGGGATCGGTTTCCGAGGTCAGCAGAAACGTCGAAACGCCCGGCGGGACTGTGCGCGCAATCTCGTAAATGCGTTCGTCCGGGATGGGGCCCGGCCCGCCGGGCATACGCCCGACCAGTCCCACGGCTGACGCGCCGTGCGCAACGGCGATTTCGGCTTCACGGATGCTGCTGATGCAGCAGATTTTGACGCGGAGGGGCATAAATAGGTCCAAAAAGGATTTAAAAATTTGTGCTCTCGGACAGCGGAGCTGCCGGGTTTGCGTTTATGAAAACTAAGAAATATGGGGGTGATTTGCAAGAAAAAGAGAACCGGTATGAGAAAAGGATGCCCGATGGCGGGCGCAGCATGGGTTTTTTCAATTCCTGTCATAATCGATCGGAAAAAGTTCAAGGACAATGATCGTAAAGACTATTAATAGCAGATATACTGTTTTTTTTTGGCATTCCGCTGCAACCAGTGGTATAAAATAAAAACAATGCACGCAAAGAAGCAAAGATCGCAAAGAAAAACAAGAATCAAACCATATTATGGTTTTGAATGGTTGGGTATACGTATGGGGTTCTATTTGACCATTTATTTTTCCGCAAGACAACCGGGCAGCATGGCCAGAAATGGCAGGCAGCCGGAATCATCCAGTTCGTAATAGTTCACACCAAGATTGATGTTTTCGTAATATTCGGGCCGATGATCCCAATAGTATTTTTCCGATGGAATTTTCCAGAAATGCTCTCCCAGAACCTGACTGATAAACCATTTTTCCAGCAATCGCGCTCCCCGGCCATTGCCGTCAAGAAAGGGGTGGATATGAACGAATATCAAATGAATGAGTGACGCATGATAAAATGTCGCTTCTTCGGATAAATCTGCTTTCAGCAGAGTGGTTATTCCCTGAAAAAATGCATTCATCCGCTCTTTAACCTTTTCGGGTTCAATGGCCAGGTAGACCAACCCGTTTTGATCATAAACCCCCACTTTTTCATCTCTGTATGTTTCTCTTTTGCTTTTGATCAGCAGTGTTTTGGAAAAGAGCGCCTGGCAGGCTAAAAAGTTTGTTTCATTCAGCTCGTTTTGCAGCGCCAGCTCATAGGCTGCGATCAGATTATCAATTTCCTGAAGTTCTTTAGATTTGAATTTGGTTTGTGACCGCTTTTGATTCATATAAGAATTGAGGTCAAGCGGGTTGCCTTCAATATTGGCAGAGTAAACGGCGGACGATCGTGTCGAATAGCTGAATTCGATCGTACCCTCGCTGAAATCATGGTTGCTTATCAGATTTGGGATTTTGTGGCCTATGCGGTCATGATAGGCAGCAAAATAGATTGTGTCTGTGACTCTCATCATTCTTAAAGATAAACTATTATATATTTAAAAGCAAGAATCACCTAAATAGCACGGGACTGGTTGGAGAGCGCGATTGGACCACCCCCTGTCCAGAAAGCTTTCGGAACGTCCCCTCCCCGGAAAAGGAGAGTGAATCTATTCAGGCTGTTTGTGGACAATGTTTTATCCGGTTGATATCACCCATCGGCAGCCCGTCATCCATATTTTTATAATCGGAACGGTCGATTTGAAAGAGTGAGCGGGGTAAACGCTCTGATTGAGATCGGGCAAATTTTAGTGCTTTTTTGACCTTTTGCACTTTTTTGTCAATTTTGGCAGCCAGTTGATCTTGTGCTACATCAAGATCATAGTCCATTTGCAAACCCAGCCAAAATTGCGGGGACATGTTAAAGTACGCTGCCAAACGCAATGCTGTATCCGGGGTGATTCTTCTTTTTTCAAGTACGATCTCATTAATGCGTCTCGGAGAAATCCTCATATTCAGGGCAATTTTATTTTGGCCGAGTCCCATAGGTTTTAAAAATTCTTCCAAAAGTATTTTCCCGGGGTGCAAGGGAGGGATTTTATTGTTCATCATGTTTCTCCTCAGTGGCAATCAACGATCTCAACGTGACAGGCATCCTGCAACTGCAGTTCAAGCTGATGGTGTTCACTCCGGGCCTGTGACTTTTTCCGAAAATTATTCGATTTGCGGTTGCGGCCGCAGGGATTTTATCAATTTTTTTGCCTTGACCGCCAGCATGGCGGGAAGCGCGATGGGGGCGTTAAAAGTAAAAAACAGCAGTTCAAACAGGAGACTGCTGTGGTCCCGCCGGACGGCCCTTCGGCTGATCACGGCATCCCAGGTGTTGCCGTAGAGATTGCCGAACGTGATCATTCTGATGATCAGCCGAATATTGTCCGCGGTCTGATCCCCGTAGTATTCATACAGATTCCGCGTCATGTCCGGATCGGGATGGCGGTCGGTTTCCGCCACGTGCTGGGCGTATAACAGAGCCGGCAGTTCAAAATCAGAGGCGTCGGCGTGAAACTGCAGATTGAGCAGGTTTTTGACCTCTGTTTGACTGATGCCGCTGCGCACCGCCTGTCCGGCATGAAACCAGGCGCAATAGACGCAGCCGTTCACCGCCGTGGTCACGGTCATGATCTTTTCAACGAATTGACGGTTGATGCCGGGATCCCGGCGCAAATTGAGCATGCCGGGGAGGTTGCGGCTGAGATAGCCGATGTCGTGGAAGAGGGTGCGGGGGGTGTAGATTTTTTTGTGAAAATTATTCACTAGTCTTTGTTTTATTGTGCCAGGTCAGATACTCTTTAATTGCCTACAACGTTTGTCCGCCAGGTCTCCAAAAATATACTTTAGATTTAACTCTTGTAAAAAGTGAAATCAGTGATTGTCACTAACACCAAAAGTATTTCATTCAAATACCGTAATTTTGTTTATCAGGAATAGTTGTATTATGATTTCATTTTGTATCCTGACAAAATAACTGAATATGGTTTTAAATGCAAGAATTACCTGTATAGAACCTTAATGGATGGGCAGGATGATGCTATCGTCCCCTCCTTGGAAAAGGAGGGGGAAATGTTATAGCTGTTACGTGAATACGTTTGAGTCTGTCATTGAGAGCCGGTTCGATATTTATCAATTTGTCCCTCGTGCCATGGCGGCGGATTCCGATCTAAGCTATTGGTGGGGTATCACCGGGCTTTATAGGATATGCAAAAATTCATCATAGGGTGAGATCATATCTTTTTGAATCGGATAGACCGCATTGCCGGGAATGACCGGATAATTTGAAAAAATACCTTTGCCTCCTTCCGGCCAGTCATATCCGATACTGTGTTTGTTGATAAAGGGAAGAATAACCACGGGCTGTTCTGTTTCTAAATATTGAATGCCGGCGTCCCTTCGGACAACAATCCCGGCTCCTTCGTGTCCGATTCGGCCTTGAACGTCTGTTTTTTGTCCGTTGATAATCGATTTGTCGCGTCTCACAATACCCCATGCTTAACATTTTTACCCGGATTTCATGTTCTTTGGGCTCACTTGACGCTGTCATCCGCATGACGGGAAGGGCTCCACGGCGCGGAATGATGACAGATAATTGTTTTTCATCAGACATGAGCGCATCCTCTTCTTTATACTTTTTCTTGTATCTAAAATTCGAACCGCGCTATGATTTGAAAATCCCGATAGCGGTGTTCGGGTATACGGTCTGTTTTTTACGTTTGCCTTTACGGCCTGAGTTTTTCTAGGATTGCTGCATCGATCCAATAGTTCATACAGTTGTCCGTAATAATCTCTCTGACCTCTGCGAGCCAGTTCAGGCGCTCATCGTGTGTACTGTCTGCAATGATTCTGAACATTTTTCTGTCATACCGGTCAATTCCGCAAAATCCGAACACGCATTTGTTCCAAATGAACTCTAATGGGTCATGAAAATAAGTGTTTTCTCTGTCTTTTTCCGTGTTGGACGTGTTGAACACAATGCCCGTTTTCCCCGCCAGTTTACCGACGGGCAGACCGCCGCCCGAATCCTGTTCCGGAAAATCATAGGCATGCGGCGGCCGGATCACCCGGTCGATATAGCCCTTTAAAATGGCGGGCGGCTGTCCCCACCAATTCGGATGAATAAAGACCAGAATATCGGATTGCATGAGCTCTCGAGTGTATTGCTGTACCAATTTATCCGTCGTCGGTTTTTTCCCGAGTTCCGCTGTGGTTAACACCGGATTGAATTGTTCTTTGTACAGGTCATGTGCAAACGTTTCAATATCGAGTGTGACAAACGTCTGCAAAACGGTTTGATAGATGGCATAATTAAAGCTTTTATCATACGGATGGGCATAAATGACGCTTGATGTTATATCAGATATCTGCAATCCGGACTCCTTTGCTGGCTGTTGACACTGTTATTCTCGTTAGATCTTTGATGATCCCCGTTTATCGGGTTTAAATTACTTTAATTAATGTGTAAAATCAAGTTTAATTTGCGAGTTTTCAATTGATAATAGGGGGCTTAAACTGAAACGTACAATATTTCGGGTGTGGCGGCCGGACCACCCCTGATTCTCCGCCATCCGGCGGAGAATCGTCCCCTCCTTGAAAAAAGGAGGGGAAATCTGTTCAGGCTTTTTGTAGGGAGGATTCAAAGCAAAAGCCCTCAAGCATGGTTTTGTCCCCCTTTTCCAGGGGGGCAGCGCCTGACAGGGCTCATCCTGTCTCTGCAAATTTTGTACCTGCGTTTAATTCCCGTTCATACGCCTCCGCAAATCCTTTGCGTTCAGCTACCAGGTAATCGACGCCCGTCTCGCGCAGGTGCATGTCGGGTTGAATGAGGTGAATGCGGGGGGTGCCTGAGATTCCGGGATTTCGGCGGACCGGAAATGATCCCGGTACAGGGGGCGGATGCCGGAGAAACAGCGATTGTCCGGTCGCAGCCCGGGCACGCCAGCTCGACGGCCGCACACATGCAGGTGTAAGCGGCATTGATGCCGGCCGGAATGCGCCAGGCGTGCAGTATGCGATTCCGGTTGCCATGGGCTGGTTTCCGAATGATGGTTTTAATAGCGGTTTCCGGTTAACTTTTAATACTCAAAAAGGCAACCGAATCGTCCAGTGAACCGGTATGCCGTGTATGGCAACCCCGGGTATGAGCTGCTACTTGTCTTCACAACAGAACGTACTATAGTACGTTCTGTTTGTGGTGATTATAAATAACAATAAAACAATCAATTAAAATATACTTTAAAAATACATGTTTGCAACTTGATTTCACTCGTCCCGTTATGAGTGCACCCTCCCGGGATCGTCAGGTGCGTTGCTTTTTTGAAATATTTCCGCTATATTATCGAAAAGGTAATCACTACCATTGAACTTACAATACCGGGGCGGACGCCATGTCTGACGCCAAATCTAAAATTGCCGAGCTGGTTGAGAAATTTGACCGCAATCTAAGCGAGTACAAACACCCGAAATACAACGAAACCCAGATCCGGGTGGAATTTATCAATCCGTTCTGGGAGGCGCTGGGCTGGGACGTGAACAATCGCAGCGGCTATGCCCTGTCGTTCAGGGATGTCATTCACGAGGACGACATCAAGGTGGGCGGCCACACCAAGGCGCCGGATTACTCATTCCGCATCGGCGGACGGCGTATCTTTTTCCTGGAAGCGAAAAAACCGTCCGTGGACCTGAAACACAATCCCGAACCGGCGTTTCAGCTGCGCCGCTACGCCTATTCCGCCAAACTGCCGGCGTCCATGCTGTCGGATTTTGAGGAACTGAGCATTTACGATACGCGCCTCAAACCCGCGATCACCGACAAGGCGCACACCGGCCGCATGCTGTATTATACGTTTCGCGACTATGCCGACAAATGGGACGAGATTGAAGCGGCCTTGTCCCGGGAAGCGGTGCTGCGCGGCGATTTCAACCGTTTTATCGAGGACAACCAGGCCAAACGTCCCGGCGCGGAACTGGACCGCGATTTTCTCAACAGCCTGGACGAGTGGCGCATGCTGCTGGCGCGCAATATCGCCCTGCGCAATCCGGATCTGTCGGAACGCGAGCTGAATTTCGGCGTGCAGATGACCCTGGACCGGCTCATCTTTTTGCGCATGGCCGAGGACCGCGGCATCGAGCCCTATGGCGCGCTGCAGTCGCTATTGAACGGCGAGAACAGCTATAAACGCCTGGTGGAGATTTATCATCACGCCGACGAGCGCTATAATTCCGGGTTGTTTCATTTTGACGACCGGGACGGTGAACACCCGGATACCATCACGCCCGGTCTGCAGCTGGACGACAAGGTGCTCAAAGAGATTCTCAAAAACCTGTACTATCCCTGTCCCTACGAGTTCAGTCAGTTCCCGGTCGAGGTGATGGGGCACGCCTATGAGCAGTTTTTGGGCAAGCGCATCACCCTGACCGGCGGCCACCGCGCCCGCATCGAGGAAAAACCCGAGGTGCGCAAGGCCGGCGGCGTCTATTACACACCGCAGTATATTGTCGATTATATCGTCGAGCACACCGTGGGCGAACTGCTCAAGGACAAAACCCCGCAGCAGGTCAGTGACCTGCGCATTGTCGATCCGGCCTGCGGCTCCGGATCGTTTCTGCTCGGCGCGTTTCAGTATCTCATGGACTGGCACCTGCAGGCCTATCAAGCCGAATACAAACGCACCGGAACGCTGCCGGGCCGTCCGGTGAACGGCAAACGGCCGCGCAAATCCGATCCCCAGGCCATCTTTCAGGGCGCGGAGGACGAGTGGTACCTGACCACAGCGGAGAAAAAACGCATTCTGCTGAACACGATTTACGGCGTGGACATTGACGCCAATGCCGTCGAAGTGACCAAACTCAGTCTGCTGCTCAAGGTGCTGGAGCACGAAGACAGCGAAACCCTGAACCGCCAGCTCGGACTCTGGCACGAACGCGCCCTGCCGAACCTGGGCGACAATATCAAATGCGGCAACTCGCTCATCGGCCCGGATTATTACGACAATCAACAGGGCAACATGTTTGATGAACAGGAACTGCTGCGCGTCAACGCGTTCGACTGGGAAGCGGAATTTGCACACGTGTTTGAACAGGGCGGCTTTGATGCGGTGATTGGGAATCCGCCGTATGGGGCGATTTTTACTGAATCTGAAAAGGATTATTTGTTAAACACTTTTCAGTCCTTTGAATATCAAATTAATAGTTTTGTATTTTTCCTTGAAACAGGTTTAAAATTGCTTTCAAAAAATCGTTTACTTTCATACATAACACCTGCTGTTTTTCTCAATCAACACTATTTTGAAAAAATAAGAAAAGTTATTTTGGACGAATCTTGTATCAACAAAATATTAGTTTTGAATTATAAAGTTTTTCAGGATGCAGATACGGGGGACACTGCTGTTTTCATTTTTGAAAAATCTGATGAGGAAAGTTTTGATGTCGAGTTTTCAAAAATGAGTAGCGCAAAAGCGTTTGAAAATATAAAATATGAAAAAGTTGCTCAGAGGACATTTTACCAAAATGAGAGATATGAATTTCAATTAAGATCAAATAATGATTTATTCGAAAAGGCATACTTTAATTCTGTTTTGTTAGGTCATATCTCAAATTGTATCGTTGGTATAAAACCTTATCAGAAAAATAAGGGACAGCCAAAACAGACAGCAAGTACTGTAAAAAACAGGATTTTCGATAGCGATGAAAAACGTGATGAGACATATAAACAATATATTGTTGGGAAAGATATTGATAGATATACATTGAAGCCAATTGCGAAAAGATTTATTAGTTATGGAAAATGGCTTGCCGAACCTCGTTTTCCAGCGCCATTTGAACGAGAAAAGCTTGTTCTGAGGCAAACTTCAGATAGAATTAGAGCCACATATGATTCAAATGGATTTTATAATCTGAATAATGTTTATAATATCGAAATGACTGATAAAAGATATAATCTCTTTTATGTGCTTGGCATTATCAATTCGAAATTGATGGTATATCTATATCAGGAAATCGTCCCGGAAAAAGGGCGTGTTTTTGCAGAGATAAAAAAAGTAAATCTTATCAAGATTCCCATCCGAAAAATAGATTTCGAAAATCCCAAAGACAAAGCCACCCACGACCGCCTCGTTGACCTCGTCCAGCACATGCTCGACCTGCACCGGCGCCTGTCCGCCGCCCGCGATCCGCGCACCCGCGAACAACTGCAGCGCCAAATCACCACCACGGACGGTCAGATTGATCGGTTGGTGTATGGGTTGTACGGGTTGACGGAAGAGGAGGTGGGGATTGTGGAAAATAACGTCAAAAAAACATAAACCACAGATGTCAGATCGTCCGGGATATCGATCCCGGACGGGCGCTGATTGGAGACATCCGTCTCCAGCCTCCTTGCCTGGAGTGCCGCGTTTAGCCATTACGGTCTATCTTTGATTTTCGGGCAGTCGTGCAGTGACGCCGGCTCAGATGCTGCGGCTCATCTGTGCGGCATGCGGGACAGATGTCCCGGTTCATTGTACACCCCGGATGGATATCCGGGGCGATCTGTTTTGGTGAAAAGTCACCGCGAAACCGAAAATATTTACCCTTCTGGGCATAAGTAACAAAGTGAGTTCGACCTGCACCGGCGCCAAAGCGCCGCCCGCGATCCGCGCACCCGCGAACAACTGCAGCGCCAAATTACCACCACGGACGCTCAGATTGACCGGCTGGTGTATGGGTTGTACGGGTTGACGGAAGAGGAGGTGGGGATTGTGGAAAATAACGTCAAAAAAACATAAACCACAGATGTCAGATCGTCTGGGATAACGATCCCGGGCGGGCGCTGATTGGAGACATCCGTCTCCAGCCCCCTTGCCTGGAGTGCCGCGTTTAGCCATTACGGTCTATCTTTGATTTTCGGGCAGTCGTGCAGTGACACCGACTCAGATGCTTCGGCTCATCTGTGCTGCATGCGGGACAGATGTCCCGGTTCATTGTACACCCCGGATGGATATCCGGGGCGATCTGTTTTGGTGAAAAGTCACCGCGAAACCGAAAATATTTACCCTTCTGGGCATAAGTAACAAAGTGAGTTCGACCTGCACCGGCGTCTGTCCGGCCGCCCGCTGAATTTGTGCCCATATGATAAATACGGTTTCACGAACCCACCCGACTTTTGATTTTTTTATTGATTTTTAAGCTCTGAATACCGATTTTACCTTAAAAAGGATAACTGCTGCAACGCCCAATTGACATTTACCATATTACTCACATTGATAATCTGGAAAGTATTATCAAAGAAAACGGATTATGGTCGGATTCTGAACGGATCAGGCGCAATTTATCCTACAACAAAATAGGCTACCAGCACATCAAAGACAGAAGAATGCGCAGAAAAGTTAATGTTGGTCGTGGCGGTTGTCTTGGCGATTATGTTCCGTTTTATTTTGCGCCACGGTCTCCGATGCTGTACACGATTAATAAAGGAAATGTCCCGGACTATCAGGACGGACAGGAACCCATTATACACCTGGTTTCTAACATAGATCTGGTCATTTTCCAAAACAGTCAATTTGTTTACACCGACCGTCATGCAGAATTGTCGCACGCTGAATATTCCAATAACCTGGATGCAATCAGTAACGTCCGGTTAGGTTTTTGCACGTAAGTAATTTCGTCGATTTTTTCGATGAGATTTTCTACGATTTTTCTTGTCGGAATCTCGCACTTCATTTTGAATTTGAATACGGAGTTCTCGCACTCTTTCGATGTTAACTTTTTCGTTATAATTTTCATGACAATAGATTGCCAGTAGCAAATATGTAATGAGGCCGCCGAGAATTTGAACCATAAGTCCGTACTGACTTCGAGCTATGAGATGATAGACTTTGAGATGGCGTTTCCACCAAGCGAAGAAATTTTCAATTTCCCAACGAAGTTTGTATGCCTGAGCAACATCTTCTGCAGAGAGGTCATAACGATTTGTCGCGATCCAGTATTTTACATTGCCGATTTTATAACCGACAAGTCGTATCGACTTTTTTGTTTGATTGGTGCCCGGCGTCCCCAATAAAACTATAGCATCATAAAAAACAATGCTTTCTGGTTTTATGTCATGTGCATAAAGACATTTTTTTTCGTCGATGCTTTGATGCGGCAGAAAAATTGACGACCGTCCTCCTGCCATTGGTCAAAGCGTTTATGGCATTGATAGCCCCGATCAAGAACGCCGGACTGGTCAGAAGAGAGTATTTGATCGACAAATGGTCGTTCACCGGCTAAACCGCCTGTGAGATATAGTTTTGTTGGAATGGACCGATTAATATCAAAACCGAGATGAACTTTTGCCTTTTTAGAGCCGTTTCTATAATCAGCCCAAGTCATTGAAAGAACAGCATCAATCAAAGAACCGTCGATGGCAACAAGCTCCCCCAAATGTTCAAATTGCTTTGGGATAGTGGTCGCAGCTTTGGCTTGAAGTTCATTAAAAACAACAGCTAGTTGTTCGAGGCCGCGATTGTTGATAGCCTCAAAAAAGCTACTTTTTTTGATTCCTTCTTTCGGGCAATATGCTCCCGAGCAAATGTATCTTCTTGAAGAACCTGGACAAGATGAGTCCCTGATTCATGCTCTTCAAGATGATAAAACACGAGGGCATTGAGTTGATCTTCAAATGTCATTTGCAGAGGTCGATCTCCTCGTGAAACTAATGGTGGTACCTTGGACAAGATAGCCTTGATCGGTTCCATTAGTCTTTTGAATGTTTTAGATTTTTGTCGAGGCTTAAACTTTTTGAATTTACGTCGCATTTCCATAACACCTTATATTTATTAATGTTATGAAAATCGACTTCAAAATTTTTGACGTAATGTCAAGTGTTTTTTTGTGTTATGTCATATTTTTTTGTATAATCTGAGCGTTGCAATTACCTAACCGGACGTTACTGGGATGCAATAGAACATATGGTTGATTTTGCAGTCATGAAGGAAATATACTGGCATAATACCCCGGATGATCCGGATAGAAAAGAGCGGCGCCAGGCTGAATTTCTTGTTTTCAGATTTTTCCCCTGGAATATTGTAACTCAAATCGCCGTTTTGAATGAAAATATCGCACAAAAAGTCGAATCCATTTTAGAAACAAGTGAATACAAACCGGCTGTCAAATTGAAACCTGAATGGTACTATAGGTTTTAAACATGATCACATTCGCGCAAGGTGACATACTGAAAGCAGATGCTGAAGCCCTGGTCAACACGGTCAACACGGTGGGGGTAATGGGCAAAGGCATTGCTCTGCAATTTAAAAAAGCATATCCGGAGAATTACAACGTTTATAAAAAAGCCTGTGATCACGGAGATTTGAAACCCGGTAAATTACTGGTATATGATCGTCACAGTTTTACCCATCCCCGCTATATCATCAATTTTCCAACGAAAACCCACTGGAAATCAAAAAGCCGGTATGAATACATTGAATCGGGGTTGGAAACCTTGAAGCATGAAATCAAACGTTATCAAATCCATTCCATCGCCGTGCCGCCGCTCGGCAGCGGATTGGGCGGACTCGACTGGAACCGGGTCAGAACCTTGATCACACAATATCTTGAACCCTTGAAAGATGTTCAAATATTTGTTTATGAACCGCACGGAGCACCGCCACCTCAATCGATGATCAAACAATCAAAACCGCCGAAAATGACGCATGGCCGTGCTTCACTTCTTGAGTTGATGCGAATTTATGCAGTCCCCGGCTATGATTACCGTTTATCGCTGCTTGAAATTCAAAAATTGATGTATTTTTTACAGGAAGCCGGTGTTCCACTTAAACTGCAATATGAAAAGGGGCATTACGGGCCTTATGCAGATAATTTGCGACATGTTCTGCATCACATCGAAGGTCATTTCATCGTTGGTTTTGGGGATGGTCAGAACGCTCCTGATGTTCCAGTACAAATTAGAGACGAGTCTGTGCTGCAAACAGCAGATGCATTCTTACAGCCATACAATGAAACGCGCGAAAAAATTGATCGAGTCAAAGATCTGATTGAAGGGTTTGAGACGCCTTACGGCATGGAACTGCTCGCCAGTGTGCACTGGGTATGCACACGTGAGGTACAAAGTGATGATGTTGATCAGGTTATTGATAAGGTGCATCAATGGAATCCACGTAAACGAGATCTGTTAAAGGCCAAACATATTCATGCGGCATGGCAGCGGTTACGGGGTGAATCCTGGATTTAAATACTTGTAATCGGGGCAAGTTTTACATAACCTTTTTATAGAGTAAAATTACGTAACGGATATGTAACAATAAAACTGCAGAACCGGCAGCATATACCATATATAGGCGAATGATTGATTTTTATTCAATATTTTCCAGGTAAAATGATTGAAATATGTAACAGCATATTGATTTCGACCTGCACCGGCGTCTGGCCTGGTGTATGGGTTGTACGGGTTGACAGAGTAGGTGGGTTCGTAATCCAGGATTTTCCATGTTTAAAGAAAATTCGTTACGAACCCACCCTACGGAAATCGACGGATAAACACAAGGGGGTAACCATGTCCAATTATCGAAGGTATTACGTGCCGGGCGGCACTTTTTTTATTACATTGGTCACGCACAAACGCAAACCGATTTTGACATCAGATCTCGCCCGGACCTGTCTGAGGCGGGCCTGGCGAATTGAACAATCCCGACGTCCGTTTAAAATCGTGGCTTTTTGTCTGTTGCCGGATCATCTGCATGTCATGATGACACTTCCGGCGCATGATGCGGATTTTTCAACCCGTGTTCGAAATATAAAACTGCGCTTTACCCGGTCTTTTCTCAAGAACGGCGGTGATGAGAGTGCCGTAACAGCATCGAAAATTCGTCACAGGGAACGCGGGGTGTGGCAGCGCCGGTTTTGGGAACACTGCATCCGTGATGACCGGGATTTTGAAAATCATTTGCATTATATTCATTACAATCCCGTCAAACACAGTCTTGTCAAAAGCGCTGTTTTGTGGCCGTATTCAACCTTTCACCGGTATGTAAAAATGGGTTGGTATGAAAAAGATTGAGGTGAAATGGAACCGGATCATTTCTTGCAATTGAATTTCGGCGAGTAGGTGGGTTCGTGCTGCTGATTTGTGCCCATATGATAGATATGGTAGTACGAACCCACCCTACCTTGCCAACACCATTTTCCCGGTCCGCACCTCATCGTCCGCCTGCAGGCGGTACAGGTACACGCCGCTGGCCTGTCCGCGGCCGTCAAATTCGATCTGATGCGGTCCGGCGGACTGTACCGCGTTCACCAGTGCAGCGACGCGGCGGCCGCGGATGTCAAAGACCTGCAGCTGTACGCGGCCGCCGCGGTTCAGGCTGTAGCGAATGCGGGTGACCGGATTAAACGGATTGGGGACATTGTCATACAGGCAGAATTCGTGCAGCTGTTGTCCCTGATGATCCATCCCGGACAGCACCCCGGCGCCGTCGATTTCAATATAATCGACGGCCATCCATCCCCAGGATTTGACAATGGAAATGGTATTGATCCCGGCGTTCAGATGAATCGGGCCGAATTCGATGCGGGTCCAGTCGGTGGTGGGCGGAAAGGAGAAATAGTCAACGCGTTCGCCGTTGACGTGGATGTACTGGCTCTTTTCGCCGTTGAATCCGCCATAGCCGATGCGCAGGTTATAGGTCCCCGAGTCCTGCACCGAGACCGTAAAGCGGATCAGGTCGCCGTCGCTGTCAAAGCTCGAGGCTTCCACATAACCGGACCCGGAATAGCCGGCGCGGGTATTGGCGGTTTCGACGCCGATGAGCTCGGCGTTTTCCGCTTCAAAACGGGTGCTGGTTTCCGGCTGTTTGTACAGCGGGGTGACGTGCACGTTTTGCTGCGGCACGCTGATGACGGTTTCGGGATTGTCGGGTTCGGCGACAAACGCGGTATCGCCGCTCCAGCGGTCAAACACGAGACTGTCCGTGCGCCCATCCGCTTGGATCAGGGCGTACATGTCGGGGTAATACAGGCCGCCGCCGTCGCCGGAATCCACGCGCACCGTGACTTGCGGGCCGGGATCGGATTTGACGTTCAAAATATGCCAGTTGCGGATGGCCATGAATTTCGGCGCGTCCGTTGGCTTTTGTCCGATGCGCGCCAGCGCCCCCCAGGCCATATCACCCCAGTTGCCGCTGTGGGTGTAATGACAAACCGGTCCGTTGATGTGCTCGGACAGCATGTCGAAATAATTCAGGTACCAGGTGAATGCGCCGCGGTTCACGGCAAAACTGGCCGCGTGGGTGACGATATGCTGCCCGGCTTCGTAGCAGAACAGCGGAACGTCTTGTAATGCCGGATGCGGCGGCATTTGTCCGCTCCACTCGCTGGTGCCGTTCAGAACCTGTTCCACCTTGTTGATATGATCCTCAGCCCCGTTCAAGGCGCTGTTCATCTGTTCGATGATATCGGGTGCGGCGCCGTTGAGGCCGTTGCCCACATAAGGAGCGATGGCATAGCCGTCCGGTAACAGATTGTCGGGATTGATGGTTTCATCGCTCAGGGCATTGGCCTGGGCTGCGTCCCACCAGTCGTTGCCGGCGGCGCCGGAGAGCACTTTGACCACGCGCGTGTTGGCGCTTTCGCCGAATACATCGAGAAACGCCTGCCAGACACGCACCGCCGCATAGACGTTATAGCGCGCGGACAAGCGGTTTTCGCCCCAGCTTTGGCCCTGATCACCGGGAAACCACAGGTCATGCACTTTGCCGCTGTCAATGCCGGTCTGATGTGCGGTGAACATGGGATTGAACGGCTCATTCGACCATTCGATGAACACCTTGAGATTCGAATCCAGTTCTGCCTGAATCAGCTGTGCCGCGTGTGTCCAATAGTCATCAACCGCGGCTTCGGGCATGCACACCCAGAGATCGCATTGCGTCCGGTTGCACAGATCGATCATCCAGTACAGGGCCATGCGCCGCTGATTGGCCGCGGATCGGCGGGTGCGGTCATCCCAGTGGATCTCGTGCTGATTGTTGTTGATTTTGCCGTAATCCATGAACCGCAACGTGGAATAAAATTCGATTTCAGCAAGAAATTCGGGGTTCCAGGGATTGTAGTCCGGGGACTCGCAGCTGTCCGGATTCACGGCGTTTTCATAACCGTTTTTCCAGGGATCGGCGCCGCCCCAGGCCTGGTCCCAGAAATTCGTGCCCAGGGTCATGCTGGAATCGGCGTAATTGTGCGCAAACACGTTTGATAAAATAAGCAGGCACAGACTGCCGATGATCCATGCTGTTCTCATACATCTCTCCTTGTGTTGTGTTCTCGGAAAAATATAACACTATCCGTGTAAATTGTAAACCTTAATCATTCAAGTGTTTCATAATATCAAAATTTCTTTTATATTGGGTGTGAATGCTGTAACCGCAGGCAGGAGGAGCGATGCAGCGCAGGCAATTTTTAAAAGGCATGGGCGCGGTCCTGGGCACGGTGTCTGATGAATTGATCATGAGCACGGATCTTTATCCGACGCTGCTGGACATGGCGGACCTGCCCCTGCGTCCGGATCAGCATATGGACGGGATCAGTCTTGCCTCTCATCTGCGCGAGCAAAAAACACTTGAGCGCGATACACTTTTCTGGCATTACCCGCATTATCACAATCTGGGTCAAAAACCCGCCAGTGTCATCCGTCAGGGTGATTTCAAGTTGATTGAACACCTAAAAGACGACCGTGTGGAATTGTTCGACTTTGGGATCCGGAGGAACAGGTTGATCTGGCACCGACATTACCGGTTAGGACAAAAAAATTAAAACATAAACTGGATGCATGGCGCGCAAAAGTGAATGCGCAAACGCTCTGAGAAAAAAACAGCGAGGTTATGATGAAAAACACGATTGCAATACTGCTGCTGATGTCGGTTCTAACCGGACTGCAAGCGCAGACGCCGGTACGCGAGATCAACGGTGTGTTTCCGAATCTGACCATTCTGGGACCGCACAAGCATCGTTCCGAGAGCGGCATCGGCGCGTTGATCCCGTGGGCCGACAAGCTGTGGATGATCGGTTATGTGGCGCATATTCACGGATCGCGGATCGGTCTGTACGAGATCAGCGAGGATATGAGCATGCGCAAACATCCCGAGAGCGTGACCGGCACCTTTGCCAACCGCATGATCCATAATCCGTCGGATCAGGCGATTATCGGTCCGCATTTTATTGATATTGACGGCAATGTGCGCACCTGTGAGATCCTGTCAAAGCACCGGCTGGCAGCCGTATCCGGACATCTGACTGATCCGGAGAACAAGGTCTATTTTCTGACCATGGAAGGCCTGTTCTTTGAATGCGATGTACAGTCCCTGCAGGCCACACAGCTGTTTGATTTTCACGATGAATTCAGCATGCCGGACACTATTGTGCCGCACTTTAAAGGCATGCATACCGGCAACGGCCGGGTGGTGGTGGCGGATAATTCCTACAATGAAGGTGACTTTTTAGGAGAACACCAATCCGGACATCTGGCGGAATGGGATGGTAAATCCGATTACTGGACCATTCTGGAGCACACCGCGTTTGTCGAGGTGGGCGGTAAAAATTCAAGTATGCGCTTTGGTAAATCCATTTACGGCAATCCCATATTCGCCACCGGCTGGGACCGGCGTTCCGTGATCCTGAAATGCTACAATGACCGTTCAAAACAATGGACAACCTATCGTCTGCCCAAAGGCAGTCATTCCTTTGATCACGCCTGGAACACCGAATGGATGCGCATCCGCGAGGCGCAGACCGAGCGTTTTATTATGGATGTACACGGTATTTTCTACGAGCTGCCCATGATGACCTGGGGCGGCGATGTTTGGGGCATCAAACCGATCAGCTATCACCTGCGCATTGTCCCGGATTTCTGTTTCTGGCGCGGCCTGTTCGTGATGGCCGGAGATCAGACCGATCACGGCGTGGGCCAGCCGCAGTCGGGACTGCTGTTTCAGAATGTGGATGATCTGTGGGACTATGGCAAACCGACGGGCTGGGGCGCGGTGTGGATGGACGATCCTGTAAAGGCCGGTGAGGTTTCGCAGCCGTTTTTGATGACCGGATTTGACAAAAAGACCCTGCATCTGAACAATGACGGCACATCAGAGGTGATGTTCAAGGTGGAAATCGATCATCAGGGTAGCGGAGACTTTGATGTGTACAAGCGCATCAGTGTGCCGGCCGGCGGTTATGAGGCATTCGTGTTCCCGAATGGATTTTCCGCGCACTGGGTTCGGATTAAAGTGAACCGCGCGTCGGTGGTGACGGCGAATTTTGTTTACAATTGAACCATGATTTTGGTAATCATGGAAGCGGATTACAGAATAATTCAGTTTTCTATGGGTGATTTTGTCCCCTTTTTGCAAAGGGGCAAAGTCAGGTTTCGGGATTGGTTTCTG
The DNA here is from genome assembly GCA_034521575.1 of candidate division KSB1 bacterium. Classification (NCBI taxonomy): domain Bacteria; kingdom Pseudomonadati; species Candidatus Zhuqueibacterota bacterium. The sequence goes on from JAXHMJ010000005.1 coordinate 2,610,051, forward strand.
TTTTATCTGTTTAGAATCAATTTTTTCTATTCAGGTCTTTCGTTTTATTATTTCAAATCATGAATGGATTAAAACGACAATGACCGGATATTTACAGCAGCGTATGGGAGGTGGGCATTATTGAGGGAAATTCGTTTTTCGATAATTCAAGTATTCTCTGAATCCCGGATCAAATTTTTTGCTGTACTGTACAGCGTTTTCCGGACAGATGTTGACGCACTGCTGACAGGCAATACATTCTGTTGACCGGATGCGCTGTCCTCTGCGCATGTAGCTTAAAAGTTTGATATCCATGGGGCAATGCTGTTCGCACCAGCCGCGGCCGAACAAAAAGGTGCCGCCGATTTTTGCGATCAGATAATGCAAAACCGGGCCGGAGAAAATACCCGCCAGCAGATAAATAAAAAACCCCTCGATTTGCATGTTTTCCCAGCCGAGAATTCCCAGAACGCCCAGCATATAGGAACCGATCAGCAGCTGGCTGACTCTGCGTCCGATGACCTTTTTTTCGCGCGGCAACAGGCCGAATATCAGTTCTCCGGCTGATGCCGCAACCCCGATATAGGCGAAATTAAACAGGAAAAACAAATGCCCTGAGTTTGCCACAGCATCGTACCGATTATCAGGAAAAACACCAGGGTGACGATGCTCTCTCTGATCACTTTTTGTTTCATGAAAATAAACCCATTTTGCCTGTTTTTGTTTAAAACGCTTCATTAAAACCGGAACAGACCGGAACGGCAAGTCGCTGCATCTGGTGCGATTGTCCGCTGGCCGTGGCATTGTGCAACAGCCGTGATTCCGGCGTCATTTGGATCATGAGAATGATTCCGCCGTGATTGGAGGTGAGTGTGACGCTGATACGCGACGCTGAACACCTGTAATCTGTGATATAGGTCAGATGTCCCAGGGCCACGGCACAGCCCCAGAGCGGATAGCTGGTTTTAAGCTGCTGCTGTGTCCAAAGCAGCTCTTCATGGACCGCTTTGCCATAAAACTGCTGCAGTTGTCGGTTGATGCGGTGAAACGCGGAAATGGCGTCCTGAAGATCGAGGCAGGATAGCTCGGCGGTATAGTATCCGGCGATCAGCCGGTCATCCGCAAACGCATAACCGATCAGCATATCCAGTCCGGCAAGGCAAACCGTGTCGTAATCCAGACTATCCACAAATTCATTCGAGTATGTGTTCAGTAGAACAGCGCATTCCTTTGACTTGACCCGGGATGCGTTTGCGTACCAGGGATGGCCACGGAATCCGTTCCGGAAAAACGTATATTCATGCAGCCCCCTGATGCTTCCCGAATCCGGCATCGGCGCGGCGCAGGTGTAGCGCATGACGGTGTTGACCATGTGATGGTCACCGGTGAGGATAAATTCGATATTCGAGGTGTCGGTTTGCCAACAGGATAAATAGTTCAAATGTCCCAGCGCCACGGCGTCACCGTCCGAGGAGAAATCCTGCGGTTTGGTTTTGGCTTGCCAGCGTTTTCCCCGCTGCACCGGCAGTCCGTATCTGCTCATCATGTGATCGAGGAGTATATGGTAATCGCTGATATACTCGTTATTGTCCGTGTGTGAGGTGTTGAACAGATATTTGCCGCTGTACAGGCGGCCGTTCACAAACGAATAAGCCGCGTACGCCGGAAATCCGGATATAGTCGATTCATAGATCAGCAGGTGCTCGGTTTCCTGAACCGGGGCTCGGGATTCAATGGATATGACCTCGCTGCGGGTCATGCCCCACCAGGCGTTTTCAAAGTCCCGGGCGCAGAGTGCGGCGCTCAGGACGATCAGGAATAAGACTGTTATTTGTTTCATAAGAATCCTACTGTTTTTACGTGGCTATCGATAGTATCTACGACAAAAGAACCCTGAGGTTACTTTTTTAGCGCTGAAACTGACCGCTGAATGGTTTTCTGCATATTCTGATCCGTCGTGGCTGAATTTGGGCATTAATCCCGGATTTCCGACATGTATTTTGCCCCGCAGCGGCCGCAGACCGCGAGCGGATTGTTGCGTCTATAAGTCCGGAATTGTTCTGCGCGTTGCGAATTCCAGAGTTCGGCTATGGATGCATCTTTAACATTTCCGATGCTATAATCCGGAAAATCGACACAGAAATTGGCCCCGCCGTCGGGCTGAATATCGATCAGATCCTCAATATTGCGGCAGGACGTTGATTTGACCGGCGTTGACGCATCTCTGAACCAGGTTTGATACTCGTCTTCGTTCAGGTCCATATAGGGATAATCGGTGATTCCGTCGAGACCGGCCAGATAAGCGCGGTACTGCTCGCGAAATCGGTCAAAATCGATTCCCGAATCGTCATGATGAAATCCACGCCAGGAATACGCCGGACAGTTAAACTGGTCTGTTAACTCTTGTTCGTAAGTTTCTCCGATTTGCGACGGAACATAGTAATAGGGAACAATATTGATGCTGTCAATGCCGAGAGAACGCACCACCTCCGGCATTTTTGCCAATCCGAGGTAGGAATACGGGCTGATGGTGAAACAAATGCTTTTGCTTATGGTTTGTCCGCTTTTCTGTTCCAGGTCGTTCAGCAACTGGATATTTGCTTTGGTTTTTTGAAAACTGCCGGGCACGCCCCGGACTGCATCGTGAATGTCTTCCGGTCCGTCTATGGAAAACGTCATGTGCATATTGCCGAGTTGCACCAGGTCTGCAGCGTATTGTCCCAAAAGCGTGCCGTTGGTGTCAATGGAAACGGGTATTCCTTTGCTGTTGATGGTTTTTATAAGGCCCATGATCCCCGGGTACAAAAAGGGCTCACCGCCGCGCATGAGAATACAGCGGATATCATGATCGGCTGCTTCGTCAACAAGGCGAACCCAGTCCGACGGCCGCATGTTGCGCTCGGATTGTTTTGTACGGCTTTTGATATAGCCCTCCCGGCTCCACTGGCCGCACATTTGGCAGCGCAGGTTACAGGCGTTGGTCAGAGTAAAGGATATGAAATGCGGGAATGTCATTGGGTTCTCCTTTGATCCGGTTCAAAACTTGAATATTTTCCCATAAAATATTTTATTTGCTTTTTTAAGATTTTTTTTTAAGTTAAAACAAGGGATTTGTGAAGGGTGGTTTTTTTAATTTTAAATATTTTGGATTATCTAAAAAGGGGAATTTTATGCTTTCAAAATAAAAGCTATACCTTACATCAATCGGATAAACTTATTCTTATCCTACCTTTGAAGGAGGTGATAATTTATGCTTGTAAATAAAATAGGGGAATAGTACGGCATTACTATTCCCCATACGACATCCAATACTAACTGTAAGAGATGCTAATTAAATTTAGGGGTTTAAAATGGAAAAAGCAAAAGCTTGTTTCGTTCAAAGGAGACCCATATGAAAATGTCTTTTTCCAAGCTTTTTTTGTTTCTATTCATTTTCACTTGTTTTTATTCTTCAAGTTATACCCGGGAACTGACAATCACAGGTACGGTTCGGGACAGCAGCACTGAAAAGCCCATTGCCGGAGTTCATGTTTATGTTGAACATACTGATATAGGCACAACCACGGGTCAAGACGGCTGTTTTCATCTCTATTCTGCAATACAAACCGGAACACTTGTTTTCAAACACATGGGTTTTAAAACATATAAAAACAGTTTTCATCTGAAACGCGGGTCTGTACTAACCGTTAATGCACAGCTGCAAAAAACGGTGTTAAAGGCAGATGAGATCACCGTTGAAGCTGAAACAGGGGAACCAGAGGTTGCTTCATATCGAATGCATGGGACGGATATCCGGGAAATGGCTACGCCAGTGCCGGACCCCATGCAAGTGGTAAAAACATTTCCCGGCGTAACCTCGCAAAATGATCAATCAAATTTTTATCATGTTCGGGGCGGCAGTTATGATGAAAATTTGATCCGTATAAACGGTTTTACCATGTATCAGCCCCACATCGTGCGGAAAGGATATTTGGAAAATCCGTCGCTCGTAAATCCGTTGATGGTGGAACGTATGAATTTGAAAACCGGTGGTTTCCCGGTTACTTTTTCGAACAAGCTTTCTTCTGTTCTTGATATTGAATATGATAAGACATGTGATAAACCAATCAGTGCACTGTTGGATATTCGAACAACCGGAGTGGATGCCGTCACAAAACTTCAGCCTGCTGAAAATCTGTTCGTTATGGCAGGATATCGAAAAATAGATTACGGTTATCTTTTGCATTTTGGTTATAAACAAGGTGTATATCAACCGAATTACGAGGATTTTCAATTATCAGGTATTTATCATCCGGCGAAAATTCTGTCATTATCCTGGTTTTCTGCTCTTGCGCGCAGTCGATTCAAATACGTTCCCGGCTCGTATTCGAGTGGGTCTATGAAAACCGGTTTTCATAGATTTGCCTATAATAAAAGCCGGCAGCAATACAATTTTAATACCCGTCTCTATGGTATCGGGTTGGATTATCAAAAATCCGAAAAATTGAAACTCACATTCAAAAGTTCTTTTTTTCAGCAGCGTGAAGGCGAACAGACCGAATTAACGGGTCTGCACCGCTACACACCGCAACCCAGGCTTATTACCTCTGCGGATTCCATGTTGATGCGGGAATTTGCAAATTCGAAATTCAAAGGGCACTATTTGAATAGTCAAATTAACTTGCATTCTAAACTATTTTCGCAAGCGGCTATTGATATTGGTGTGGAATGGAACGGTTTTGATGTTTCTTCTTTTATCACACAATATGATTTTGTCACCAAAGGATATCATTATCCCCACGAAACAGAAACTGATACAAGTTTATATATTCAACCAAACAATGCATTTGTTCGTGAGATGAAGCAGGATGGACAATCCTTTAATTGGTACGGACAAGCGGAAATAACACCGACAACCTATTCTTTGCTTCGGTTGGGTGTTCGGAATAGTCGAATAGAGCACACCGGAGAAAATCTTTTTATGACGAGAGCTCTTTTGGGGTTCAATTTGCAATCCGGACATTATGTTTCTCTAACCGCGGGCAATTTTATACAACCTCCTGTTTATAAAGAATACTTGCACAGGGATGAACATTCGCCCTCATTAAAATCGCAAAAATCTATCATGTACACGGTTGGTGTAAAAGGACCCTTTCTGATGGGTACCCATCTCAAAGCCGAATGCTATTACAAATTATTAACAGATATGATATCCTATGAAATTCAGGATGTCGAGATGATTTATTCCGGTGAAAATGATTCAAAAGCGAAAATTTATGGATTTGATGTTCAATTAAACTGGACATCCAGAGATGATTTGAGTCAACGAATAAGCTATTCCTTTTTAAAAGCTCGTGAAGATATCTATGGAGATGCGTACGGTTATTTACCCATGCTCTCCGAACGCCGGCATCAAATTTCATTATTTTTAGAAGATAAAATGAAGGAATTTAAAAATTCTTATATGCATTTAAGAATTCATTACGGAAGCGGCTTTCCCTTTACTCCGGAGTTTATGCGCTTTAATGAAGAAAAAGAAGAATATGAGACCTATTATTTGGGACAAAGACGCGCCCGAATACCCGCCTATGGAAGATTTGATGTGGGATTCACGCAAAAATTTTTTGTACTCAATTCTTTTCACATCACATTACGGGAAGAAATACTGAATTTATTCGATCACTTTAATGTACTCTCTTACAGTCCGACCCCATGGAACACCATGGTGAAAAATAAACTGAGCGGCCGGGTTTACAATATTGGTATAATGATTGAATATTAACAAAGGATCGGAGTTTAAAATTCTTTCATGACATTTATATTTTATGCCCCTGCGGCAGGATCATGACCCGGGGTATCCTGACATGATCCGGTTTGTTCATCACCTCCCATACCGTATCTGCAATGTCCTGTGGTTGTAAAGCATGGCTGATGCCGAGTGCTTGCTGCGGGTGTACCGGCCAATCGCGATGCAGATTGGTTCGCACCAGTCCCGGTTCGATACAGGTGATTTTAACATTTGTCTCGGCCAATTCCATGCGCAGGGATTCAGCCAGCACCTCCAGGGCATGATTGGCGCCGGCATAGGGTCCGGCGTGTTCGCGGGTTTTGGTACCCAGAATGCTTGAGGTGATGAACAGATGGCCGTTGTTTTCCTGTTTCATGTGTTTTAATACGCTATAAATTAAGCGCATTGAGGATTCCACTTTGAGTCTGAGCATTCGGCACATCTTGTCAATGTCCATGTCTTCAATACTCGATGAAATAATGGTTCCGGCATTGACAAATACATAATCAAGCGTTCCGTACTGCTCAATCGCCAGATTCAGTAACGCTTCGGGGCGTTTGTTGATCCAGCAGGTCGAGATCGCAACAAGCGATTTGATCGCTGTGCTCATATTTCTCATACACCGTTCTGCCGTTGAGAACCAGATTGAACGATTTGGACATCAGCATGCCGGCAATCGCCTCGCCGATGCCGCTGGTGGCGCCTGTGATGATGGCTGTTTTTTTCATAATTTATCCTGATTGGGTTAAACGTTGTATTTTTTTTGTTATCATTCTGCATAAAGCAATGCTATAAAGAATATAGCAAGATATTTTTAAACGGCAAAGGTCGTAAAGACAATTAAACCCGAATGCACAGTTTTTTTAGCTTCTGTCGCAGTATTTGATTTGTTTGTGAACCTGAAAAACTCTTGTCTACCTCAAATACAGCCGGTTTATTAATGGTATGAAAAATAAGGGTTTAACGTTTTACCTAAATTCTGAGTGTCTGGCAACTTTTGGGGTTTAGATGCTTGCGTATGTCTATAAAAAATCTATAATATATTATTTTAAATGAGACTTAAAATTTTTTAAAAAAAAATATATTTTTTTATTGACTTTTACGTTTTATTTTGTAATTTAACTATAAGTAAAACGTTCTACTTTAATTTTGACTATAAGGCAAAATATATTTTAGTAAAACGTTATTATTAATTCAACAAACTGCATAACATGCAGGAGGAACAGATGCAAAGAAGAAAATTTTTAAGCCGTCTATCAAAAAGACATGTCTGTTTTCACTCACTCTTCCGCTTTGTCGAGCTCAACACACACAGTCTAAACCCGAATATCGTATTCATTATGGCCGATGACCTGGGTTATGGTGATCTGGGTGTTATGGGCAAACCCTGCTAAAAACACCCCATATCGATAACCTGGCGGAACAGGGTTTGCGGTTCACACAGGCATATGCCGGAGGTCCGGTATGCACACCGTCTCGCAGTGTTTTAATGACGGGTTTGCATAATGGCCACACCCCGGCCCGTGACAATAATCCCCACTATCACACCTATCTCAAAGATAATGATGTGACCGTGGCCGAAGTGTTAAAACAGGCTGGATACCGCTGCGGGGGAGTGGGCAAGTGGTCTCTTGGAGATGCCGGAACGGTCGGCCGTGCCACCAATCAGGGTTTTGATATGTGGTTCGGTTATCTCAATCAGGATCATGCGCATTATTATTACACAGAGTATCTGGATGACAATGAAGGACGGCTGGAGTTGACAGGCAATACTGAATCTCGGGAATATTACAGTCATGACTTGATAGCTGAACGCGCCTTGAAATTTATCCGGGAATCGCGTGACGAACCCTTTTTCTTGTATGCTGCGTTCACCCTGCCGCATTATTCAGCCCCAAGCGAAGACCCGCATGGATTTGCTGTGCCTTCTACTGAACCTTACAGTGATAAAAACTGGGATCTGGAATCGAAAAAATATGCCGCCATGGTTCATATGCTGGACCGAGATGTGGGACGTATCGTTAATTTGATTGATGAATACGGTCTTGGGGAGAATACGTTGATTATTTTTACCAGTGACAATGGCGGGCACAGTACGATCTGGAAGCAATTCAATACCAATGGTTTTCTGCGTGGATATAAACGGGATGTAACAGAAGGTGGTATTCGGGTGCCGTTTATTGCGCGATGGCCGGGTGTCGTACCATCCGGGCAGACCAGTGATGAAATCATTGCTTTTCAGGATATGATGCCCACGTTTGCCAAATTAGCAGATACAACCTGTCCCGATTCTATAGATGGGATTTCCATTGTCGATGCCTTAAAAGGAAAGGAGATCAAGGAGCCACACGACTACCTGTATTGGGATTACGGACATTGCCGGGACCGGTATGACCAGGCGGTACGCATGGGCAAATGGAAGGGAATACGTCTGGGACAAAAGGCCAACATTCAACTTTATGATTTGAGCAAAGATATCAATGAAAGCCACGATTTATCCGATCAATTCCCGGAGGTGGTTGAAAAAATAGATCACATTATGAAAACAGCCGTACAGCCGAGCAAACGCTACCCTGTTGGTACAAAATACCAGGGCGGTCCCATTTGGAAAAAATCAGTAAACCATTGAGGGCTTAGATATGACAGGACAGGAGTTTAAGCAAAAATTACACAACGGAAATCTGTTATTGGGTACGCGAATCACATCCGCTTCCCTGCCGTGGAGCAGACTGGCCCGCGATTTAAATCTGGATTTTGTGTTTATCGACAATGAACATTATCCCCTTTCACCGCATGAAACCGCTCTTTTGTGTCATACCCATTTTTCTGTGGGAGTGGTGCCCATGGTGCGCATACCCAAGCCGGATGCCACTTATGCATCCATGGCTATGGACTGGGGAGCGTTGAGTATTGTAGCCCCCTATATCGAAACAACCGATCAAATCAAGGAGCTCATCGGTGCGGTCAAGTACAAACCGTTAAAAGGAGATTTGTTGAAAAGCGGACTCGATGAAAATCAATGGAACCGTGAAATCAAAGAATATCTGGATCAAAAAAACAATCAACGTTCGTTAATCATTAACATTGAAAGTACACCCGCTTTGGATGATTTGGATTCGCTTTTATCAATACCGGGACTGGATGGTGTGCTGATTGGGCCCCACGATTTATCCGTGAGTTTGGGAATACCCGAACAATATGAACACCCGCTGTTTTATCAAAGTATTGAAAAGATCGTAACCTGTGCGCGTTCACATGGCCTTGGCGCCGGGATACATACGAGATGGCAGCTTGACAACACAAAGTGGCTTGAATTGGATTTGAATCTTGTCGTGCATGCGGAAGATTATGAAGCGGCAAAATTTAAATTTTCAGATGATTTCCATATCTTAAAAAAGCATAAAAACACATAACCAGACCGCAGTCGAGGAGCTTGCGGCGGAAGTATTCCTTCTGCCGCTCGTTCATGAAGGGCTCGTCGTCCGACGGCTGGTACTCGTATTCCGACGGATGGTACTTGAATTCCGTTGGCACTCGCATGGACTCCCCAGACTGACGATTTTTTCGATTGGCGCCTGTATATCCGCGGTTTGCCGGCGCGACAATAGCTGCTTTGGGTGCAGAGCGAGATTTCCGCAACCGCTCTAGAGATCGGCCGCCGTCCGGCCTAGATTGGCGCCCGGGACACTGGCAGGGACTGGGGACGGACTGGACATGCGCTTCTCCTCGGGCAAGGATTTCCGCCAGTGGCCGGCCAAGGCCGTCACCATCTTCGGCATGTCCGGGGCGGGCAAGACGACGCTCGCCTGGGTGCTGCGCCAGCACGAATGGTTCCACTATTCGGTCGATTACCGCATCGGCACCCGCTACATGGGCGAGCACATCGTCGACAACTTCAAGCGCGAGGCGATGAAGAACCCCTTCCTGCGCAACCTGCTGCTCACCGACTCGATCTACCTGTCGTCCAACATCGACCTTCGACAACCTGCGCGCCCCTGTCGCAGCTATCTCGGCAAGCCGGGCAACCCCGACAAGGGCGGGCTCACCTTCGCCGAATACCGCCGCCGCCAGGCCCAGCACCGCCATGCCGAGATCGCCGCGCTGCTCGACGTGCCGGAATTCATCGAGAAGGCCCGCAACATCTACGGCTACCGTGACTTCGTGTGCGATCTGGGCGGCTCGCTGTGCGAGGTCGTGCAGCCTGGCCGACGTCGGCGATCCCGGTGCTCAAGACGCTGTCGAACAACACGCTGCTGCTCTACATCCGCGGCACGCCGGACCTCGCGACCATGCTGGTCGAGCGCTTCCGCGAAAATCCCAAGCCGATGTACTACCAGCCCGCCTTCCTCGAGGCGAAGTGGAAGGAATACAAGGCAGTGCACGGCATCGCGTCGGACGACGACGTCGACCCGGACGGGTTCGCCGTATGGGGGTTCGAGGAACTGGTGCGCCACCGCATCCCGCTCTACGAGTTGATCGCGCGCAAGCACGGCTATGCGGTGGAGATGGACGAGGTCCCGGAGGTCGAAGACGAAGAGGGCTTCTTGAACTCGTCTTCGCGCGCCATCGACCGGGCGAGCAGGGACCGGGTACGGTGGCCTGAGCGACCGCCCAACTGACGACCCACGTCATGCCCGCGCTTGACGCAGGCATCCAGAGGCCGCGTGCACCGAGCCTGTTGCCCTGGATTGCCGGGCCAGGCCCGGCAATGACGTGCTCTACAGGTTGCGCGTTTCGATCAGGTCCATGAAGCGCTTGAACAGGTAATGGCTGTCCTGCGGGCCCGGGCGAGGCTTCCGGGTGGTACTGCACCGAAAACACCGGCCGGTCCTCGCATGGCGATGCCGCAGTTGGAGCCGTCGAACAGCGAGACAGGTGGGTCTGGGTCACGCCCTCGGGCAGGCTGGCGCCGTCGACCGAGAACCCGTGGTTCATCGAGGTGATCTCGACCTTGCCGGTGGTCACGTCCTTGACCGGATGGTTGGCGCCGTGATGGCCCTGGTGCATCTTGCCGGTGGTGGCGCCGAGCGCCAGCGCCAGCATCTGGTGGCCGAGGCAGATGCCGAAGACCGGCTTGCCGGAGTCCACCAGCTTGCGGATCTCGGGCACGGCGTAGCGGCCGGTCGCGGCCGGGTCGCCGGGGCCGTTCGACAGGAAGATGCCGTCCGGCTGCAGCGCCAGAATGTCGTCGGCCGTGGTGCGCGCCGGCACCACGGTCACCCGGCAGCCCTGGCTGGCGAGGCAGGAAATGTCGCGTTTCAGGCGCAGTCGCGGGCCACGACGTGACGCCGCGCTGTTCGAGCCGGCGCAGCCTTCACCGATCGTCCAGGCTGTCGTCCCAA